>JANQMY010000227.1 GCA_028279895.1 Alphaproteobacteria bacterium
CAAACCGCTCATCAGCACTTTGACGCCTTCGTTGAGCGCCCCCATGACGTTTTCTTCCGGCACTTCGCAGTCTTCGAAAACCAGCTCGCCCGTATCGGAGCCGCGCATGCCCAGCTTGTCGAGCTTTTGCGCGGTCGAGAACCCCTTCATGTCTTTCTCGATCAGGAAGGCGGTGATGCCGCGCGGCCCCGCTTCCGGATCGGTCTTGGCATAAACAACCAAAACATCCGCCGTCGGACCATTGGTGATCCAAAATTTGTTGCCGTTAAGAACGAAGCGGTCGCCCTTTTTATCGGCGCGCAACTTCATGGACACTACATCGGACCCGGCGCCGGGTTCGCTCATGGCGAGCGCCCCCAAATGTTCGCCGGAAATCAGCTTGGGCAGGTACTTGCCTTTTTGTTCGTCTGTCGCCCAGCGGCGGATTTGGTTCACGCACAAATTGGAATGGGCGCTGTAGGACAAGCCCACGGACGCCGAGCCGCGCGAAATCTCTTCCATGATGACGGCATGTTCCAGATAGCCCATGCCCGCCCCGCCATACTCTTCTTCCACGGTGACACCCAGCAATCCCAGCTCGCCCAGCTTGGGCCACAAATCGCGCGGAAACTCGTTGGTGTGGTCGATGTCTTGCGCCCGAGGCGTAATATGATCGGCGGTAAAGCTGCGCACCGTGTCGCGCAGCATGTCAGCGGTTTCACCCAAATCGAAATTCAAAGTGGGGTAGTCGTTGGGGATCATGGCGTTCGTTTTACCCTTTCATGCGGCGTACCCAGGGCAGGCTCATCTTCCTGCCGGTTAAGGGCCGTAGACTTCGACCGCGTCGGTCGGCGTAAACACAGTCAGGAATCCGGCCCCTGGCCCGCCGCCGATCACAAACCATCTGTCGCCGACCGCTGCCGACACGAGGCCTTGCCGCGGACTGGACAGTTTCTTGCCGCGGCCCCAGGCATCGGCCCCGAAATTATAGACGTCGTGATTGTCATAGGTGCGTAAGGGCTTGAGGCTTTCGCCGCCGGCCACATGAATGCGGCCCTTGAGCGATACGGCGGTGAGTCCCGAACGGGCGACCGGCAAGTCCCGGTGGCGCCGCCATTGGCCGCCGCTGGGGTCCCAGCTTTCCACCCGGCCCGTGGCCTGGCCGGACAGGCTGCGTCCGCCGATGAAAAAGATGCGGCCCTTGTTTACCAGGGCCGCCGCTCCTTCACGGGCGACGGTTAATTTGGTGGTGGCGATGCGCCATCTTTGCCGAACCGGGTCGAACACGTAGACATCTTGCGCGCTGGTGCCCCGGCCCCCCATCACATAAAGCCGTCCATTGTGGGACACCATGGCGTGGCCGGACCGCACGCCCGGCATGTTGGGCGCGTTTCGCCAGGATTGAGACACCGTGTCGAAGACTTGCACCGTGCGGGTGGGCTGATTGTTGCTTTGGCTGGTGAAACCGCCGGCGACATAAAGATCTTTACCCAGGGCGGCCATGCCGAAATGCTCACGCCCCTGAGGCATGGCCGGCAAGGGCCGCCAATGCTCACCGATAGGATCCAATACTTCGAATGCGTCTTCCGGCCCGGTCAGGCCCGAGCCGCCGGCCACATAGATTTCGCCATTGACCACAGCAATGCCGGCCCGGGCACGCCCGGTTTGCATCGGTTCAAGGGAGCGCCATTCCTGGGCTTCGGCCGCACCGCTCCCCCCGCCAACCGGCGTGATAACCAATAAAACAGCCAAAAACGCGTATCTGATCACAATCAATCCCTGCCTGACGGACAGACCCCCATCGCCTTACGGCCCCGTCAGAACAGGTACCATGCGGCAAGGCCCAAAAACACAAAAAAACCAACCACATCGGTCACGGTCGTGACAAAGACGGTGGACGAAATCGCCGGGTCAATGCCCATGCGATGCAAGGTAATAGGGATCAAAATGCCCGCCAACCCGGCAAATAGCAGGTTAATCAGCATGGCAGCCGCCAATACGATGCCCAAATCGGTGCTTTGAAACCATAAGCCGCCAACGGCCCCCATAAGCAAAGCGAACACCACGCCATTAAGGGCACCCACCATGGTTTCCCGGCCGACCACGCGGATCATGTTGGTCGGTGTCAGTTCCCGGGTCGCGAGCGCCCGCACGGCGACCGTCAGCGTCTGAGTACCCGCATTGCCCCCCATGCTGGCCACGATGGGCATGAGCACGGCCAAGGCCACCAACTCCTCGATCGTGCCGTCGAAAAAGGCGATCACAACCGACGCCAAGATGGCCGTGAGTAGATTGACGAACAACCAGCTAAACCGGCGCCGGGTGGTGGTCAGCACCGTATCGGTGACTTCGGCTTCTTCGTTTACGCCACCCAATTGCAGGATGTCGGCTTCGTTGGTTTCTTGGATCACCCCCACCACATCGTCAACGGTGATCATGCCGCACAGGCGGCTGTTACTGTCGATCACCGGCGCCGAGTAGAGATGATATTGCTCGAACTGATAGGCGACTTCTTCTTCGTCCATCCCGGCGGGGATAAGGATGGGATCCGGATCCATAATGTCGCCGATCTTCACCGGCCGCTTGGTACGCAAAATGCGGCTGGTGGGCACTGTCCCCAAAGGATGAAATGCCGGATCGACAACAAAAATGTGCAGAAACTCCTGGGGCAGGTTGTCGGTTTCGCGCATATAGTCGATGGTCTGCCCGACGGTCCAAAACGGCGGCACCGTAATGATTTGCCGCTGCATCAAGCGGCCGGCACTGTTTTCAGGGTACTGAAGACTGTATTCAACCGCCGCACGGTCCGTTTCTTGGACCTGATTCAGGATTTCCCGCTGCCGCGCCTCGTCGAGATCCTCGAGTAAGTAGACGGCATCGTCGGAATCCAGCACCTCAACGGCACGGGCGATCGCTTCCGGCTTGATGAGAGGCAGCACTTCGTCGCGCACCCCTTCTTCCAGCTCGGTCAATACATTGGGATCGAGCGACGCGCCGAGCACGTCCATCAATTCGCGGCGTTCATCCGGGCGGATCAAGCTGATCAAATCGGCCAAGTCGGCCGCATGCAGACCCGCGGTCTTCTCGCGCACGGCGGCCACATCGCCGCGGTCGAGCGCATCGACCACATCGCGGACAAAACTGGGAGACAGCGCTTCGGCCGGGGCGGTTCCTTCAGCTACTGGGCTCAGGTTTTCGGTCATAAGATCCTGTCCCTTTAGCTGCGACGATCGCTCACACGCCTATTGCGGAAGCGGAGTGCATCCTGCCCGGCCATTCGAATTAGCCGAAGGCAGTGCCCTCGCATCCCGCTCACCAAATCAATGAGTTATGAAACGGGCCTGTATGGTGCGGTCGAGAAGACTCGAACTTCCACAGGTTTTACCCCACAGCGACCTCAACGCTGCGCGTCTACCAGTTCCGCCACGACCGCATAAGGCTTGAGCGTGTAGCAAATCCGATGGCACTTGTGAAGCGTTTCTATCCCGGAAATGCGCGCCCGGCCGACGCGCCACCGAACGCCCTGCAAGGCCAGAAAGGCTCCCTAATTTCCCGGCCGATACCAAATGGCAGAGGTGTAGGCCCGTTCCTGTGTGATGCGCGGCACTTCGTCGGGCAAAGTCAGGCCATAAACCGCCGCATCATAGGTCGTCCAGCGCGGCGTCGGGATTTCAAGGACACGCACATAGTAAAAGGCGGGTTCGCGCGGGTTGAAATCCGGATCGCGCCACAAGGTCGCAAATTCGGTGGCGCCGATCGTGTTGGTATAGGTAGCGCTTTCCTCATCCACAGTGTTTCCCACCGGCGGTATCTTGCCGTCGGCGCCCGGTACCCGGCCGTCCGACACCGCGACGTCATAAACCTGCTCGTGGGTCTTGCCTTCCGCATCGAGCCACCCCTTAATGATCTGCACACGATCTAAATTCGCGCCATCGGGATCCTTCAAGGCCGAGACCAGGAAGGCAGGCGCTTCGCCGTCCGGTGCGGCGGGCAGCATGCCCCCCATGGGCACACCTTTATCGTAGCCCGTCTTGGCAAGGTCAGGCCGAACCGCATCCTGGTCGTCAAACGTCCAACCGCCGAAAAGGCGGACGGTCATACGCGGCCCTGTGGTGGCATAAGTCTCACGCCGGCGCATCGCATCGAAGATGGCTTCGCGGGTATTTTCCGTTGCCCATACCGCGGCATAGCCCGACGCCGCCATTTGCCATTCGAATGTCATAAACCGTAAATCGGATTGCACCATAGGTTGCCGCCAGCGATCCGGCGAAGGGTGGGCTGTCACGAACTTGCCCCAGTAATCGTTTTCGTCCCCCGTTGCGAGCGACGTGTGGGAGTCCGTGCTCCCGATCAATCCGAAACGATACGGATTGGCCCCCGTTTCCGCCTCGATCGCCAGGCCGGTCTTGAGGGCAGAGCGCGCATATTCACCTCTGAACCAACTGTCCTGGTGGGGTTCGTTAAACCCAATATTCGACTGATCCCAGGATTCATAATCGGCGAATTCGTCGTCCGGCGACAGGAACGGATGGGTTTCGCTGTCGCCTTTCACCTGCGTGACTTCCACAATCGGTTCGTACAATGCCCGTGTGCGCGCATAATCCGCCGTGATGGGTTGACCATCACTCATCAGCTCGCTGAACATACGTCCGCCGCTAATGTTTGAGTTATGCGGAATGGCGATGGCTTGGCCGCCCGTCTTCTCTTCATAGCGCGCGAGGTAGGCCCACAGATCCTCCGGCCTGCTGCTGTCAAGCGCGCTAAAGGGCAAGACCTGCGATGTCTTGTCCGCACCGTCCCTGAAAATCACCACCCGGTGAAGGTTGGCGTTTTCCGGCATGGACGTCCATTCGTAGCCGATAAAGGCCGTGAACACGCCGGGTGTGTTTTGCGCATCCGCGCCATCCACAATCCGCCGCCACACCGAATTGGCAAAGTCTGTATTTTCCAAAAGTTGTCTGCCTGTGGCGAGAGACTGTGAAAACTCGGTCATGGGCGTCAAATCGCCGGCCGCCAGTTGTTTCGACCAACGACGTGCCGTCTCATCCTGCAGCAAAACTTCGTCAGCGCGCTGAAGTCCTTCCATCACGCCCAAATACTCCGCATGATCGGAAACGACCAGAAAGTCGAGAGGCCGACGCAGCTTGACCTTTTGCCCGGTATTGGTCGTTACCGTCTCGCCACGGGCAAACCGAAAAGCTTGAGTCGGGCTGAGCTTGCGGTTCCCGAAAAGATTCGCATCCATGGAAAGATTGGAATGGACGTGGGTGTCACCCCAAAACACCTGGCGCGGGAAATCATCGCGTGCGTAAAGCGAAAACGCATCCTCCGGCTTCACATCCGGCTCAGCTTGCGGCGTCTGAGCTGATTCTGTGGTTGCCGCCGGGGCCGCTTCAGACGTATCGGATGCCGATATTACCTCCGAATTGTCCCCACATCCTGTGATCGACAGACATATTAGTGCGGCTAGAATCTTTGCTCTCAAAGCGCTTTCCCAATCTGCATCACACTAATCTTCTCTCCATCGGGCCCACTTTTTTCAAAAGAGCCAATAAGAAGTCAAATCGTGCAAGTCATTCAAAATGAAAATGCCGCCGTGGTCGAGTACCACGGCGGCTCAGTTTCACCAAGGATGGGTCACTTGGAAGTAAGGGAGGAAACTAGAATTCACCACGTAACTCGAACGTGATGATCGTCGGGTTACCCCACCCCTGGAAATTCACGGACGGCAGAGAGTTGTTTCTGTAATCCTTGTTGGTCAAGTTTTTCCCGATTACAGAGAACTGCCACCCTTTTTCGGACAACAAGCTCACCCGAGCGTCCAGAAGTCCGTAGCCTTCTTGAATGTCGGTTTCGGTGCCGAGACTGCCAATCACGAAATCGTCTTGGAACCGCCACGTCAGGGACGTGTTCATCGAGTAGTCACCGAAGAGGTGACGCTCGTAGGTACCCGACAACGTATATTGGAACTCGGGCGTTCTGGTTAGTGCAGTGTCCGACAAATCAATGAAGCCCTGCGCGGGTGAGCCGGGCTGTCCGCCAGGTCCAACCGGCAAACGACGTGCATCGATCAATGCCTCTTTGATTTCGATGTCTTGGTACCCGCCGACTGCCGTCAGGACCAACCCCTCAATAAACGGAACGTCGAAAATCAACTCACCTTCAATACCCCAACCCCCGGTTTCTTGGAAGTTGTTGATATAAGTCGACGTCGCACGCGCAAAGCCAGGCGTGTTGGTGACGGCGCTGACCTGATAGTCTTCAACTTTCTGCCAGAAACCTACAAGACCGAACTGCACAGCGCTTTCGAACACATCCCCTTTCAAACCAAATTCGTAGGTCGTATTCGTTTCCGGTTCAAAGGTGAAGAAGTTGTTTTCAGGACACAGCAGTTCCCCCGCAGGCGGCACGCCATTGTCTGGTGCACAACTGTTCACACCTTCAAAGGCTTCCGCACCCGTTGCACGAATGGAGAACCCGCCGCTTCGGAAACCTTCAGCACGGCTGAAATAGGCCAATATTTCGTCCGTGACCTGCACATCAATGCCGAACCTCGTGATCCAGGCCTCGAATGCGGCATCTTCGCTGCGCCGATCCAGAACCACACCAGTGATGTCACCGAATGTGATCGACCCCCCGGGAGCGCCGATGTTCCCCCGTGAGAAAAAGATGTTAGAAAAATCTTTCTCTTCCCGGATAAAGCGCCCGCCGGCAGAAATTGAAACCCGGCTTGTAATGTCCACGTCCATGGCAGCGAAACCGGCATACGAACGCGTTTGCTCGGTGCCGACTTGTTCTGCAAACGGAATGGGGAGCCCAAGATCCGTATTTTGAATGAGCTGAATGTCACCGAAGAACAGATAACCGCCGGTCGTCAAGGTCGCGCCCTCTACGACAGGAAGCTCACCGAAGATCTCCCCAAGATCAGAAACCAGGCGAATTTCCTGGGTAAACTGATCGTATTCTTGATTACGATCCGTATGCAGAGAAGGAGGCGGGAACCGGAAGTTTGACGCGAGCAATGGTGCACATCCGAGGCCTGCCAGGTCGGTCGCACAAGTGCCGTCGAAATCCTGGGCCACGCGGTCGGACGTATCAAAATAGGCGGTGATTGACGAAAGATCGCCGATCGGCGTGTCGAAGTTGAACTCACCGCTGATCCGTCTCGCGTCCAGGTCAGAAATCTGAGCGAGGTCCGTCGCAACTTGGTGCGGGCCCAACCCGGCGGGGTTCCCCAAGGCCACACCGGACAAACGTTCGTTCAGCCTGTTCGCGTTTTGAACCGGCTGACCGTCACCACGCTGTTCAATGAAGTCATAAACGATCAAACCATCCATCCAACTGGCCGGCTCGATCGACAGCATGGCGTTAACGCCGAAATACTCCAGGTCGCCTTCATCACGCCCGTCGTAAAGGTTCCCGTAATAGCCGTCACGGCGCCGGTGGGTGATGCCAACCTTCACCGCAAAGATATCGTTAAAGAAGCTGGGCGTATTGCCGACGGCCTTGAAGATCCGCTCGTTGTAACTCCCGACAGACGCTGATCCGCGGAAGCCAAGTTCGCCGGTTGGCCGGGTGCGCTTAACGTCAATCACGCCTGCGGTCGTGTTCTTACCGAAAAGCAGCCCTTGCGGACCGCGGTTGACTTCCACCTGCTCAATGTCAAAGGCATCCAAGAGCTGGCCTGTGTTGGTGCCGATAAACATACCGTCTACCGAAACGCCCACGGCCGGGTTCTGCGTTTTTTCGATATCTGCGTAGCCTTGACCACGACTGAAGATAGCTGATGCGCCGGGCCCCGCCGTGTTCAACCCGATGAACATGTTCGGCGCCAAGCCCGTCAGATCTTGAAGGTCAGCCGGTGAGACCGCTTCGATGGCGCGCTCACCCAAAACCGTCACCGCTACCGGCACGGCAAACAGGCTTTCCTCGCGTTTGCGGGACGTGACGATGATTTCGTCCATCTGCGCCAACGCGCTCGAAAAATCTGTGGCGACGAGTGAAAAAAATGCTGCTCCCAAAAGGGCCGCACGCGAAGTAGAATTCTTCATTCTCTTCCCCTCCCAAATAATGTGTTATTTTTCTCAACGGGACACGCACATGCAGCCCACGAAAACAATCACGTTGTCCGGTTATCACGTTTCATCACAAAAAAGTCAACGTGTCCGGTTTAAGGGAGGGAAAATCACCTAACGCGTGTGATGAAATTGCCACACACACTCGCCAGTCGAGATAGAAGTTAGCTGGATGACGGGCGCTGGCTAATTTTTCTCAATGCAAATTTGAGCAATTCGACGAACTCGGCCTCATCTGCCTCAAGCTCGGCATGGACAGACATGGTAGCAAACCCGTTTGTCGCTGCCCGGATCAGAAGGCTTGCGCCACTCACGGGGGACCCTTCGAACTCCCATTCCGGGAAAAGCTCTGGGCGATCCGCCGTCAACTGTTTGACATGTTCCGCTGCTTCTCGTTGGAGCACCTTCATGAGGTTTTTTTCGGTGCGCGCATAGGCTTGGAGCTCCCTCAACACAACAGAGTAAGGCTGCCGAGCCATCCAGAGCATCAGATCCACACCCGACTGATCGATCCGGCGCTGTTCTTCCGTAAGGGCCTGAACGCCCTCGAACATGTCCCTCTGACGCTTGCGGTAGATATGGCCGATCAATGAGGTCAGCAGCGCTGCTTTGTCTTTAAAATGGTGGAGCAGAGCACCCCGCGACAAACCTGCACGATCAGCGACCGCACGAAACGTAAGGTTCGGCAGCCCGATTTCGTAGATAACGTCCACCGCTGAATCCAGAATATGCTGGCTCGTGATTGCGCCTTTCTTCGTGACGACTTCCGAAAGCGAATCGCTCATCCAACTTTTGCCTTTCACTCACCCATCCTGATGGGACTTTAGCGATGCCAGTTTGGACGCACCAATCAAGCGCAATCACATATGATTGGTGAAGATGCAACCGGGTATCGTCGAAACGGCACGGATCACCACAACACCAATAAGGCAAAACCGGAAAACTCCAAAACTCACAGTTGGCGGCGTCCCTCACGGAACCCACAGGGCGCAGGCTAGTATTGCTTTAGAAAAGTTAGATTTTGGCCAGCGTTGCGCGCCAAAACAGTGTGACGGCCCCGTGTCGGTGGACAGGCCCTAAATGCCTTCGCCGTCGGTCAGGCTGGGGCCGTGAATGCCGCATTCATCTTTATCGAGACCCGACCAGCGGCCGGACCGATAGTCGCCCCCCTCTTTCACCCGATCGGTGCACGGCATGCAGCCAATGGACAAATAGCCGTCTTTCACCAACGGATGCTGGGGTAATTTGTGACGGTCAACATAGCGCTGCAAATCTTCCAACGACCAATTGGCCAACGGATTGATCTTGAACAGACCGTCGCTCACCTCGATCGTTTCCATGGCGGCGCGGGCGCCGGTTTGGAATCGTTTACGCCCGGTGATCTGTGCGGAGAATCCTTTCAGGGCGCGCTTCAACGGCAGCACCTTCCGAAAATGGCAGCACTTGTCCGGATCCTCGTTCCACAGAACACCGTCCGGATCATATTCTTTCTCATCGTTCGGATGCGGACCAATGGCCCGAATGTCGGTGAGGCCAAGCGCTTCCTGCAGACGGTCGCGATAGCGCAAAGTTTCACCGAACAGCTTGCCCGTGTTGAGAAAGATTACCGGTACGGTGGGATCAACTTCCGCAATCAGATGCAACAGCACCGCAGACTCGGAACCGAAGGACGAAACGATCGTAATCTCGTCTTTGAACTCTTTCGTCACCATGGACCGCAGCAGCTCGAGCCCGGTCACGCCTTCATATTGCTTCTGCAATACCTTGAGGCGCGTAGCCATTTCCGGCGTCACGGCTTCATCGCCCGCCAAATCAAAGGCGCGCGGCGCGCCCGTCGACCGGCGGTCGATGACGGATTGTGTCGCGATGGCATTCATGACAGCCATCCTTTCTTGTCGATGAAATCATCCGTACGCTGCGACACCGTCGGCAGATCCAGTCCGGCGTCGCGCCACCGCCTCCGCTGATCGCTGATTTCTTCCACCCGATCGCTCCATTCCGGACCGAACTGGCCGGAGAGTTCCGATTTCAGGCGGCGCGCAAGTCCGGGTGACGCGCCACCGGTGGACACGCTGAGAAGCAAGTCGCCACGGCGCACGCTTGCCGGCATGTGAAAATCGCACAGGTCACGGACATCTTCCGTGTTCACCAGCACGCCCTCTTCCCGGGCCTGCGCCGCCAGGGCCGCACTTTGGCCGGGCTCGAGGCCCGCCACAAACAACACGTGACATCCGGCAATTTCATCGCGCGTGGGCAAACGGCGGATCAGACGTTCGCCGGCTCTCGCGGCAAGATCCGGGCTTGGATGTTCACCGAACACCTGCACATGGCGCGCGTCATCTTCATCCAGCAAACGCAAACGCTGGAGCGCCGCCCGGCCATTGCCGACCAGACCCACACGCAGCACAGAAAGATCGAGAACGATGGGGAACATAGAGCGCGCGCTCCTCCGGAGCCGATAGCGCGCCAGGCACGCTATTTCACGTAAAATATGTGTAATACATTACCTAAAGAACAAATATTAGTGTACAATTATCAATTCAAGACGTAAACGCAAAAAATATGCGTTATTACACTTCTAGCATGTACAAATAGAGATGGGAAAAGCTGGCTGAGCCGTCAAGCTCAGCGGGAGGTGATTTGATCGCCGGCTTTGAGCGTCTCGGTAACGGAAACCGCCAACTTGTCGCCCTGGACCATGATTTCGCCGCGGGCCACGACCCGGTTATTCGCCAAAATCCACACTTCTTCGTCTTCGCGGCTGTCCAGCTCGATCACGGCGCCCCGCCCCATGCGCAAGAGTTGCTTCATGGGCATGGTGGCATTGCCTAAAACGACTGAAATTTCAACGCCGACGGTGTTCAGAGTTGTAGACAATTTGAGTGCTTCCAATAGGCTTTGGTTAGGAACCACAGACTTTCACCTTCCGGTTACGGTTCAGTAAAAATAGCCATCCAGGCCCCGCATCAGCGGGACTTGAGGACATAATTTGAGGAAACCATGGAATATTTCGCGAATTTCCCGGCGGGGACCGGTGTCTCGCCGGTAGACTGGGCCCGCGCTAAAGAGCAAGAGGGCTGGCATGGCATCTGCGCCAGCGATCATCTTTGGGTCGGCGAGACCCGCTATCCCCACGTCTTCGTTGCGGCCACTCAGATGGCGTGTGCTACGACCCGGGTGAAGCTGACCACCTCCTTCTGCAACAATTTGTTCCGGTCGCCGGTCGAATTCGCGCAAGCCGCCCTGTCGCTGCAAGCCGCCTCCAACGGTCGGTTCGAAGCCGGACTTGGCGCCGGCTGGCTGCAAGACGAAATCGAAGCCATGGGCAAGACCTATCCGGACGGGCCCACCCGGGTGTCGATGTATATCGAAGCGCTCCAAATCGTGCGGCAGCTTTTGGCCACCGGACAATGCGCCTTTCAGGGCACGCATTATCACGTGAACATATCGGGCGATCAGCGCTTGGCGGACGTCACCGACACACCGCCGCCCCTCATTTCATCGGCCGGCGGCCCCCGAAACATCCGCGAATCCACACCGCTGGTCGATCGTCTTGAAGTCAAAGCAAGTGCCCGGGCCACCCGCGTGGGGCATCTGGACTTCGGAATTCTGGCCACCGTCACCGAAGACGAGGTGCGGGAAAACGTAGCGCGTGTGCGCGACATCAACGATACGATTCCCCTCGGCATTTTCATCCTCACGGCGGTGGGCGACGACCCGATGGTGGCGGGGCTCAAATCCGGATTGGGCGACGGCTATCTGTCCCGTTTTGTGGGCGAGCCGCAACAGGTGGCCGAGGCTTTAAACGGCTTAACCCAGCTCGGGATCGACCGGGTGCAAGTCACAGAGCTTGCGGCCGGGTCGCACAGCCTGTTAGCACCGCATCTGCTTTGAGGATCACATCCAATGACGTTTGAAGATCACACCAACATCGTCCGCCGCCGCTATGAATATGCACTCGGCATCGACACGCGGGACTGGGCGTTGTTTCGCAGCATCTTTATGGACGAGATAACGATGGATTTTTCGTCCTATAGCGGCGAGCCCGGCGGCCCCATGCGGGCGGACGATTGGGTGGCGGGCTGCAAGGTGCTTTTTACCGGTCTGGACGCCACACAGCACGTCATGTCCAATCCCATCGTGGATCTGGACGGAAACCGCGCCCGGTTGCGCATGTATATGAAAGCGGAGCATTTCCTGATCAACGATCAGGGTAATGACGACTTCGCCTTGGGCGGCTATTACGACGACCGCCTGGTCAAAACGGACCAAGGATGGCGCATCGAAGCGGTGACTTTGAATGTGATGTGGAACCGGGGCAACCGCCACATTATGGATATGGCCGTGACACGCGGACAAGAACGGCTCGGCCTGTGACGGCGTGCCCGCAAAAGAAGGAAACACTATGAAACTTGCAGGGAAACGCATCGCCATAACCGGCTCGTCCCGGGGGTTGGGGCGCGCCTTTGCCGTCGCTTGCGCCGCCGAAGGGGCGAAGCTGGTGATCAACGGCACCAACAAAACCGCGTTGGGCGAGGTGGAAGAGCAGATTCGGGCAGCGGGCAGCGAGGTGCACACCGTAGCGGGCTCCATTGCCGAAGATGATGTCTGCCAAAAACTCGTGAGCACTTGCGTTACTGCTTATGGCGGCATCGACACCATCATCCACAACGCAGGCGTGGTCCGTGACCGGACGATCCTGAAAATGTCGCCCGAGGAATTCGACGAGGTGGTGGCCGTGCATTTGCGCGGTGCCTTCCTCTGCACCAAATATGCCGGCCTCGCCATGAAGGAAACCGGCGGGCACATCATCCTGATCACGTCCGGGTCGGGCCTGGCGGGCGGCTTCGGGCAAGCGAATTATGCCGCCGCGAAGGAAGGCATGATGGGGCTGCTGCGCACCGCCGTCTTGGAACTGACCAAATTCAACATCCGCACCAATGCCATGTGGCCGGTGGCCGACACCGACATGACACAAGTCGTGTTCGAGCGGGCCAAAGGATTGGCAGAACAAAAAGGCGAAACGGCGCCCAGTCCGGCGGAAATGGGCTTCGGCGCCCCGGACGAAGTGGCGCAAGGCATCGTATGGCTGGCCAGCGACCAAGCCGGCCACATGAACGGACAATGTCTGTCGTTTAACGGAAGACGGACGGCACTGTGGCGCCACCCGAGCGAGGAATATGTTCTGTTCTCTGACGATCCCATGACGGCGGACGACCTGGCGGCCCATTTCAAGGACATCACCCCCCTGCCCTTTGGGCGCCCGAAGCTGGTTCAAGCGTAAGGACGCGCCATGACGGACCCCGCCATTCTGCAACGGCTGCAATTGCTGGAAGACAAACAGGAAATCTGCGAGTTGAAAGCCGCTTACTGCGCTGCCTGCGACGACGACCATAATCCAGACACGGTGGTCACTCTGTTCGCGGCTGACAGTGTGTGGGACGCGCCCGGCATCGCCACCTGTCACGGCCACAAGGAGCTGCACGCCTTCTTCTCGACCATGGGCACGCCCAGCGGTATGCGCAATTCCGCTCACATGGTGATGAACCCGCGCATCACCGTGGATGGCGACCGGGCGACCGGCTTATGGCGGTTTCTCATGATGTGGACGGGGTTGCCGTCGGACGGATCGCTCCAATATATCCGCATAATCGGCACCTATGAGGATGAGTTCGTCCGCCAAGACGGCCGGTGGCTGTTTGCATCCCTCCGCGCATTGGTGGAAGAAAGCGATGCCTATCCCACCGAAGCCGGTAAGATGGGCGGTTAAGAAAGAACGGTTGGACAGATGAGCGACACCGCCTCTCTAAAAACACCCCAGCCGCTGCGAGCGGTTTCCGCCGTGGAGTGGCGGATTTCCGACATGCCGGTGGATTACCGCGAGGCCGAAGCGTTCATGGAGGCGCGTGCGGCGAAAATCGCGGCGGGCGACGCGCCGGAGATGGTGTGGCTGCTGGAGCATCCGCCGCTCTATACGGCCGGCACCAGCGCCAAGGAAGAAGACCTGCTGATGCCCGACCGCTTCCCCGTCTACAAAACCGGGCGCGGCGGCCAGTTCACTTATCACGGGCCGGGACAGCGGGTGGGCTATGTGATGCTCGATCTCAACAAGCGCGGGCGCGACCTGCGGGCCTTCGTCACCCAGCTTGAAACCTGGCTCATCAAAACACTGGCGGAATTCAACGTGGTCGGCGAAACCCGGCCCGACCGGGTGGGCGTTTGGGTGCGCCGGCCTACGAAGGGGCCTGGCCGCGAAGACAAGATCGCCGCCATCGGCGTGCGGGTGCGCAAATGGGTCACGTTTCACGGCATCAGCCTGAACGTGGAGCCGGACCTCGATCATTTCAGCGGCATCGTACCCTGCGGTATCCAGCAACACGGCGTGACGAGCTTGGTGGACCTTGGCTTGCCCGTGACCTATGCCGACGTCGACGCCGCCCTCTCTCGTCAGTTTACGGAGGTTTTTGAGCGGACCTAAGGCGTATTCATCGGAGTCCGCCACTCACTTGTGTGGTTCTCAGCGCCGTCCACCGCCGTCAGACGCTGCAGCGTCGTCCACAACCGCGCGCCAAGCGCAGGGTCGTTCATGGCGTCATCCCGCATATCGCGATGCTTGTTTAATTTAAAATAGCCGCCATTGAGACTTTCGCGGTCCGCACACCTACTCACGAGATCGGCGATCGCGACACCTGCGACCTTTGGCGGCCGGGCCGCCAGCGCTGCGAAAACCCGCCAGTAAAACCCCGCAATGCCTGTCGGCCAACGCTTCGCAAGATCAGGATCCGTCTTGTCGATAATGAATGACGGATCAAACGCGACAGATGTTATCCGCCCCTCGTAACGCCGTGCCATTTCGCCCGCTATGATCCGATTGAGGGTTTTTGTGCGCTCATATGCGATCATGGGTCGATGATGCTTGATGTTTTCAAGATCTTCCCAATCGATGTCTCGACGGAACGGCGCCACCACGTGCAACACCATGCCATCCGCTTTTTCGAGGGGATCGATCAGAAGTTGCGTGAAGAGAAACGGCCCCAAAACGTTCGTTGAGAACATAACCTCGTGACCATTCGCCAGAATGTTTGGGCCGTTCTGCTTAAGCGCGACAACCGACAAAATGATCGCATCAATCTCAGCGAACGACCTTTCGGCGATATCCTATCTTCGCTTGAAGGGCGGCCCGCCTGCCCCATCCTGCTCGAGACCTTCACCGGGGTCCGTCCCGCCTTACACCGGAAGTTTACGGAGGTTTTCGAAACGAGCTAAGCCGCCTTCACCGGCCACGTTTTGATTTCTCCCGGCGGCGGCGACTGGTTGAACTCCGTTTCATCCAATGCGGCCAAAGCCCGTTCCCGGTCGGCGTTCGTAAAAGCACCGGTCGTGAGGCAGAACTCGACGATATTGTCGTTAGGGTCGCGGGTGTACACGGAATGACACCAATTGTGATCGATCTCCAGCACGTCCAGACCGGCGGCGTTCCATTTGTCGCGCCACGCATCCAGCTCTTCTTTGGTTTTGACATCGAAGGAAAAATGGTTGGTGCCCGGCGGCAAATTGGCCGCGTCGTTCAGATCGTAGTTCAGCGTGTCCTGGTTGGGCACGTCATGCAGTTCCCAAAACGCAATGAACAGGGAATCATCGCCGTCCATGCGATAGAAAAAATGCTTGCCCCAGCCGCCGGTTTGCACCGGCTGAATTTCGACCTTCACCAGCTCAAACCCCATGATCTCTTCATAGAATTTGTGGGTCGCTTTCATGTCCTTGGTGGCCAGCGCCAGGTGATGATAGCCCATGATTAATCCTCCTTTGTATCGACCATCGACATGACGTCTTGGTCCGCCCCTTCCGGGGCTGCAATTTCGACCACCCGTTCGTCCACATCGTCATATTCCAGCCGTAGCGCGCGGCTCATGATGGCGTGCATCATGTAGGTGCAGGTGATGTAAGTGAATTCCAGAATTTCTTCATCCGACAGGTGCTGCTTCAGCGTCGTGAACAGCGCGTCCGGCACCCGCCCCCGCTCCAACACCAGGGCATCGGTATAGGCCAGAACGGCGCGCTCCACGTCGCTGAAGCATGACGCAACGGACCAGTTCGGAATGGCCTCGATCTGCTCTTCGGTCAGGCCCACATCGCGGCTGGCCTTGCAGTGCTGGGAAAAGACGAACTGCGATCCCACCGCATAGCCCGCGCGGGTCTGACCCAGCTCGCGCAGCTTGGGGTCGATCTTGCGGCTTTCGTCGCGGTAGAACCGGAAACCGTCCGTGGTATGGGCAAAGGCGTCCGGCACGATATTGAACACGGTCCACCAATTGCCCGGGGTGCCGGTGGCGGTGCCGGGTTCTTTGATCGGGTCGCGGTCGCCGAACAGCAGATCGAAAAGTTGATTGGCATACGGATTTTCGGCCTCACGGCCGGCTTGTTTCAATCGGGGCATCACTGTCTCGCTTTCTTTTGTTGCGCTTTGGCAGGAGGGTCGACGGCAAGCCCCGCAAACATGACATCGAGAAAAAGCTCTTGGAACGCCGCGGCATTTGCCGGTGCGCGCACATCTTCGCCGAACACCGTTCGCACCAGCGGCGCCATATTGAAATGGGTAACGGCCGCACCATGCAGCAACATGACGATCTGATACGGTTTATGGGGTTTGATGAGCCCCTGCTCGATGCAGCGCTCCACCAATTCCTGGAACTTGTAATACTCCTCCGCATAGACCTCGCGCATGAGCCATTCCAAGCGCTCGCCGGCGGCTTGCCCTTCGGCCATCATGATCCGGCCAAGCGTGGGCCACTGTTGGGATGTCTTGAGCAAGATGGCGCAGGCAGCCTTCAACGCCGACAGTGGATCGAGCGATTGAACCACGCTGTCCTGCATGGCGGCGCTGTTCTGAAGATCGCGGGCCAATTTGCGCATGGCCGCTTCCCACAGGCCCCGCTTATTGCCGAAGTGGTAATGAATATTGGGCTGGGACACGCCGGCCGCATCGGCGATTTCCACCACACCCACATTGTCGAACCCACGCGCCGCAAAGAGATCGATGGCGACCTGCACCATGCGCTGTTTGGCGGGTACGGTTGTACTGGCTGTCGCCATTGACCGGCGGGCTCGTTATCGAGTTTATACTTCGATCAATAATACTGATA
>JANQMY010000267.1 GCA_028279895.1 Alphaproteobacteria bacterium
TGATCGAAAATATGTCCGACGAAGATTTCTGGCGGATTGACCATGAGCGTGATCTGTGAGCAAAACTCGGAACTCGCGACCACCGTCGAGAAACTAGCTGCCCATATTCTCAATCGACTGAAAACGACGCCCGGTAAAGTCCCCCACACGTCGAATTCATCTCTAGCCAGCGAAGCGTTGAGCTTCGACAAGCGTTGAAAAAGTTCCGCATATTTGTTAATTGCACCGGTCAGCCCATGGTATCGTCGAAAAGTGTCAATCTTTGGGTCATCTTGCGGAACAATTGACCCTATCATCTCAAGACGGAAGCCGCCAATTTCGGACTCAAGACAAACAGCCAGCTCCAGGTTTTTTCGTAGTTCAGTGACAATCACTTGCAACCAATCATCAGGTATGGGGATTTCAGTTTCGAGCTGTGGATAATCAACATCCAAATGCATCAGTCGCCTCAGGTGCGTCACTTCTGAGACTTTAGGTGGCAGAGGATCTGCATACAGATGTCGGGAGACACTTAAACAAGGTTTCAAAACGGCAGCGTAGTCTCTTACAACTGCAGAGTTCCAACCCACCCCTTCTATCCTCTGTTCCAAAGCAAATGAATCTAGCTCACCGCCTATCTTGCGGTTTTCCCAGTATTCAAATAGGTAGTACCAAGCTTGCCGGATCGTCGACGGATAATCCAATTCTGTGTTTTCCAGATACCATCGTATGCGTTTTTGAATTTGAGGATGCAGCGACACTTGACGCGCGGCCCACCATACCGTGGTCGGATGGTTTGAAGACTTTGCAACCCATTCAGCCACAAGAGATATCCTCGTTGGTAAGTCTGGCACCTCGGAAGAAAGAACACCTCGCGCTGATGGAAAATTTTGTTCTCTAAGTGCCAGCATGTCTAAATGATTTAGGCTAAAAGCGTCCCACGCCCCATCTGGTATATGCCTGGGGATACTGTCGGTTCCTGGACTGGCCTTAAGTGGTGGAATGTCATCATCAATAGAATAAAAGTCGAATGGGTCTACAACACCCGCAGGATGACTGAGGTCTGACGTGACCCCCGGCTTGTCATAACGCAACTCGGGATCAAAAACACAAAGCCATTCTGCCGGTGGAAGTTCTCTACTCTCAACAAACTTTCTCATTCCCTCTGTGTACGAAGCAATGTGCGCAACTTGACCCCTTTCAAAAGGGTGTAGTGTTCTCGGCCCTCGCTTCGCTTTCTCAACAACGTCAACTGTCCATTTTTCCGGATCACGCGCCTTTTGAGCCCACTTTTCCAACGAATGCCACAACGCCTCATGATCGTTTTCGTCGTCGTAAGGGATCGCGGTCACGCCTTTGTGAAACCATTTCCATTCCGCATCATCTGATCTTCCAGATTGGAAAGCATAAGCCCCTTCGAGTTGGCCAGACTCGCTATTCAATGCCTCGAGAAGGTATTGAACAGGCGGATCGTCGGCTGAATACCCTACGAACACCACATAGTACCTTTTAATAACCTCTTTGAAGAATCTGGTTGCCCAACCATCAGAGATGTAGGCCTTGCCAAATTGAGCGCTAGTTAGGACAAACCCGCCATCCTCCGCAGACGAATAGTCCACGGCGGCCCTTCCATGAAGGTAAACAACTCCATTCATTTCGCTAGGGCGCGAGGGATTCGGCAAATATGGAGGTTTCCAAGTTTTCGTTTTACGTTTGCAGTCTTGGAACAGTCGATCGAAGTTAGTGGTAACAAGCTCTACGGATCCATTTGGCGCTGTTGCCAGATCAAGTAGAATATTGTGCGCTAACAGATTTACACCGCTTTTTGGCTTCAAAGCTGACGCAACTTTCTCCTCGATTTCTTGAGGAAAAAATTCTCGCTCTAACAGTCCGAAAACTCTATCGGCAGAAATTACTCCAGTGACACCGGTCTCGTTATCTATAGACTTTGCAGCGTCCAAAGTCTTTTTTGCTGGGCTGGCATCTGATGTACCAAGGGTTTGCAAGACGCTTTCGGCAAGCCCGTAAAAATCTGGCAGTTCTGCCTTTGCTCTCGATACTCCTGCCCCGCAAAAGAACACAACTCGCCCTTGGTCGCGAGCGAGCAGGAGTTCATCCGGGATTGTCGGTCCATTTTGAGTAAATCGCACTCGACTAGCACTCCGACAACTAGATCGTAATTAGACAACCCCCATATTAAGTTCGCTATCATGGTATGCAAGTCGCCGGAAGACACGCAAGGTTACGACCAAGCCCTCGCAGCTGAGCTTACCCCTCCCCCACCAACTCGGCGCTCGTGGCTATCAAATCGTCCTGCCGGTCCTCGCGCTCAGCACCCTCCCAGGCCGTCAGCTTACCGCCCGTGTATTCGATGTAGTCGGCGTTCTTGAATTTCTGTTTGCCCATCAGCATGGACGCTAATCTGTGTCCGGAGCGTTTCTTGCTGCTC
The DNA here is from genome assembly GCA_028279895.1 of Alphaproteobacteria bacterium. Classification (GTDB taxonomy): domain Bacteria; phylum Pseudomonadota; class Alphaproteobacteria; order JANQMY01; family JANQMY01; genus JANQMY01. The sequence goes on from JANQMY010000267.1 coordinate 2,429, forward strand.
ACCCCGCGCATCAAGGGGCTGCTAGGGGCAGCACATTATGCCGGGCAAACCGCAAGACGGCATTGCGGTCATGGACGAGGTTGGTGCCGGGCACAAACCCAAAGAGCCGGGCCGTTTTGCGCCATGACCGGCGCCATCCGGCCTGACCGTAGCCCCGGCATGGCCTGCGCCGAACAGCTTGGTCGTGATACAAAACGACCTCGGCAGAATGGTTCAATCCTATCTCATACCGCTCTAGCAGGCTGCTGAAAAAGTCACGGTCTTGGGAATCCATGGTTCGAGACGGCGCTATCGCGCCTCCTCACCATGAGGTTTTTGTTTGTTTTCCTCATCCTGGGGGGGGCCGACAGGCCCGTCTCGAAGGATGAAAATGACTTTTTCAGCAGCCTGCTAGAGCGCGATCAGGTTAAGCATGCCCTCCGGCTCGACCGGAGGGTGTAATCCGGTTAACCGTCCGCCGCTCTAGCGGAATGATCTCGCGTATGTGTGTGCGTCATTGCGAAGGCGCTTTGCAGAAGCGCCTGACGCAATCCAGGAGCCGCTTGCAGGGTGCAGGGTGCTTGTTACTCTGGATCACGTCGTCGCTACGCTCCTCGTGATGACGTGCCTTCTTAGAATTCGTGAGTGTTTGCCAGCCGTATTAGACCACCACAATCATCCGTAAGGGTCTTGCCAGAGGTTTCTGAGCCGTCGATGACGATACCCGCAAAGCCCGGCGCGCCGTCTGCCGGAAGTTGAAACGCATTTCTTTCATCGAACACTTGCAGCTCGAGGGTGGTGTACGGGCGGTGCCAGAGCCATTCCCGGTTTTCCACGGCACGCAAGTCCGGATTGGGAGGGGCTTCGTCCGTGAACGCGAGAAAATAGAGTGTGAAACCGTGAACCGCCACCGGCTGAATGGACAATACGCGCATGCCTAAGCGGTCCCGATAGAAGGCGAGGGCGCGGTCGAGGTCGGACACGCGCAAAGTGACTTGCCCGATCCCACAAAACACTTCCGAGGACAGGAGATAGCTCAGTTTCTTCGGACGGGCTTGGAAGTTTTGCTGTAGCAGCTCGATCTTGAACCCCTCCGGATCGTCCAAATGGGCCATGTAACCGATGTCTTCGAATTGGTGCGGGGCGCCCACGTCGGCTCCTTCGAAACGAAGAGTAGAGACCGCCAGCTCCAAATCTGGCACGGTAATGCCGATCTTCCAATATCGATCGGACTTGTGATGGGCATAAACGCCGCCCGTCGGGGCCGGCCGCAATTCAAGATCTGCATATGAACCGCCATACCCGGCGACAAAGCTGCCGTCTGGGCCGGGGCGGGCGGTCATCTGAAGGGCATCCCGGTAAAAAGCAGCCAGCTTGCCAGGATCTCGGCATTGAAGAACAATGCGCGAAAGCCGCATGGAGTCATCCCGGTTTGTGTCAGGCGGTGCGACGGACATGCAATCAGTATAGGCGGACGGGCACAGCCAAAGCGAGCCAAGGATCTATAGCGTTTCCAGGTGAAGTGGAAGCCGGTTCACCGCCCAAAATCTATTGGCGGAAACGCGCAAAACAAAGAGTCCGGGGCCGTTTTGCGTTTCAAAGAAAACCAAAATGGCTCTGGGATACCGCGTGCAGGAAGGGGAGTGCCGGTGTGCGCTGGTTCATCGGCGGATTGGGTGTTGTGGCCGTCATCGTGCTGTCGGCGGCAGTGGCCTATTGGGCGCTCCTACCGCCTCGGCTGCCGGTGGCCGACAAGCAGGACCAAATCCTGTCGGGCGTGACGATCCTCAATCCGGGGGTCGCGCCGTTGCCGAACCAATCTATCGTCATTGAAGATGGCCGCATCCAGGACATCCGCCCGCGCCGGGCGGACGATCCGGCACCCCTATGCGCCGGCTGTTATGCGTTGCCGGGTTTGATCGACGCCCATGTCCATACACCGCCACGGGTTGCCGTGGGGAACCAGGAACTCTTCGCGCTGCTTTACCTCATGCATGGGGTGACGTCGGTGCGCGATGTGGGTCAATCGGACGGCAGCATCGGCGGACTGGCGCGGCGGCTGAAGGAAGGCGCACTGGTGGGGCCGTATATGTATCGCTGCGGTCCCATCATCGAAAGCCCGCCGACCTCCTGGCCGCTGGCCAAAGTGGTCTCGACCGCCGAAGAAGGGCGGGCCGCCGTGGCGGACCTGGCGGATCAAGGGGTGGATTGCATCAAGGTGTACAATGAGCTGACGCCGGAAGCCTTTGATGCCATCGCGGCGGCGGCCAAAGACGCCGGCCTGCCTTTGGTGGGGCACGTGCCCCACGCCCTCAAATTGGATGAGATTTCCGATTTCGAAAGCCAGCACTTCACCGGCGTGCCCTATCTCACCCGTCCGCGGCCGCCCCATGGCACGGATTTTCGCGACGAGGATGTCAACGCGATGGGGCGGGCGGAGGTCGAGCGTGTCTTCGCCGTCGCCAAGGAAAACAGAATCTCGTTTACCCCAATACTTGCCAATCTGTCCTTGCGGTTGATCGCCTCCGATCCCTCACGCTTTCCGCCGACCGACGGTGCGCAATACCTGCCGGCCTATTGGGCAGGGGCATGGAACTTGATTGCTGGCCACCCGAACACCGAGGCCGCCATAAGACTGCGGGTGGCAACACAGCCGCTCAATCGGGCGTTGGCTTTGGCGGCCCGCAATGCGGGGGCGGATGTGCTGGCCGGCACGGACACGCTGATGCCCTGGGTCATACCGGGTGAATCGTTACATTTGGAAATTGCCGCTCTAGCACAAGCTTTCGGCGACAGGGAGGCCGCCCTGGCGGCGGCAACACGCGTCAATGGAAAACACATTGCGCCGGGCGAGATCGGATTTCTCGAAATCGGGCGGCGCGCCGATATTCTTCTGTTATCGGAGGATCCGCGTGCTGACCTGTCCGCCTTGCGGCGCTTTCACGTGGTAATTGCAGGCGGGCGCGTGTACGCCCGGCAAGAACTGGAAGTGTGGGGGCGGTCCTATCGCGATCATTTTCGCGGCGGCTATTACGCGGCCGTCATGGGCACGATTATTGGATGGGTCGTGGGCGATTATTCTCATGTGGAGGGGGAAGGCTGACCGCCGACTTTCTGACGTGGTTGTGGCGCACGGCGAATAGATCCGTGTTGCGCGCCACATTCAAATCGACCGGGCCACTGATCCCGGCGACGCACCCCCGATTGTGATACTGCCAAATGCTCCATTCCCCGCCATAACCGGGAGGGCGGGCGAGGGAGCGTAGCCATAACCGGCGCTCTATCCCCGACGGCTTGAGATAGCCGTGATAGAAGTCGCGGGTGACGTAAATGATAGCCGGCTGACCGTAATGGCTTTCCACCAGGCGTAGCCAGGTTTCGATTTCGCGGGCCATCTCCAGCACGGTCGGGCGGGCCTTGCAGTTCCCTGTGTATTCAAGGTCCAGCGCCGGCGGCAGGGCCATCTCGTCCACCGGCACGGTTGCAATGTAATTGCGGGCCTGGATTTCCGCGGGGCGGCAAAATGTGAAGAAGTGATAGGCGCCGCGCGGAATACCGGCTTGATCGCTGCGGGCCCAGTTTTCGGCAAAGCGCGGATCAACGAAGTCGCCGCCCTCGGTCGCTTTCATATACACGAACGCCACATCGTCCAAGGCGACCTGCGGCCAGCTAATCGGTCCCTGATGGTGCGATACATCGATGCCCCGCACGGGAAACACCGTGCGGTCCGGGTGATAGGAGAGGAAATAGGTCACACCGGCGCCAAAGACGCAAAACAGCAGCAACAGCGTTGCGGTTAGATATAGTCGCGTCAGGTTCATCCGGGACGTCCGCGTGTCTTCGGCCCTGTTTTTACCGAACGATCATGGCAGCAAAGCGGCCGAAGCTTGTCGCATTTGGCCAATCCCGCTTAAATGGGAGGCAACAAAAACAAGTCAATTGCGACATAAAGGGAGGCACCCGCCCATGGCCTATGCGCCCGCCGCTTACGATTTCTACGATGCCGACAGCCACGTTATGGAGCTGCCGGATTTCCTCAAGAAATACGCCGATCCGGAGATCCGCGACGACATTCCGGAAGTCAGCTATTCCGCCTCCATCGTCACCGATGAGGAAGTGGCCGAAATCATGGGTCAAGGCGGCC
>JANQMY010000294.1 GCA_028279895.1 Alphaproteobacteria bacterium
CAGGGGATGCGCAGATGATGCAGCTCTTGGGCATCCCCTGACAGGCCGCGCTCATTGAACATTGTGCCCAAAACACCCTTAGCAAAGCCCTCAGGGTCCGCATCGAATACGGCCAAATTCTGATCCGGGTCTCCAAACTCACCCGCCGCCACTCTGGCCCTCAACGCCTGGCGTCCCTCACGCCTTTTTTGGCTTTGAAGAATGGTATCGCGGAACAAGCCCCTTCGGAGACGGGAGTCCGCTCTCTGGCTGGCGAACTGCGCAGCACCTCCCAATACCTCACCGAAGGTTTTGGGTTTGGTGTCAAAGCCCGAATTCGCCAATAGGCCGATGGAAAGATCCATCAGCGGCTTGTTGATGTTTCCCAGGAGCCCTCTGCTCTGCTGGCCTTGCTCGTTATTGCCGAGAAGATTAGCCAGAAGCCCAACCATCAAGCGTCCCTGAAATTCCGGTTACGCGGTGGAGCGATCAAAGGTTTCTGCCCTTCGGTATCCGGGGGCGGACGGCGCCTCGGTGGTAAAGGAGGCAGGGCCGGAGATATCAGCGGCTTCTCATTTCCCTGTGCCGGTTGAACACCGCCCGGACTGTTCATGTTCTTAAAGCGGTCGGCCTGCGCCGCCTCCACCAGTTTCTCGAACTCAAGCTTGGTCAAGGTAAGCTGCGCCTCCGGGGCAAAGTCGATCCCCGTTTCAAATATGCGCTCAAAGGCCCTCCTGGATGCCTCCTGTGCCAAGACCTCCACTTCGGTCCCGGTGAGCCCCGGCAGGCCGCGCCGGTCGATTTCGTCGGCAAACATCCTCCCCAAACCACTAATCGCCGCACGGTTTGACAGGCGGGGATTGTTCAGAACATCCAAGACATTTGCATCGTTCAAACGCGGGCCACCCAAGGCGTCACTCACTTTGCTCTGCGCACCCCGAATCCGCTCCAAGAGCGCGTCCATGATGCTCGGCGCCTGGGCTTCCGCTTCCGAGATATTTGACGACAGGAGTCCCGGCGCGGTAGGCGCGGCCTGGGGCACGAAATCAGGCTGGCCGAATTGAATATCACCCCGGGGAGGATTGGGGTTTAGGCGGGGACCGAATAAAACATCGCCTATGCCGCTCTGCCCGGCTGCCTGGCGGATCAAATCCGCCATGGATTGGCTGCGTTGTAAGTCCGCGATGACGGGGTCGGGTTGCTGTAGGGGGACTAGTGACGCCATTCTAAGCGCTCCTGCATTGGCTTCTCTTTCCTTAGGCGGGGATGAACGCGGGACAATCATACCCGGATCGACTGTCGGATCGTGAAATGGGACTCTAAAAGGGTCGAAGATCCCCGGGTCGGGTTTGGTGGGGATATTCTCCCCCAACCTTTTCTTTGGTTGGTTTCTTGCCGGGCCGACCTTGCGCCGTCTTTGTCTTTTACGTAACTCCGGGTCTATGAGCGGCTTTTCAGTCACGCCGCAACGCTTCTAGCAGGGCCAACAACTCGTCTTCTCTCTGCGCCGATCTCAACCCCAGGGCAGCCTGGCCCAATAGTTCCCCCGTGCTGACAGGCGTCGTAGAGGGCTGCGAATTCGCCAGTAGTTGGAGGCTCATTTGCGTCAAGGGGTTGTTCAAGCGGTCGCCCAGCGTGCTGAGAATGCCGGGCATGGCGTTTGCCGGTATCCCGGCGGGTTGCGCCTTCGGCAAGGGCGGTGGTGTCGGTGGGGCTACGGCTTGTGGTCTTTGATTGGCTTGTCCAAAAGCGATCTTCTCAAAGGGCAGTTTATTTTTCTCCTGCCCCAACAACCCTCCTAAGAGGCCGCCAAGACCCCCGCCTTCAAACAACCCCCCTAACAATCCTGGCATAGGGATTCCAGTTTCGCTTCAAGAACTTGGTTTTTCTCGGTAAGCTCCTGCACCGCTTTCATCAGTACGCCGACAGCATCCACCGTCATGACATACTTTCCATTGCCGATGCCGAGTTTTTCTTTCAGGTCCTCCGCCATCGGCCCCAGATGCTTCTCTCCTTCACCCAGATAGGTGTACCTGCTTAGATCAAGCTCAGAGATCACACTCAGAACATCCGGCGCTGGTTCAAAATTCTCCTTTAACGTCCGGCTAGACATGAAGATAGACCCCAACAGCCCGATACCGCCCAAGATACTCCCCGCCTTATTCGAATGGAGCGGTTGAGAGGTGGTGGTGCCCAAGAGCGCACTCGCGGGAACCGTCCCCTGCGCCGCCGCCACAAGTCTCTCGAATTTCGAAACATCCCCCTGGCGCTCCCGCTCGGCCTGCGCCTGTCTCTGCGCGCCAAAGCCGGAGAGCGCGCCTGGCGCTGCGAGAGCGAGTTCCGGCAAGGCCCCCGCCGCCGTCAACTGCCGTCCGCGCTCCGTATTCGACAGACCCGCTAGGGTATTTGCTGCTGCGAGCTGATTACTGCGTTCCCCGGCGAACTGCCTTGCGAAGGCATCCGACGCCGCTTGACCGATGGCCGTCCTTGCCAGCCCCGAATTCAACGTGCCCCCGGCACCGAACCGGGACAGCACATTCGCATTGGCCCTGCGCGTGGCCTCGTCCACCGCCGCGTTAAACCCCGGCGATCCAAAGAGAAAGTCCCCTGACGCCGTTCCCCTCAGAGTGTCCAGGGCTGTTTCGTCTATGGTGTCATCCAGAGACTGTCCTTGGGCAGCGCGTAAAAATGTATTCTCAGCCGTGGGGAAGAACCCGCCTTCACCCAAGGCTCTCGCGGCACCCAAGTCAATCCCCTGGGTTTGGAGCGGATCGAAGGGCTGGATAAGATCTTTTCTAACCGCATGGGAAAGCTGCGACAGCGCATCGCTGCCAATGCCGAATTGCCTTCGGACAAAAGGCTCTATGGTCGGCGGGATGTTGGTGGTTTGCGTGACGGTCTGTGACCTCTGGCTGCCCTTACCCATCGGGCGCTTCCATAATGTATGCCTTGACCTTCCAGCCGCGTTTCTTCAGCTTTTTCATCATGCCCGCTCTGGAACTTGACTCAATGCAATCATATCCTAGTTTTTCTTTGTACTGAATGAGAACTTTCTCCAATTGATCGACCCATTGATCGAAGCCGCCCCCCGCCAGGAAATTTAGAAACAAGACCTTGTTTGCGGGGTTTTTCTGCAGTTCATAACCCAATACCCCGACAATCTCGTCACCCTTGACAATGACCATGAGCGCCTGCTGCCCCAGAAGTAGCGACGAATAGATATCGTCGATTTCTACCCGGTCCCCTTGAGCATGCTTTAGCGCCTGCTGGACCATGGGCTCCACTTCCGGCCAGACATAGGGAACCTGCTCTCGGTCTACCCTACGTACTGATAATTGCGTTGTCTCTGTATCTGAGCCAGTTGGTTCCGTCGCTGTAGGCTGGGGTTTTTCCGCCAACATCGTCTGTGACAAAAATATGTCCTCCTTCGTAGTCAGAGGCGTTCGGGGCCGTCGCGACCGTGTATTTCGGGGGAAGCAGCGCCCCTGAGGTCATCTGACGGCTGCCGTCCAGCGTCACCGCTTGATTGGCTGCTTTTGCCAGCTCGCGCCGGTGCTCCGCTTCATTGGCATTCTGCTCTTTAACGACGGGAAACGGTTTTCTCACCGCCGCGCCCCCTGAACAATATCCTCGCGGTCGTACTGTACGCCGATGGCTTCGGTCCAATCCCCGGATATGGTCGAACGAAACCGGTGATACCTTGCGTTCGTCCGGGGCCTGTACTGGCCGGACACGTTCTTCGTTAAAGCACTCCCCACGGTAACCGCATCCGCTTGATCGTTCCGTGTAATGACCTGCGGGGAAACGCTCCCCCCATCCACCAGGACCCGGAAACCGTTCACCTTCGACTTATGACCCTCGAAGAATTCCGTCTCCTGGGTGTCGATCTCCGCCGTCATGGGGCTCCCATCGAAGAACCCGTCCTTGAAGTCGGTTCCGAAGACGGCGAATTGCGGCGCGTCACCCTTCCATCGTTCGGAGTCAAAAGACACCGTGATGGTTTCCAGCGTTCCCTCAGAGTCAAGATCCTCTAGGGTGAATGCCGACCCCCCAGCCCGCCAGATCAACTCCACGTCAATCTCGATAAGAGACCATCTTTGAAGATTGTAGTCATAGACCAGGATCTTATTCGGTCTGCCGTCCGTGTTCCCCGCCCCCGGATACGCCCAATAGACCCGGCCCGCCTTCGGATCGACCACGGAGGAAATCCGAATCCTATTCGCCGCGTCCAAATCGTTCCGGGCAAACGTGTCTACTTTATTCGCGCCTATCGGGAGCGCTTGCGTTCCCCCTCCGAGAATCTGGTAAAATCCTTGTTCCGTCCACGTATAAATTCGATCCCCCCACTGGGCGACGGCCCCCGACGCCAGGGCTCCTACTTCCGGGAGGGTTCTGTCGAACTGAAACCATTCCGGCGAAGATACTTGTGTCATCCGGTGAATGGCCGTCTCCGAAACGATGAGACCGAATTCCCCACCGATAACCCGTTGAATCCTCCCTCCTGTTTGGAGGTCCACGAAATCCGCACCCGTCTCCTGGCTCACCGTGTAATCGGTTTCATCGTTGATCGCCGACCGCCTGACTCTGGAAGACTGGGCATCGTCCGTGGTGTCGAAGGTGTTCGCGAAGACCAAAAAGTCCCCCACCACACCCACATGCTTCGCCCGGAAGTCCGTGCTTAGGTTACTGAATGTTGCCGCGCCAAGCGTGACCTGCTGGGGGAAATCCGAGAAGTTCGTGGAGATGACCTTGTTCTTCCATTGAACCATCTCAATGATTTCTTCGGTGTCGGTGTTATACCCCCCTGCTATGGATCTGTCCGTCCAGGTGGTCCCTACTCTTTCATAGAGCTTGCTCGTATCCCCGGCGAACTGCCTGACGATGCCGTCGTTATCTCGTACCGTAATCGCACCCCGGGGGCGCGTGTCCAGGGCGGTGCTCTGGGCTGTAAAGGCTCCAATGGGCTTGTAACTGTTTAATCCCGGCAAAGCGTTCTTGACACTGACGAGCCCCGGACTGCCCAAAGGTGCCGTGTCCGGGAGCCATTCGCTAAACGGCAGGACCGTCAAGGGACGTACCCTGTTAATCTCGCCGCAGGAGCCTGGCCCCTTCTCTGCCTGCGGTCGGCCTTATGGAGGGACTCCTTTAGGCTCTCATACATGGTGTTCCACAGTTGGAGTCGGTCGTCGTCGAAAAACTCACTGGCGAAGGTCAACGCCCCGTATAGATAGAGGCCCGGCGCCCTGGCGAGAATTTCATTGGAGGTGTTCGAATCCGACAGCGCCGTGGGGAATTTGTAGTAGATGAGTTTCGCCGTGTAGGTCTGCTCCGGGGGCCGGTCCACTTCCAGTGTGTCGTTGATCGTAAAGTAACCTGGTTGACCCGACGTACTACGGTTGTAGAGGCTCATGGCCTCAGGACTGGCATACTCCAATTGAGCCACGGGAGTCGTTTGAAGTTCAACTAAAATGACTTGTGAAAAATCGGTCGGGAGCGTGGTGTTTCTGCCGGATATGGAGAATGAAGTATTCCTGACGATCAACTCACGAATCCGCACCTCGTCCTTGTGACGTTCCTCCGCAAGATCAATGAACGTATCGATATCGTCATCGTAGGTACTCGCGTCCTCTCTCAACCTTGACGCAATCGCGGTCTTGAGATTGGCGTAGCTATCCAGCGCCATTACTTAAACGTCACCACCGTCGGCTTGGTTCTGAAGGCCCGAAACATGGGATCGTTCATAAGTATGTTCCATAGATGCTTGGCATAGTCGGACTTACCCACCATGAACACCCCCCAGGGGATCTGGTGGATTTTGCAAAACTCCTCCACAACGTTGTCGGGAAACTCCGCGACCTCGTGGAAGGTTTCCTGGGTTCCGTAAGACTTAGACGCAGAGTTATATTTTTCCGCGTTTTGCCTGATCAGCGGCTCCACATCCTGGACGGTTTCCGAGGTATACAGAGTTTCCCCATAATCCCCCGTATGTACCCAGTCGTACCTGACACGCCCGCCGATGTCCTCGGCATGAGCAAGTTTTTTCATTAGTCCAACTCGGTAACGTGGAGGGTGCCGCTTGTAGTGGTGGCGCGGACGGCGCTAACTTTCTCACCGGGGTTGACGGTCAACTCTATCGCTTCGTCCGCCGCGATGTAGGGATCGTCCGTATCTGCCGTGGGTGACGCCCCGATGGCAATATGCGCGGCGCTCGTGGTCGTCACCAGCACCTTAAACACACCGCTCCCAATAGCGTTGGTGATGACTCCCGCCGTGTCCGTATACGCGACATTTTGATGCGTCCCGAATCGTACCGACATTAGGTCGGCTCCACGATTGCCGTGATAAACGCTGGTATGGTGTTCGTGGAGGCCCCGTTGGTTTCAATCTCTATCGGGACATTGTTGTCACCTTCCGCCGAAGTTAAATCCAGCGTATCGATGTCGCCCGCCGCCGATCCTGATGCGGTAATCGTAATGGTTCCGACAGAGACCCCGTTAATTTTCACGGTCAACACTGCGTCCGCCGTGGCTATGGTGCCGTTCAATGCGGACTGGACTTTGAGCGCCCTGTACCTGAACGGTACGGGGATAAAGATCTGCCCCGCCGTTGACACGTCCGTAATTGTCCCGTTTAGCGGCACCTGGTTGTTTGAAAGCTGTTCTGGATAAGCCATGTGTTTCTCCAAAAAAAAGGCGGCTCCGAAGAACCGCCTTAAATTGATCTAACGGGTGGGTTACGAGACCGCCGCCGAGAACGGATCGGCTTCGACACCCGAAGACACGAGTGTGCCCGTCACGATGAACTTGCCCGATGCGGCATCAATCAGCTTCAAATAGGAGCCGCTGATACCGCCTTTCGTGGTGCCGTTCATGGTGATGGTATCGTCCGACGCCCCAGCGGAAATCGACACGCCCGCGATGTCGGTAGACAAAGCCACGGCACCATTGATTACATCCGTCGCATTGGCGACTTGAACGATGTAATCATTCGACGTGACCGTGGTCCCGACCGCTATAGAATAAACGTTTCCGGTTCCGGTTGCCGCAGGGAGCGTTACGGTAATCCCCGCGGCCCGGTTAAGGACGCATAGGGCGCCAGCATGCGTGTCCGCATCCAGCGTTGCAGTCGCAGCCGTCAAACTAACCTGGCTGCCCTCACCCGCCATAAAGCGGCGTGCTTCGTGTGTGTAGAGTGGCATGATTTATCTCCTTACGAGGTTGTCAGATCGGCAACGATGCCGCTGGCCGCTTCGTTGGTGCACTCGATGGTCCACTCTAGCGCAACAACCCTGGCTTCCGAATGACCGGTTTTCGCCAGATCGAAAGAATGGAAGTCTTGGAGAAGACCTTTCTTCCACTTGTCCATTTCCAAGATCAAACTATCCCGTGCACGTTGGAACCGGTTGGGGATCAACTTTAGTGTCCCGTAGTCGGACTCATAAACCTTGAAGGTCGATTTGAGTTTGTCTACGGATGCTTGTTGCTGGACCACCTTCCCGTCAGAAAACCCTGACGCGATTTGGCGGTTAAAGCCCCCCATCATCATCACATCGGGGAAGCCACCCGAGTTGAAGCACTGCAACATGACATTCTTCACCTGGGACTCTTTAAACGCCCTTTGAGTACCGTCCGTCCGGGCGTTTGTTCCATCCCCTGTCGGGTCCGCTCCCGACGCACCGAAGTCGGTGTTGGTGGTGATCCACGCCGGGACACCCGCGGCCTCCGGCGCGGTGCTGTCGTCACCGGTCACCTTGGGTTTGTTCAAAAGACACGCTGTCTCGACATCACGTCTTAGCTCGACAGCGCGTTTCACTTCCATTTGATAGGTAAGTTCATCCGCGCGCCCTGCTGTCGTCACCGCCCGCGCTCTACTCGATACCCTCACATGCTTATGCGACAGTTGAGGGACGTTGTTGAGACGGGTGGTCGGGGTTGCCGCCGACGGCGTTACGTCGTCACCCTCTATAACGGCGTTGTTGGCCGCCGCTGCAAGCGAGTCAGTTTGGTGCTCATGAAGTGTACTGGTCACCTTGACCGAGCCGACCATGTTCCAGAACGGCGTCTCGGCGGGGGTGATCATTGAAATTTTATCAGCCAGGTCCTCTCGGATGCCTACCTGATCATTCGTTGCAAATGTGTTGGTTGGTTGAGGCATTATGTTGCTCCGCGCTCAGCCGCAAGCAAAGCCGCTACATCCTCTATGGACCCGCTCTTTTCAGCGCGTTTCCTGAGGCCAGCGATTTTGTCTTGGGCCTGTTTCTGTGAAGACTTCGGCGCACCCGGCTTCAAAACGCGGGGGGCCGTCGCCACTTTCTTTTTCGCGGCAGACATTTGTTGCTGGCTGTCATCCCAAAGCTTCGCCTTACGGGCCATTACCACCAGTTTCGCACTGGTGACGTTGGCCACGTCGTCTTGCGGAAACCCCATCTTGTTGACGAGATAGTCCGAAAGTTCCGACTTCTCTTTTTCCTGGACGGACGCATCCTTCCATTCGGGCACAAGCTCCAATAGTTGGGCTTGCTCTGCCTTGAGAACTTCTTGCAGTTGGGAATCGGCCTGCGCGCTGTTTTGCTGCTTCAGGCTTTCCAGGTGTTGACCGGCGGTCGCTCTAAGATTGTCGATTTCGTTTTTGCGGGTCTGGAGCTCTAGATACTTCTCCGCCCACAAACCGGGATCGTTCTCTTTGAGATCGTTCCAATCGATACCTTGGAAATCCCTCAAAACCATCTGCTCGCCATAGGCCGCTAATTGTTCGACCTGGGCGGCGGTGGCTTCGATGTTTTCAGCACGCTTTGTAAGTTCAGCAACAATTTCACCGGTCTTTTCCTTTTGATGGGAAAGCTCGGCTTCTGCCGCTTGTCCTAGTTGATAAGACGAGCGCAACTCGCCTAACGGCACTTGGGAGGTCTCCCCGTTTACCGTCACGTCGAACTGCAACGAATCCGCCCACTGAGTGTCGAGTTCGTTCGTCTCTAGAAAATCGCTCCATTTCGTGGAGGCGGGTTCGCCCTGGTCCTCGTCGGTCTGGGTTTCACCAACGTCTTCCTGGACTTCGGTTTCTTGCGAAACCGCGTCGCTGTCGATCTGGGTTTCATCGGCAGCGCTCTCATCGACAGTCTGGGTTTCACTGTCGCTAGAACTGGGTCCGTGATAGTTCGCGCCATACATCTCGGTTAAGACTTTGTCTGCGTCAAAATCACGGGGTTCAGAGTTGGGCTGGGTGTCCTGTTTTTCCATTTGGCTTTCCTGTGAGTACAAGCTGCGCCTTATCGCCATCGGCAATGAAGGCGGTTAACGTCTCGCGGAACGTCTTCGACAACTGCATGAGTTGGAAAAGCTGCTCGCGTTCCTCCGCAGACCCCTGCGGGTCCTGCCAGCGGCGGAACATGTGCTGTTCCATGCGGTCGAGCGCTTCGTTTAAAAGTGGATCTTCTTGAAGTTTCTTGGCTTTGAGGGCTTTGCGTTCGCGGGCTTTGGCTTCGCGTTCGTTCATGCCCTGCCGACCCCGGGTATGTCCCTGCCGCTTGTCACTTCGATGTCTGTGTAATCTTTCTCTAGGTTAGCCATCGCGACTTCAAACGCGTTCATGACTTTTTCCCTCTCAAGAGCAAGCTTCTCATCGGCTTGCTTGTCCTGGAGCATTACCTTCATGCGGTCTGTGGCTGCCCTCATTTCACCAACCGCGCTGTTTTGCTGTTCGATCTGCAAGGCCATCTGCTGCATTTGAAGTTGAGCTTGGGCCAACTGAGCTTCCGCGCCGCCTTGTTGCGGCGCCTCGTCAACCGGCGTGAAATACCGCGCCGGTTCTTCGTTGGCGTTCCGCACCATCGCCGAGACGGTGTTGAAGGCGTTTTGCGGTTGGACCATCCCCGCAAACCGTTCGTCGCCGATAAGCTCTTTTTGTTTTTCCCAAATCGCCTCTAACAGGACGTGTTTCTGCTCCTTTGTCCCAATGCCTATGCCTATGTTGATGGTGACGTTTTCTCTACTCGCCCACTGTGTGGGGTCCACCTCGACAACCTTCCCCCGCAGCCGGAGGATTTCCGCTTTCTTGGGGTGCTTTAAAACCAGCTCATGCATGTGCAAAAACAACGTCCTGAAACCAGTTTCCGCATAGGTCCGACCCCGGAGTTCTATCTTCGCCCGCGACATATCCAGCGACTGGGTTAAAACGCTCTGTTGGATGTTCTTAAGCTGATCGGGCGTTAACCCCTCGCTGTCCGCCTGGACTCCGGTACGGTCCTTTTTGGCCTTCTCGATCAGGTCCAGAAAGGTGAACACCTTGTCCGCCGTAAACGGAACGGTAAGCGGTGTGTAGGAATCCCCCACCGGACGCGACGTGGTGACGAGCCTGCCGATATTGGTGGTGAGAATTTCATCCACCGTGTCCTCGGTCATGCCCTGGTCCCACATCAGGTGACCGGGCTTATTGGCGTGGTACAGGTTATCCAGCCCCTGGCGGGTAATGGTGGATGACAGGATTTGCAGATCCATCACCTTTTCCGCCTGGGCACGGCCAAAGTGCTTATGGGGCAGAGGTTGCGACGAAATCACATGAAACGGCTGTCTATCAGCAGGCTGATTGTCTAGGAGTTCGCTTCCTGCGGTGAAAACCTGTCTAAGTTCCGACTTCCCGTTTCCGTGGTAATCGACGCGGATATACGCTTCCCGCAGGAGGATCTTATCTTCGGCATCCTGGACCGCCCGGTCGTCTCTCTCGTCATCGCGGTCGTACCTGGAAAGCTTTTCGTCCGAACTAAAATCCATATTGTGCGTGGGCAGATCTTTAACCTTCTCCTTATCGAAGCCCATCTCGATCAGTTCTGTTCGGGTCACCTCTCTTTCATGGCCCACCATCCTGGCTCGGCTGGGGTCCAGGTGCCTCGCATCCGCGGAGATCCGGTATTCCTCCGGGGGGACGTTGTCCACGGTGATTTCGTTCTTCTGGAACGTTCGTTTAATCCTGACGTCGAACGTCACCGGAGTCGGTGCGAGTTGGAGGACATTTTCCCCAAAGGCTTCCTCGCGTTCGGTGAGCTGGTCGATCTCCACCTCATCCGGCGCGACGATGTTCAGAAGCTCCACTTCCGTCAAGCCGCTATAGGTCTCGTAGCGGGTTATAGTCTTGGTGTCATACCAGCATTTAACGATGCCGTTTTTCTGTAGTTCGGCGTCGAATATCCAGTTATACAGAACGATATAACCGTCGTTCTTCTTCCAGAACAAATGCTGGATATAATCAGACTGCTGATTGACGAATTCCTCGTCTTCCTCGCCCACCGGATCGAAGCTCAGAAAGTTCTCTCTCGTGGAGAACATCCGCATGTAGTACGGCATGACGGAATCGTGGCAGTCGGACACCTCCGAGGTAACGAATTGGCTCTGGCCTTCTATTTCGGTGCCGTATTTCTTGGATAAATAGTAGTCATAGGCCGCCGCGCGTTCCGTCGCGATCTCCCCTCCGGGCTTGCCAAGTGCGTTGTTGAACTCGTGATCCACCAACGCTACGAGTTCACCATCGCTCATTTTCGGCATTAGACGATGGCGACCTCTTGGTATTTCTTCTGCGCTCTCTTTTTCTTTCTAAGAGACCGGGACCAACTCAGCATGGCGATGGCGTGACGCATGGCGGACAAATAAGGATGCGCATCAAGAGGGACCTTCCCATCCACCCTTCTTGCCGTTCCCACTTCCGTCTTGACCTGTTGCAGCCTGCTATTGATCACAAACCGATCCGTTTTGATTCGTGTGTTGATTTCTCTCGAAAGAACATCGGCAAGTTCCTCGGTCTCCTTTGTAGGCTCCGCGGTCATGTTGCAGCCGCGGTCCAAGAGCTTGTCCGCGATTTCCTTTGCCTTGTGCTCCCAGGCGATGGGTATCCACCGGCCCAAAGCTGTCAGACCTTCTGCGATGATTGGAAAGTCCTGGGTCTCGAATTCCGCGGCGTTATACAAATAGATCGTGTCCGCCTGTTTATCGTGGGCCATCCACACCGCCGTAATGCGTCCGCTTTGGTCCACATGTATCGCGGCGATGCGTTTCCAGGTTTCTTCGATGTTCATCTTCTGAGCCGTGCGGGCATCCTCGCCGTAGGGTGTTGGATTTTCTGCCAGGGTTTACGTCTGTCTCTGGGCTGGCCTCCAGTGTCCACAAGCACTGTCGGCGCTGTTACAGATGATGCCACCCTGCTGGCCGGTACCAAGACTTCCGTGAACTGAGTCACAATGGTCGGCGCGGTGACGCTTGACTGGGCCGCCACGGCGGGCACCGAAACATTCACGCCTGTCGCGATTACCGGGACGGTGATTGCGGAGGATGCCCTGCTTGCGGGGACATTGATAAACACCCCGCCTTGCGTTTCCACCGCCGCCCGCGACCAAAACGACGCGTTCGCATTTTCGCAGTTGTAAATGGTCGAGATGTCGTTTGCGGTGAGCGCGTCGCCCAGCACCCTGACGTGGTCTATGTCGCCCTCGACAGCTCTTAGGGAGTCCGCAACCGCGTTGTTCGGATGGGCTCCTATGCCGAACTGTTGACTCGACTGCTGTAAAGAGCCGGTATTCGTTTCGCTCTTTCTCTCGACCGCGTTGACGTAGAGCTTCTGTGTTGTGCCGTCCCAGGTTCCACTGAGGAAGTTCCACGCCGCCGTGGTCATGGTGCTGGCGGGTTCGATACTGGTCCCCGTTGTCCCGCCCGCCGTAACCCTTAGAGCAGCGGAGTAATTCCCACCCCCTACGGGAAGATACCCTAGAAAATAGTCGTCGCTTGTCGCCACATTGGGCTTTGAGACAACCCGTGCAAAAAATCCCCCATGGCTGGTGGCTGACGGTTTTGCCCATGCCAACAGCGTAAGCGCTGTCAGCCCCTCGAAATCCGTCCCATGGGGGACCGAAATCCAATCCGGCTCGGCCTTCTGAAAACTCCGCGCGTCAGCGATTTGACCTGTGGAACTGACGGGCGTGTTTTGCTCTGTGCCGTCGTTACTGTTGCCGGACTGGTCTTCTACATTCCCCGAACCCGATGTGGTGTCTTCATCGTCCAGAGTTAAATGAAGAAGGATGTTTTCCGTATTCCACGTATTCTCTATGCCATAGGTGGCATCATCCGCGTGGTCACTAGCACCGGAATTGCCCCAATAAAGATACAGATCAATATTAGAGCTTGCAGAAATGTCTTCATGATAGACATAGACAACTCCCGTTTCGCCCGACGTGTCTACGTTTCTCACGCCTCTCGCGACTTCGGTTGTTTCGTCGGCTTTCGTAACGCGGACATCCGCGCCGGTACTCTGCAAATTGCCCCAAAAAGCCGTCTCGCTTGCGAAATGCGCGTTTAAATCGATGGCTAGGCAATATGGGTACGCACTATCAACCTGAGCCGACTGAGAGGTAATCTTGGCCCTGTGCGACCAGGATGCATTGTACCAGGCCATTAGACATTATCGTTGTCTTCAAAGCCGGACGCGTCGAACGTGACCTTGAAATCCGTGCCGACCCCTGCTGTTTCAGATCCGCCGAAATCGATATGCCAGAGGACCTTGTTGTCCGAACTCTGATAGATGATGCCTTGCGTGGCCGGGCCAATACTTCCGCCTGTCGCCGTGACTGAGATATCCGTGAAGTCCCCACGGGCGTCGTCGGTGTCTACCGTTGTGACTGCGTAAGTGGCCGTCTCTCCACCCGCTGTCCAACCGTTCCCCGACACTTCCGACCCCGCCAGGCTCGCTGTCGTCGTGTGCGTTCCATCGAAGGGCGTGGAGCTACGCAGCATAAATTTGAAGTTCGCTATGCTCAGCTCTTGGTTTTTTTCGAGCTTGCGCGTGTGGTTATAGCGAGAGACCGTTACCGCCACTTAGAAACTCATCTCCGCAAAGACTTTGTCCGGTTTCACGTCGAATACCTTCTTCTGGTTCATTTCCGCCGCGGCGAGGCTTGCCGCCATGACTAAGGCCACCATGCCGTCAATCCGGCCATAGCTTTTCTTTTTCGTCAGTTTCCGATTGCCCGCGGGGTCCATCTCGACAACCGCATTGGCTGCGCACATCTGGAGCACCGGGTGATTTCCGTGGCGCACCTTCTCGTTAAGGAACATCGTCTCTGTCTCGCGAAGCGCCGGAGACATGGACTGATACCCTTGGCCGAACTCCACAAAGCGATCGTCTATGAACCCTTCGGATAGCCCGGCCTCGATTAGCCAGGGCCTCAGATGCTTCATATTCCAACGGTCGAACGCGACCCGCCGGATGTCGTATTGCCCGAAGGCGTCGGCTATCTTCTTGGCCACATAGGCGTATTCGACCGACCGGCCCGGCGTGGTCTTCAGAAATCCTTGCTTGGCCCACAGATCGTAACTCTGATGATCCTGCCTCGCCTTATCAGCTAACCCTTCCTCGGGAAGCCAGAATATGGGCCGGACATGGAGCACTCCTTGCACAGGACTCACCAGCACGAACGCCGTCAGGTCGTTCGACACCGACAAGTCGAGCCCTCCATAGACCGGCCCAAGCTCGGAAGGCTCGCCCCCGCAAGCCTTCCAAACCGACGCCGAGATAAACGGGCTATGAACTTGCACCCGCTGGTTCAGTACGAGATTCCGATAGGACGCTTCGCGTGACGGTATCCGCCGCGCCGCTTCCGCCATGTCCAGGATTTCCTTCGTATCCTGGAAGTCTCCGAAAGCCGGATTGGCCTGTTTTATCGTTTCTACGTCGAACGGATCGGCGTTTTCGTCCGCCGTGTACAGGAATACGTGCGTGCGCGGGTCTTCTTCCTTCAGCGCGTCATCAATCAGCACCGAAAGCAAATCATTCGCGGTCGGTGCCTGCGTGGAGATGATCACACTCAGTGGGCTGACCTGCGCGCCGGTCGAGGTCTCCAATGCCTCGTAAAGCGGATGATCCTGCCCCTTCACCTGTCCTAATTCGTCGTGAACGATCAGAACCGGATTAAGCCCAAACGCGGTCGGCGCGTCCGCACTTAACGCCTGGTACATCGTCCCGTAGTAAGCGCAATGGAGCTGCTTGACCGTCTCCCGGATCGTAATCAGATCCGATAGCTCTTGATCGAGCCGTATAATCTTGGCCGCGATCTTAAACAAGAGCGCTGCCTGCTCTCGTGACATCGCGGATGAATAAAGTTCCGAGTTAACTCGAACTTCCGGCCCCACAAGATGCAAAAGCAGGATGCACGCACACAGTGTCGTTTTAGCGTTCTTCCGGCCAAACGAGACAATCACCCGGCGCGTGTCTTTCGCGTAAATCGCGATCAGAATCTTACGCTGCCACGGCCTCAACTTGATCGGCTGGCCTACATCCGGGCCTTCCGGTACCCGGCAATACGTCTCAATCCATCTGATGTTGCGTTTCGCACGAGCTATCGTGCGTTGCGCTGGTGATCCCACGAGGGACCGCTACCCTTATTCCTGTTTGTCCGCTTATCCACCGTTGCCTGGTTTGTAATGCGCAGTTTCGTGGATAACGACGCGATGGCCCGCGACTGTTCTTCTTCGGAACGCGACAAATCCCGGTAAAGCTTCAAATCAATGTCCACTTTTCCGTCTTCACCCGGCTTTTGGGCTTCCATATCCTGCAACAACGCCGCAAAACGGCGCGCACGCGTGATATGACGGCATAATTGTGCCAAAACCGGCCATGTTTCCTTCGGAAACCAGTCAGCAGGCAGACTATCAGTGATCTTGTGCCATTCTTCGGCCTGTTCATCGGTCAATTCTGCCGGGGCACAAGGCCTTTTCAACGGAATGACGTTGTTTTCGGCCAAATGTGCCACTTCAGCAGCCGATTGACGGCCTCTGTCACCCATTTTTTCGAAATTTCCTCGGTTTTACTAAATTTCAGGCGGTTTATGGGAAGGAAGGCCCCGTGCCGCTCCCCCAACGCTCACTCGCTAATTTCTACCCCCCTCCCCACCCCTCAAGGGGCCAGGAGAAAGATCAATGACTGTGAGAGGCTGAGGCCTAGGTGTGTACACGTAGCTTACGCTTTGCTTGGCTGCCTTTTGCAACGCAATGTGATGGTAGTGCGTACTGACTTGCGCGAGGTGTGGCTGTTCATCGTCTCTTTCAATCATCGCATTGAAGATGGTCTCGACAACCTGTTCATAAGTATTGTGCTCGTACTCCATGTCCATCAACGCATTTACACCCGCGTCTATCATGAGCTGGGTTGGGTATTTGTCGTCAATCATTGGTTCCAATGGTGCTCATCGCTTAACGGCCACCCTGATTCATCGCATCCCTTGAGAAAACCTGCGCCGCCCTTCTCTTGGCTCTGCTTGAAGCGATCGTGGCACTGTTTCGTCATGCTTCTGAGATTCTTCTTGGCCCAGAACAGCATAAGCTCACCTTCGTGCTTGGTGATGTGATCGACAACGTCAGCCTCAGCAGACTTGTCCTCGCCCTTGTGATGCGGGCACTGACAATACGGGTCTTTACGTAGCTTCCACGCTCTTAGCTCTTTCCAGCGCTTGGTTCTGTAGAGTCGGTGGTAGTCTGGTCTTTCCATTTGCGTAACAGAGGCGTCTCTACCGGGCTCAACGACCCGTCTCTGATTGCCACTTCCAGCCAACGAATTGGCTCCCAATGCACAGTAACGGTCACGCTGCCAGAGCCGTCCGTCTTGCGTGTCGCTTTAGCTTCCATCTGATTAGATCGATTCAGTGCTCATATCATCACCTTGAATCAAAAAGCCCGGCCCCATTCTCATGGTCCGGGCGCAATGGTGTACGTTATGTATTTCTTGTAAATCTCGGACCCCATTTTGTCAAGCTATCCATGCGCGTCTTTGAGCCTCAACGAACCTCTCGCCAAACGGCACCGGCTTGAGTACCGTCACCAGGTGACCTTGCTTAAAAACGTACTGCGCTCGCTTTGTTCTCACCGTACACGTTCCTGTCATTACCCTCTCCCATAGCCCCTCGTGACCGCGCCGCTTTCTCAGATCCTTGACCACCTGCGGGCGCACACGGCGCGACCTAACATCTTCGATACGCTCTCTATACCGAGTGATGGCGTGCTGCGTTACCTGGAAATGTTGAATGGCATAGTCCTTTGACTTCACACCCAGCCTGCCTTCCTCGCATACAGATCAAGACCCTCTATCAGCCAATCAATCACCTTTGGCCGTCTGCATCGGTGACGGTTTGCGATATCTCGCGCCGCATGACCGTCCACGACAACAGAAATCACAACATCTAGTATCGGGGGAGCCATGTTGTTTTCACTTCTCGCTATGAACACACCCCGCCGATCGCGCAGTTCATCAACCCAGGGCCAATATCTGTTGATGTAGGCGTCTGAAAGGCTTGCGGGCCACCTTTCCGGCTCGTTTGTGTGTCCTAGACGCTCCCACCTATGAGGTTTGATCAGCATAGACCCTGTAATGGCGATGTAGACCCGCTCTATTTCGTCCGCTGCCCGCTCATGTTGTTTGTTCAACCGCCCAGTCCGCAGGAGACGTTCAATAGTACCCTCACGTAAGCGCGCTTTGGTCTGTTCTGTTGTTGGGTCTTGGGGGGCGCGTAGCTTTAATGCTTCCTCTTTAGCGACTTTCAACCCGTCCGCGTGGTTGCGGGCTATGGTGCGCTGTCTTAGCCATTCCAAGTGTTGGCGGCGCTTGGAGGCGATGAGGGGGGAAAGTGTTTCTTCTGTTTGATGGTCTATTTGAGACATCTAAACCATGCCGGATATTGTGACATAGTATAAAAATATCCCGATACGGCGATAGCTATTCCTGCTAACAGCGTTATGCTCCCCCACCCAATTAAACAAGTTAGCTCGCTTGCGTTTATCATTAACACCTCGCATATTCTAGAACATAAGGGCTGACTAATCAGCCGACTGAGCAACATATATACATTTGCCGAGATGGCACAAAAATTCAAAGCCACTAAAGCCCAGAACCGCGCTTCCAAGCGTTGGCGGCGGCGGTTAGCCCAGATCATCAATTATACCTCTAACGCCAGCCAACAACGCCCGCGCCTGGTCTAAATGTATTTCGTCCGCCATGGTGCAATCGAATATAGGTCTCTTACCCAACCGGTTATTTTCGGATTTTGTGTGAGTTTTTCTAAAAAGCTTTAAACTATCTGCGGCTTCTTTCAGGTCCGCCTCTAGTCGCATAAGTCTAGCTTCTGGAAAGTTTTCCGCGTTCTTCATGTTACGCCTTGTTGTTGCGTCATTGCGTTCACACCGGCATCACTGTATCTGACAACCACTCAAACCAACTTCGCCGCGGCGGCGCTGGGCGCACAAACTTTTCGTTAAACTCTTTTCGAGCCTGTGACCGTATCATCCCCTCTGCCAACTCTACATCCGGGTCGTCTTTCCCCACACCACGCTCATATCTGGCGATTTCTGCGCTATCCCTCAGTATGGCCGCTCTCTGTCCATCTCTGTCGTTCCGAAAATAATCCACGCGGTTCAACCGTTTGATTGCCGCGTCATATGCTCTATTGCGCTCAACGTTCTGTATATGGACTGGTTTGGGACCGGGATACGCGGGGTTCATATTACCTCTGCAACAAGCGCATAGTGTGCACAAATAAATTCGCTTTCGCCTCCGGCGTCGTGAGTTTGTCACGCTCCTTTTCGTATTCAGATATAATAAATTCGCCCTCCCGCTCCTTCATTTCTGCGACCCTCGCGTGGGCTTTGAGCATTCTATCGACACTGCGATGCCGCTTGCGCTGATCTTCCGTACGCTCAACGTTGAGTATGTGAATCGGTTTGGGGCCTGGGTATGCTGGGTTCATTTAGGGAACCTACGGTTCGGCGCGTCTGCGCGCCTGATCAGGTTGTCCGAGTTCATCATTCCGTCCATACCAAGCGGACCGGAAGACCACCGCTTGGTCGAAAGCCTTGAGACAATCTTGAAGGTAGCGGGCCAAGATAAAGTCGGGTGTGTTGCTTACGTTTTCAGCGCAATGCTTGTTCAAAATGCTGCCAATATCTCGCCGCAGCTCCAGTTCGCGGTCTTCCCGGCTTTGCTCCACTGGTCGCGCCGTCTCTTCTTCAGGCACTACGAGCTTCCAGGGCATTACACACCTCCATACAGGGATAGGGTCATAGTTTTCTGCACCTCCACCCAGCGCCTTCTGGGTGCCGGTAATATGCGCACCAATAGAGTATCCGCTCTTTGGTCAAAATAATCCCGCTGAGTCTATTGCGAAGTTCGCCCTCATGAATCTCATAACCCCGCTCATAAAGTTCACCAAGCGTGGGGAGCGCCATAATCTCCTGCCGGTACAAAGCCCGTCTTTCCCACTGATATGACACTGTGTTCGCCACAAGCGAGACAGCAATCACCAAAGCAAGGGGCACGACCAGCAACAGTAAGGGCAAGACCCAACGTGTCGGTAACACCCATGAGAAAAAACTGAGCGCCGCGCCGATCACTCTCCCCACCCTCCTATCATCGGCTTAGTGCTGTCTTGTTTGGTGAAGGCGTTGGAGATGGCATCAGCAACTCTCGTGCCATCTTTTTGCGCCTTTAGATGTTCACCGACCGCTTGCATGTTCTGTTTCTTGATGAGTGCCCAACCGCGTTCTTTGTAAGCATCGGGCTCGCTAGGCAAATCTTCATCATCGACGACATCACACAAAACTGGCCTGTCGCTTCGCTCCGGCGCGTCTACGCGCCTGATATTGAGTGGCTTAAGCTTTGCAAACCACCTACCATCAGGCCTCAGGGTATAATCACCAGGCCTTGTAGGCGCCTTCGAAAGCACCCTATCAATCAGCTCTTGGGGGGACATGTTGGCGATCGCTTTATTAAATTCCAAATTTACGATGCACTTCTTGAGCACTTCACATGCTGCAGCGTTCCATTTCTTGTGCTCTGCCGCCATGGCCGCAATATCAATTTCATCTTCCGGCTCAGGCCTACCAGACACTTCTGCTGCTTTGGCTTTGCAGGCTTCGACTAATTGCCCGAGACTAGAAATTGGCAGCAAACGCCCTAAACCCTTCATGGAGCGGGTCCAGCCTTTCGTGTTGCTCAACTCATACCCCCAAAGCGTATCGCTGGCCTCATCCACACGATAGTATTTGCCGTTAGCCCACCACTTCACAGCATCTTCAGAAGGCGGTACTTCTGGTGTTTCCTCCAACTTTTCATATAAATTGATAAACTCATCCCCTTCTTGACGGGATTGGAGGTAGTCGAAGATTTCTTGTTCGTCGATGTCATAATCGTAAACACGCGGCTTTTTGCACGGCAACCAGTGAGCGGGATCTTCGTCCGGCCAATAATCCCAAAGTACCTGGTCAATCGTCTTGCACCAAAACTTGCGCTGATCACGAGCACAGCACCAAACCTCAGCCCCTTCCGGCCTTTCACTACCGTTAGGGTCTTTGTCCCATATCTCTACTCCTGAGGGGGTTGTGTGGAGGAGCAATGCGGCTGGCTCGAGGTTTTCTACGAGCCACATAGTTTGTTCGTTTGTCATTTCCGGAAACTGAAGTTTTCCCATATCACTATCCTTCCGTACTCGTATTATATCACAAGTTCCTCTGGAATACTCTCGAATTTCGTCAATTGCTTGTTATACTGAAAGTTCACTTTCCCCGGTTTGCCGGACCAATCGAACCGCACTTTCTTCGAATCCACTTCGATCACGTTCTTCCCGATGTCAGGTCTCCAAACGACTATTCCGTGATCGGCCTTGTTGTACCAATTGGCACTGCCG
Organism: Alphaproteobacteria bacterium; assembly: GCA_028279895.1. GTDB lineage: Bacteria > Pseudomonadota > Alphaproteobacteria > JANQMY01 > JANQMY01 > JANQMY01. The sequence goes on from JANQMY010000294.1 coordinate 20,681, forward strand.
GAAATGTCATAGAGGTTGGGTTTGTGCATGCCGTGCTGCCCGCCGCCCATCTTCACCGGATGCGCCACCACAACCGTCATGACCTCGTAAGACCGTCCGAACCTTTTTAGTTCCCGTATGGCACGGCCCACGTATTCGGTTTCCGACTCCCCATGGCGACGTTTGTGTTCGATCTCGTTCCACGGGTCCACCACCAAAATGTTGGAGCCGTAACGAATGACCGAATCCGCCGCGCGGTCGATCAACCAATCCAAATCCCCGTCCTCGTCCAGCTCCCTGGGGTCCTGGTACAGGAATGAAAAGCGGTCGTTGATCCACTTGTCCGCGTCCGTGCCACCATGCTGCTTTCTCAGGAACGGCCTTAAGTCTCTCATGGGGTTGTTCTCAAACGATGCAAACGTGGCGTTCAACCCGTGCGCCTTCACCAGGTTACACACCATGGCGTTTGTCCATGTACTCTTGCCGTGGTTCGGAATTCCCGTGATGACGATGAACTCCCCCAGAAAGGGCGTGAAGAATTCATCCATCTCGACCCATCCCGTGGAGAACGTCTTGGCCTCCGGTACTTCGGGGAAGTCGCTCATGCGATGCAATCCCTTGACCGGATAGGGCCTGGCCTGATTCAGGACACGGACAACCTCGTCTTGACCGTAAGTAACCAGGACGTCGTTCAAGTCCTTACAGTTCTCCGGATACTCGATAAACAAACACCGAACCGCTCCGAGTCTTCGAACCAACTCCGCCGCCAGCGCCCGCCCCGGCCCGTCATCGTCCACCGCGAGGATAATCCTCTTGACCTTGCTCAACGCCTCCCAGTTGTTCCAAATAAACTTGAACTTGTCGTCATGGTTCGGATCTATCTCTCCCTCTAAGGCTTGGGGCGGCGCACCGTCCGGCACCGACACGGTGAGGGGAAAGCCGCATTCAATGGCCGTTAAGGCGTCAAACTCGCCTTCGGTGATGATCAACTTCGCCGCCCCGTCCTCCAGAAGCGGATCTTTCAACGCGTCCGCATTCCAGAAAGTTTTCTTCGCCCCCGCGTCCTGCCAAAACCGTTTATCCGGCGCGCGGTGTTTCCGGTTGACGATCTCACCTCCTTCCGTGAACGGAAACACCACCGCACTACCAGTTGGCTTTAGCCGTTCGGTGTAAATTCCGAACTTCACCGCCGTTTCGGGATCTATCCCCCGCTCCTGAAACCTTTTGGCGTGGGCCTCGCTTAGCATAGTACCCACCGCCCCTGTAGCCGCAGTGATGGCAGTACCACGTCACACCTTCGTCCGAGATCTTCACGGCGAGGCAGCGTTCGCGTTTTTTCTTTCGAGTGTGTGAGCATTGGGGGCACTGGGTTTTCTTGTTGCCTTGTGTTGCAGTGGTTTTTATTCCGGCTTCTGACAAAATCTCTGTGGCGGTGCGCATCTAACCGGGACCGAGGTTTTCACGCTGGATGCGAACAATTTTGTTTTCTGCTTGCCCCTTCCGCTTCTCGGTGTAGGCCCTGGCGCGCACGTACCAAGTTCGCCATGATGCGGACCAATCGGCTGAGGTTTTCGCGTTGATGACGTGGTGGTCTCGGAACAATTGCGCTTGTTCCTGAGCGTCTATGTCTGGTCGCCCGTGCTTGGTCCAGTAAGCTATCGCCTTAGCACTGTCGTCTCGTGTCGGGCAGTCATCTGGCAAACTTGTTTTTCTGGCTTTTTTGCCTATAGGTTCATTGGTAGGTTCTATTGGTGGTTCATTGGTAGGTTCTATTATTAAGGAGTCATCCTCATTGACACCCGGTGACACTGACGATGACTCCGGGGGCAATCCTGAATGACACTCTCCGCTCTCCCTAATTACTACGGTGTCATCCTCATTGACTGCGGTGAACCTAAGGTTCAAACGGTAGAAATTTGATACTTGCCCCCCGCCTTCGGCCTGGCGGTGCTCAACCGAAATAAGTTGATAATCGGCGAGGTCCTTAATCGCGACATTGACTTTCTGGCGTGTCAGGCCGCAGCGCTTTGCGATGGTCCTTTGTGACGGCCAGCATTCAAGGTCTGTGTTCGTGCTATCCGCTAACGCCACCAAGACAAATTTCGTAGCACACGGTAACTCTTGCTCAAATGCCCAGTTAAGCGCTTTAATCGACACCACCGACTCCATTATTTTGTGCGACGGAGACATACGTAGTGACATCGTCGAGAGCATCCCGCGCCCGTTTCACGGCTGTCAGTGACGCGCCCAGTGCGTCTCTCTGCAACATCGAAGCGGCTTCAGCGGTTACAACTTCATATGTGGAGAATTTGCCGCTACAACCCATACACCTCCGCCGCCGGTGGACAGCCGGGCAATCAAACACCGTGGTGCGGCGGGAGTCGTAAACTCTGGTTTCAACATGACCGCACATCGGGCAATCGATCGACCTACTCATGCCGACGCTCTTTCGAAGTGTTCAAGGCAATAGGAGCCGTGGAAACGCTCACGTCCGCATGCTTTCCACTCCGGCTTTTCTCCGATGATCCACCGGCATTGCGTTTTGTTGTCTGGCAATGGCCCAGCACATAAAGGCTCCAGGTCTTCTTTTGAGGATTCAGGTCGCTTGGCGCATTTGCGCTCACGAGGAAGACTTACACCCGACGTTTGCAGCACCAACCCCAATGCCCGCGCCCTTTTATGGACGGCGAGCGGCGTGCGGTTCATGTACCGCGCTGCTTGGGCCGGTGTCCTTCCCGCCCCCGCGAGTTTTCTTAGCTTGTCGTCGTCCTGGTCGGTCCACGGATCATTGGATCTGGACCCAAACGAGATACGCAATCTCTGAGCACGCCCGGAAACCGCTCCGACACTCAGCCCTATGGTGTCCGCCGCCGCGCGGGCGCTCATTCCCTGCGCGGCTAAAGACGCGACTTTTTCATCCAGGTCTTTCGTCCATATAGTGTCATGTCTTGACGGCATGGGGGCTCCTCTTATTGTCTGCCGCTGTTTCGTTCCCTCGTGGGAGTCATCCGGGGAGGTGCAAGGGATCTAGGCTTCAACGCTTCGACGTTTCGCGGCGCTCCTGTGGGGTCTTCAAATGTCGGTCCCTGTATCGTTTCCACTTCATGGCCCACCGCCCGACCCGGTCAAACAAGCGGCTCAGCAACCAATCCACGCGTTTTATGAGTCTCTGTTTCAACGGGGGCTTCATTTTTGTCTGTCTTCGCAAGATTGAGATAGAAGATGGCGCGGTCGAGATATTGGGCGGACGTCAGATTGTGCTTGCCCGCCCGGTAGCACGGCTCATAGACCGCCTCCACAAATCCCGGCGGGAAATACGCCGCCATCCGGTCGAAGTGCCGGTTGTTGGGAAACTGTTCGTTATACAGCCAGCCGATCACCGTACGCGGGGCAGCATCGAACGCTCGTGCGCACCTTTTCACAGTATCCGTGGGAAATTCTTGTCTCAGTATACTGACAAGAACCTCGCACTTCTCCGTATTAATCGACCCTTCGTCACACATTACAAACTCCCATAATAATTTTACGTGGAATTGCAGGTTGCAGTTCCACAACTATGTACACGTGAAGCTATGGGGGCTTCGCAGCATGAAACTCTCGGGGCCGGTCTCGGTGTCTCCGCACTCCCGGCCCCCTTTTTCTGAAAGGAGATTTGTTTGGAATAATTCTTAGCGGGCTCTGCTAGACACCATGCGTCAACATGGTTGTCTAACGAGCGTCCGATAGCGGCATAACCGCCTTCAGCACGGCGAACGGATTTCGCGCGAGCATGAGAAACTTTGCGTGAATTTGAGATTCGTAATTGCTGGAGGGAGCCTTCAATGATAGGCTGTAAGAAAAGTGTCGCACAACGGGAAATCTGGTCATGCATCGAGATCAACCTTCGTTGGCGCTCGTTGTTGACAACAACTGCTCAGCCGACAAGGCAACGCCGCGCTCTTCTGCCAATTGTAAAATGCGTAAAAGGTGCCGTCGCGGGACGCCGCGCTTGGGCCACTTACCGACCGTGCCGGGTTTTACCTTTAACTCTACCGCAAGCACTTCCTCGCCGCGGACTTCGCGCGTCACTGTTTCTTCACCGGCAAAAGCTGCGATTACATCTGATGGGGTCGTGTATTTCATGGCGGGTATCATGGGGACATTTTGTACCCATGTCAATTGCTTTTTGTATACCGCACACCCTTCCCGTGAAGTCGTGCTGCCTCCAATGTTTACGTCCGCGAAACTGTTGGGGACGGAAATAGTGGCGACCGGGCAAAACAATGCGCCGACCGATAAAGTTGAGTGGAATGAGCTTTTTATAAAGCGCCTGGAATTCCTTTTAAACGAAATGGGCTGGACGCCCTCTCAACTCGGAACGGCCATGTATCCTGGAGCGGCAAAGCGTGACGATCAGCCAAAAGCGGTCACGCATTGGTTTAGGGAGAATAGACGATCTGCGCCCGCTGGCGGATTGGCGCTTGCCGCGAGGACGATTGGGGTAAGCATTTCCTACATCATGGGGGAGACCGACGATCTTGAGTCGTGCGTCAAAGAGGGCGGGCTTTTCGCGTTCTACAGACTGCAAAAGCAGCATGACGAGCTGCAACAAAAAATAGAAAGCGAAGCCAAACCGCGTAAGAAAACGGGATAAACTTTTTCGTTACTGAGGACGTTTTGTCCTTGATATTGGTTACATTTTGTAGCACATTGGGGTCTCTACAGGAGACACCCCATGGCCCTTGCAGAACAAATCCCCCTCGAAGAACCGCTCCAAAAGTTCTGGGCGTTCACCAATCTAGGCGACATCCAAGAGATTGAAGCCGTCAGCATTGACGAGGCCTACGCGCTTGCGTGGGAGCGTTTCAAGAATGGCTACGGGGTGACGCGCGTGAGTGTTCGGGAAAAGGATCCCCTCGAAAGTCAGTCTGCGTGGTGTGAGAAAACGGCATGTAGTACGGGCCGGTAGAGGAAGGGCGGTAGCGCACAGGCTCCTGTTGGGGCGTGTGTCGCTGCTGCCAACTTATAAAAGGAAGACTCATGTTCATAGACGAAAAACAAAAGCACACCACCGAAGAAGACCAGATTACTCGTAATAGACGAGCGTGGATCGCGGAGCTGCGCGCTGGGCACCGGCAATGTCGATACGGCTTACATAAGATAGTCAGCCACTGGGTATTCTGGACGAGAGACGCCTATTGCGCATTAGGTCTTGCCGCTCATACGGCTGGATTCGCGCTCCATAACACCCATGCCGACCCGATTGACAGAGTGATGGGCTGGTTAGGCGTGGGGGTGGCCACCACCGAGGAGATTTATCGGATGAATGATCGCGGCGCCACCTTCCCGCAGATCGCCGACCACTTCGAAAAGGAGTGGGGTCTGTGAAACTCGATGACCTCCAAAAGCTGCGCGTCGAGTTGGGCAAGGCTCACGATATTGCGAATGAGATTGTTAAAGAGCAAAACCTCTTTAAACGCATCGCCCTGATCTGTCGGCTTTGCGCGATGCACGGAGACATGACCTACACCCTGGACCGGATCATCATCGCCAATGGCGGGTCGCCAGGCCAACTCCTCGAACCGATTGAAAGGCCGTGGGCTGACAAAGTGTCAGAACCGCCGAATGTGAAGCCGGTCACCTTCTCCCCCGAAGCTGAAGCCACAATCATAGAGCTGTTCAAGAAATGAGAGTTGACGCGCCCCGTACAGGATCTGCTGATCATCCGCCAAGCGTGCCAACATACACACCACAGAGCATGCACGGAAAGCCAGAGTTGGCTGCTGCGCTCGGCAAAGCGCAAGGCATGTATGGCGGGGCGGCCAAAAGCGGCGAGAACAAACATCTCGGCAACCGGTACACGGAACTGTCCGACGTGTGCGACGCCTTAAGAGAGCCATTCGCACAAAATGGACTGTCACACTCCCAGACCTTCGGCATGGCCGGAGACAATCTGGTCATGACCACCTGGCTGATGCACGAAAGCGGCCAATCGATATCCAGCGAAATGAAGCTCGCCATCAAAGAACAGAAGGGCATGAACTTCTATCAGACCCTTGGCAGCGCCATTACCTATTTAAGACGCTACTGTCTCCTGGCCATATCCGGTCTCGCGCCTGCGGATGATGATGACGGCATCGCCACTGGTCCCAAGCTGCCGACGGTCGCGGAGATCCGCGAGCTGGATAAGAAAGTGCGCGCCGCCGTGGCTTCGGCAAGCCCGCACACCATCGATACGGTCGTCCGCGAGCATCAAAGCGACTTGTGGCTCATCCAGGCCAAGAAACCGGAATGGCACAGTGAAATCATGGAAGAGGTGACAAAAGTTCAGACCGGCGAGGGGTTGAGATAATGCACCGAATTCGACCCCACACCAAAGTGCGCCAGCGCCTCCCCCGCATAAAGGACCGGGACTATCTGGACTTCATCCGGTCCCTGCCCTGCGTAATCTGTGGGGCCAAGTCGGAAGCCGCCCATGTCCGGTATTCAAGCGCGGAGTACGGCAAAACCGATACCGGCGCGGCCAAGAAACCCGATGATCGTTGGTGTGTCCCTCTCTGTTCGGAGCACCACACACAATCCAACGACGCCCAACATCAAAGAGGCGAGCGGGTCTGGTGGGAACTGCACGGGGTCAACCCGCTGGAACTATGCTTAAACCTTAGCGCAATCCGGGATTCCGACACCCCCGATGCGGTCTCTGTCGCAAGCATGGTCATCTACAACACCCGATTTACCAGCGCATTTAGGTCCGTTCAATCCGAGGAAGCCAATGACTGAGACCGAACAACTGAAACTCAAGAACAAAATGTTGGACGAATGCGATCATGTGATCGGTGGATGGTGGGGCAACAAGATTCAGTACTTCGGTGACGCCAGCATCAGCGGCAAGCCGGAAGAGATAGCAGACATTAAAAAGAGGCTGGTTGGCTGGCTCCCACATAACAATCGGATTGAACCGGGTCATCTTGTGTTCGGTGAGTACGAACGCTCTTTCGTGCTGTTTGAGATTGTAAAAGTTGACTGGAAATCAAACCCAAGTGACATGTTTTTTGCTGATGCGCGCGTGCACAAGATGATCACCAAAGAAGACGGCGACACGATCTTTGAGCGCGACTCAACTCCCGTTCGTCAACAGTGTTTTTTTGCAGGCTGGTTTTGATGACCAAGACTGAAACCCTAGACGGCTGCTGCGCCATGTGCGGGCAGTCTCTCAAAGGCAAGGAGCGCTCCGCAGCCCAGCACAATTGGTATTGGGCGCTTGTGCGGAAGGTTGCGGAAAATTCCGACCGTTTCGAAACACCCCAACAGCTACACTCCGCCCTCAAACCATTTCTCGGCTACGGCGAATGGGTGCCCTCCATTGAGGGCAGTACAATGGAATTCGCCCCGAAGTCTATCACCAAAATGAAGCACCTGGAGTTTAACCAGTACTGCCGGGATACGGTGGACGCGATCCAAAAATACATCATTCCGGGCATCGATAAAGCGGCGCTGGTCGCGGAGATCGAAGCGTTTTACATCGATGAGCGGAACCCGCCCTTGGAAAAGGTGGTGCGGTGATGTCTCGCGAAGATTGGGAAGTATTTGAAGAGATACGCCGCGAGCGCCAAGAAAAGCGTGCGGAACGGCGCGCAGAGTGGCGGAAACAGATTGAAGAATTAGTAGCGCCCCGCACTGGATTAATGGCGGGCTTTACTCAGATGAATGCTGTTGCGCGATCGGCACGGCGCGCGTTGTTCGATGGAAGCGGTTGGACGCGCCATACAGATGCCCACTATTCGCGGACTTTATTGGGCGACCGTCTCGACTATTGGCCCGGCCCCTGCAAATGGCGCTGGCGCGGCACGACCATGACGGGCGACGTAAATCAATTCATTGAAGCCCGTGAACATCAGGGAGCTGACAAATGACAGACCAAGCACAAGAAATAGAGCGTCTTAAAGCTGAGAATAAGCGGCTGGCTTCTTCGAGACGGCAGGCGGCTGAACTTCTATCACAAGCTTATGACCGATTGGACGTGTATGACTGCAATTGGGCCGGTTTAGACCTTTTGAATGGCTGGCTCTCTGAAAACCTCGACGCATTCATGAGAACAGGAGCAAAAAATGACTGAGCTTGTTGACAGTTTGCTCGAACAAAACGAACGCAAAGATCAAGAAATAGAGCGTCTTAAAGCTGAGATTGAAGACCTCAAACACGATATCTCTGAGTACATAAAGATAGCGAGTAATGAGGCTGGAGAGGTTGAACGGCTGGAAATGTTCAATCGCTCTTTGATGAAAGCGCTGCCTATTGAAAAGCTTCAGGATTTTACCAGCACACCATTTTCTGACGAGGTAGCACAACACAAAGCAGAACAAGAAGCACTGGCCCGTTTCGAGACGCTGCTGTCGGTCTGTGAAAATGAGTTTGGGTACGATGACGACATACTCGATGATGGGCCGGTAATGCTCGGCTCCGGCCCTGAGTGCCAGATCACTTTCAAGCTGTTGCGCGACTGCCGCACCGCTCTCGACGCCTTAAAGCCCACAGACAAGGAGGGTAAGTGAATGGAACCCCTTAGCAGGCGAGATTACAACCGTGGCTTGGAGATCGCTCGTGATCTGACAGCATTGAAGGCCGAACTCGGCAGCATTGGTTTAATCAAGACCATGCACGCGCTGGACGTAGCCACCAAAGAGATCGGTTGGGAACTTGACGAGCGCAGTCCGCACTATTCAGCCATGACCCCAGCTTTTAATCAGGACTCAGACAAATGACGAGCTTAGAAGCGGCCAAAGAGCCGGTCCGTTCAATTCTCGAAACACATTATGGTTTTGATCACGTCATGTTGCAGGCGCTGACCGAAGAAGAACGCGACGCCGTCGTCACAACGATCGCAGCCGCCGCAATCCGTGCGTATCTTGAGGCTGAAGGGCGGGGCCTCATGCCGCTGAGCCGAAGCATGCAATACAAGTGGATCAGCGATTTCTTGTTGCAACGCGCCGAAGAACTCAAGGACTCAGACAAATGACTGACATTTTACTCTGGACGTTGGTTCTTGTTTTGATCTGTGTCGAGATTGTTCGCTTTTGGAGGGCTTACACAGGATGACTGATTGGAATTCAGATATGAGCGCCGCACCGCGTGATGGGACCAGAATCCTCTTGGTAGGCGACCCAGATAATCCCCTGACGGTTGTTGTGGGCAAGCAATACCAAGACATCGTCACACCAGGCTGTTGGGACACGGAATATGGCGACTGGTGGCCCACCCACTGGATGCCCCTACCAACCCCACCAGAGGCAAAGCAATGACTGACACCAAACTCGAAGAATTGCGCCCCGTCGTCGAGAGTATTTCAGAGTCCGTCGAGAAAATCCGTCAGACGGGCAGCTCCGAAAAAGCCTTGCTGGTGCTAATCCAGAACGCTTCACCACCAGTGCTTGGCCGGTGGGACAAGCCCCGCAAGCCCAATCAAAAAGAGATCAAAGCCGTTCTTGGCGGCATGGAAGCTTTGGAGGATTTTGTATTCGGTGACGATCATGACTGAACGCATTGGTGTTGTAGAAATGTATGCTGCCTATAACGGCAAAGGCGAGATATCAGGCCCGTTTGCAAAGAAGTTCGATGCTGAGGCCGCGCGTTCGTTCACCGGCACCGTCAAGCGCGTATTCGTTATTCCTGTTGATGAGTGTGAAGAGATGCACGGCGTGGTGAACTCATCTGGCCATATACGGTCTGCACAAGAACACAGAATTGAGGCGGTCGATGACGCAGCTCTGTTTACAGCTTCCTGTGAAGACCACAAAGACCACCCTGAACACACCGTCGAACCCGTCCTTGTCTTCCGTGGTCGAAAGGAGTCCGGCAATGGCTGATAGGCTGGACGAATTCATTGATGCTTTTGAAAAGGAACTTCTTAATCTGATAAAGATCTATAAAAGTTGGCCTACTGATAAACATCAGATTTTTGGTACAGTACTCAAAGATGTCCGGCATTCAGTGCTTTTTGCCAAATCCGCCCTCGCAGATCCCGCGCCGCTAGAGCCTGACAAGCCGCACCCACACGCGGTTTGGGATGAGCCACGTAACGCGTGGTTTCGTTGGAATGAGCTTGGTCTATTGCGTCATCGGCGGCCTGGCGAAGAGAGAAGAAACCCGCTCTGGATTTGTTGCGCGATTAAAGACCCCGACCTCATAGCACGCTGCCATGCTGCTGCGCGGGAGGGTGATGATGGCTGAGCACTGTCCCGACTGTGGCTTCAATACAGATGAGTTCGTCGAGGGCCGGTGCCCGACGTGCCATTTCGAGCAGCAGTCTACGCTGGACGAATACAACGTTCGTGAAGATTGGTGGCGCGGCCTTTCAGAAGATGGGCGTTCTGCGCAGATCCAATGGGCAATGCGATGACTGATACGTGTGCGAATTGTCGTTTTTGGTACACAGATGAGCGTGTGGAGTCGCAAGCTGTGCAACGTGCTTGGAAAAAAGCTGACTTAGCTGCTTTTCGCCGTACCCACAAACCAAAGGAGCCACGCGATGAAGCTGAGTGATGAGCAAGAGACGTTTTTGCGCGGTCTACCGCACCAATATTTTGAGACGGTCCGCACCGAAGACTATCGGGCGGCCAACGCAGCGAAACTGCGGCACGACGGCCTGATATCTGTACGTAGCAAGACAGCCTACAAAGGATACGTCCGGGTTCGGAAAACCAGCGCCGGTCGTGCGGCATTGAAGGAGACGGATTGAGTTTATGGGCTGGCAGCACGGAAAGCAGACGCGCAGGTTTCGTTGATGGTGCGGACGGTAAGATGGACCCGACCGGAGATAACCGCTTACCAGCCGGGGTAGCGTCCGGCCCAGCCCGCCACATTAGGAGAGAACGATATGAGTAGTTGGAAGTCTGTTGTTGAGGATCACGTCGTTTACGTTCTGGAAGCGGATAAAGACTTTCCCGACGGCGTGATCTGTCAGCTTATCGGTCCAATTAAAGACCCAAACGTCAAGAGACGCGCCGCAAAGATCTCCCAAGCCCCTGTAATGGCGAAGGCCTTGCAGAAGATCGATGATCAAGTGAGCGAAGTGTACCAGGGCGTCATCACCGAGTTGGACGGTATGGACAATATTCGTGAGATAGCCCGTCAAGCTCTTGCTGGCTTGGAGCCGTCAGATGGAAGTTAAGCCGGGGTTCTATTGGGCCAAGTGGAACGGCTTCGTCTCCATAGCCGAAATCGTGCTCCTTGAGCATGCTGACGCCGATCAAGTTAAGGTGGGTGAATACTACTATCATTTGTCAGCAGGCGAAGAAGACGAAGAAGCTGGTTATGAACTCATCTCCCCCATAGAGCCACCAAAGGAAACAGAGTGATGTCTGAGGAATACCCTGGCTATGTTGTCGTGCAGCCTGGAGAGGAAATCGAACCTTGGTGGCCGTGGATTGATTGCTGGTCATGCTTTGGAGAGGGCGAGCACGCTGACTGCTTTGAAGAGTTTGCGTGCATCGACCCAGAAAGTGGGTGCGACTCCTGCTTGACACGTTGCGACATCTGCAAGGGCGCTGGCGGCTGGTTCATGAAACCTGCCGAAGACGTCCCACAACAAGCGGCTAAAGGAGACGGTTGATGTCTATCGCCACTTGCTGCGCTTGTGGAGGGTTCGTCGATACCGATTTCGACAGTGACGGCGTTTGGTCTGTCAAGCAGCCACCCAGCAACTCCTACATGTGCTGGCCTTGTGCCGGCGGTGTCGCTGAAATGCTTAGGATCGATGAGGTCGAATCACAAGTCGTCATTGAGCAGATATTTGAGGAGCACAATCATGGATGTCATTGAACACAGACACTCAGGTGAGCTTTGCACGACACAGCACGGCAACCCAATCATCCATGACGGCCACCTGTGCGAGGGCGCGAACCTTACACTAGTTAGCGGTGAAAACTTTTGCCTTTGGCATAGGTGCGGTTCGGCTGATGTTCCCGCCGACACGGCCTACGAAGGCAGCATTGAAGAAGTGACGTGTCCAGACTGTTTGGCTGTTTGGAACAAGGAAAAGCAACACAACATACTAATGAATGCGCAGCAGGATAAACTAACAAGTGAGCATGTGTGATGAAATTCAACGTTGAGAACATCCCCGCTGAGCTGATGGAAGACGCCCCGCGTGTTGGTGACGTCTATCCGGCCAAAGGCGGCGCTGTCACATCAGCTTGGATTGTGATGGCCGTCCGCAATAACAACGCGCATCTGATCGGCGTCAATAAAGAGGGGCAGATCACCTCAACGACCAGTTACGGCGTCCACACGCTTAGCTCTCGTGATCGAATTGGGTTTTGTCCAGAGCTTCTTGATATGGACCTGACACTTCAAATCGATCCGTCATCCCTTCGATACGGGCAACCAAGATAGCGGCTAAAGGAGAGTAGTTGTGTCTCAGGTTACGCGTGAACAGGACGTTGCGGATAAACTGGCAATACTTAGCGCGTTCGGCCCGTTTACGAAGCGCTGCAAAGGTGGTCGCCTAATCGCAGACGGCTACATGTGCATCCATTGCGGTGCTGATCCTGATCACGAATGTCGTTGGGCAGGTGTTAAAGAAACGCCTGCCACTGAACAAAACAGTGAGTGAAGGAGAGGAATTTTGTCTAACGACAAGTTAGCCGCCCTAATTTTTGCACCAACCCGAATGATTGCGTTTGGCTCTTGGGCGATGTGCCTGCTCGCAATTGGTGTCTTGATTTGGGGGTGCTTCGACCGACACTACGTGATGATCGTTCCGTCTTTTTACACGGCGATTATATCATCTCTTCTTGGGCTCGCTGCGGTTCGAGTGCTTTACGACGCTGGCAGAGAAACAAGCGTGGAAAAAGCTGGCCGTCGCGCGAGAGATCTACTGAGGCAGTGAGTGATTGAATGAGTGAGCCGCGCGTCCGCAAGCTGAGAATCACCAAGACAGATTATGATCTGGCTGCGGGCTTCCTGCGTGATATGGGCGCGACGGTTGCGTATGTCGATTTAGAGCCCGGAAAAGCACTAATCGTCACGACTGAGGGCAAAGGTTTGACACTGCCCCGTGAAGGTGTGGAAGATATCTGGAGCAAAACAGCCGTATGAGCGCTCCTATGAAAATCGACCTACCACACATCCTTCGCGATAAGGACCGGCACGGTAATGAACGCCTGTACTACCGCCGCCGCAAGGGCGATAAGAAAATCCGGTTGCGGGAGGATCCTGGCACACAAGCCTTTCTGGCCGAATACGACAGAGCGCGTGCCCGGTCTCTGAAGGTGAGCGGACCCAGGGCCCAACCAACACTCAAGGGCAGTTTTCGTGAGCTTTGCCTTGACTATTTCGACTCCGCTGAATTCCGGCGCTTAGCGAAATCGACACGAAAAGCCCGTCAGCGGATCCTGGAAAGCTGCCTTGATGAGCCCATCCACCCTGACGCAACCGTTACCTATTCGGATTTTCCGGTTCATCGCCTTGACGTTCAAGCCATCACGGTATTGAGGGACCGCAAGCAAAGTCTACGGGAGGCCGCGAACGGTCGGGTGAAGGCCCTGCGCGTCCTTTTTAACTGGGCGATCCAGAAAGGCCGGGCACAGATTAATGTTGCCAAGCAGGTGGAAAAATTCGGCGGCACATCGGACGGGTACCATACTTGGACCGAAGCGGAGTTTGCGCAATACCGCGCCACACACCCCATCGGCACCAAGCCGCGCTTAGCGTTCGAGCTTCTGTACCATGTCGGTTGCCGGAGATCCGATGTTGTCAGGCTGGGACGCCCGCACATCTCCAATGGATGGATCCGGTTCACGTCCTATAAAGGCCGGAACAGAAAGCCGATCAAGGTTGAACAACCGATGAGCACCAAACTTGAGGCCGTGATTGCTGCGTCAGAAACCGGTGACATGACTTTTTTACAAACTGAATACGGACGTGCTTTTTCGGCGGAGGGCTTTGGCAATCGGTTTAAGGCTTGGTGCGAGAAGGCTGGTCTACCCCACTGCTCGGCACATGGTGTCCGCAAGGGCCGCGCGACTATCGAAGCAGAGAACGGCGCGACACCGCATCAGCTTATGGCCTGGTTCGGTTGGCTCGATTTGAAAGAGGCTGAGACGTACACCAAGAAAGCGGAGCGTCGGAAGTTGGCCGCAAGTATGGTCGAGGTCCCCACTTTTCTGGAAAATGGTCCCCACCTTGAAAAAGGAGCAATGAAATCAAATGGTTAGGAAAGAGATGGCGCTCCCTAGGGGAGTGTCACAACCCCAGTTTTCTGCGCTTAAAAGTCCCCACTTAGGCACTAAAACACCTCTCCAAACACTAGGGATTCTTATCTCTAGTCCCCACCCCTGTTCTGACTGTGGGGGTGCGTGAGATGGGAGAAGTTATCCGCATTCACCGGGAGTTTGTGCACGACGAACAATTTGAGATCTGGGCCCATGAAATTGTCCAGGCCCTCAACATGAGCGAGATGCTGAAGGAAAGCCCCAGCTACGATGACGTGGTTGTAATCCACAAGATCGTCAAAGACGAGATCGCACGCGCGTTTGAGACGGTCTTCCCCCAGTCAGACACATCTCCTAAAGGAGGTGAGTGAGATGGAGGGCCTTCGCCTTGTTTTCAATGACGACTTCGCCGTTGGAGAATGGGTAGCGCGCCGTATCCCTTATATCGGTTCTGCAAAGGATTGGGGAGCGTTTCGCGCCATTGGTATAGCGAAGGGTGACAAGCCTATTGCCGGGGCCGTGTACAACAACTCGCGCGGCTTCGATATGGAAATCAACTTTGCCGCCGATAGTCCGCGCTGGTGCACACGCGGAATGCTACGGGGCATCTTCTCTTACCCGTTCGTACAGTGCGGGTGCACGCGCGTCTCTGTGGCCACTGCCAAGCGGAATGCGCGCGCCCGGCGTTTCATTGAAGGTCTAGGTTTCAAGCAAGAAGGCTGCATCAGACGGGGCCTAGATGGGAAGCAGGACGCCATTCTGTATGGGATGCAGCACGAACAATGCAGGTGGCTGAATGGGTAGAAAACGAATTGGCTCAGATTTACCGCCGCCTAACCCCGATCAGGTTGCAAGCTTTGATAAGACGGTGCGGATAGAGCTTGCTCGCGAAGTGGCGAAACTGAATGTGATCAATCAGTACACTCCTTTTGGCAACTGTCTATTCCCCGACAAGAGAACGGAACAGAGCATTTTTCGAGCCCTCGTCTTGCCAGAGCGAATCCCGGAGCCTCCTACCATGTGCCCGTCCCCTTCTAGACACACAAGGAGAAGATAGATGAGTGATGAACTAAAAACCGTCAAAGACTACGAGTCTCTTGTGAACGAAAACTGGCCTGACGAGAGACCAGAAGTCCACCGAGCAATGGTATGTCTTTTGGCCGCCGCTGGTGATGTCGGCCCGAGCGTCATCCGCCTTGCCGTGTTCACCGGATACGACCAACGGGAGATAGCGCAGCTATCTAGGAATTGGCGGAAAAGCAAGATTTGGCAGCGTGAAAAAATCAAACATTCTGGTTGGTTCGACGAAGAGGGCGGAGGTATCGCTTTTCTTATGGATACTATGGTTGGAATGGGGTCGCTAGAGCGCGTACCAGGACAAGACAAATGACCACATATTACATGCATACACTGGATGGGAAGCCTGCGGCGTGGGATGAAAACCACGGCGGATATATCTACGTCATTTCAGAACCGCAACCGACACGGACAACACCTCGCGTTCACGCAACTTCGCTGGGACAAATTCGACGTGAACAACACCATGACGCGACACAACGCGCCTTTTCAGCGACCCACCGCAAGTACGGCTATATCCGCTTCACCATAGAGGGGAAGTGATGGACCCGCTTGACGACGCCTATAAGTGCGGCGGATGCGGCCATGAGTTTGACAGCGCCTCCGAACAATTCCCGTACTGCAACAAGTGTTCCTATCCTTGGCCTGCACAAATGAAGGTTAATCCACATATCCCAGCGGGCTGGCAATGCCCCCGCTGCAACACAGTCTGGAGCCCTGAGGTTAAGAAGTGTGAGAGGTGTACGGAATGATTGAGTTGTCTTTTGATCACGGACCGTATCCGTCGGAGGCTATGCTTGACGGTGTTAGAGCTATCCAAGATGCGGATGAAGCTCGCCTGTTTATGCTGGAAACACTCGACGAAATTCGCGACCTGATGCCCTACATGGGCATTACGCGTATCGACCGGGAAAATGATTTCGATAAGCCCATTGCGGAAATCACCCTAACAACGGGTGGTTGGTCTGGTTGCGAAGATCTTATTGAGGCCATGAACTCCACAGTCGTTATCGGGATGATGTGGCATAGCAAGTGGGAACGTGGTGGCCGGTTTACCTATGAAGTTCCATTGAGGTGTACGGAATGAGACTAACACCAAACGAAAAGGCCGAAATTCAAGCGATCATCGAATTCGGTGGTGAAACCCATCTAATCGACACAGTTCTGGACTCTAGGGTTCACAGACGTCTGCGCATAGGTGGGTACATAACTGTGCACAAGCCTACGGGCGGTTGGAGCAAGCCCTTTAAGCGCGTGAGGATTACGCCAAAAGCCGAAAGCGCGCATTCCCGCTTTCGAAAAGATTGGTGCTCAGCAGTTGAATGCGACATAGGGGGCATGGAATGAAAAACAGTTTAGATGCTGCTATAGACGCAATGGAGCCGGTGCAAAAGGCGTTCTCTGCAATACCAGCGGGCCATATGAGTCACTACGACCGGAAGCGTCTTGCTGTTGCAGGTCTAATTGCATTCCTTGAAGCTGAAGAACATGCCAACTTTGAACGGTTTGAACGCTGTGTGACTGTGAGTGAAAATCGCCATCGGCAATTTATGGGCGGCTGGTTTGTGGAGCGTATCGCAGAACTGAAAGACGCACTCCCGTAAAACTGAGGTGTACGGAATGAAAGTGATTATCGCCGGGTCGCGCAAGCCAGGGTTTAAAGTGTCAGGCGACATTTGGGCCATGATGGACGGCCTGAGCACTGTCATAACAGAGGTCGTTTCGGGCAAAGCCAAAGGCGTTGATAAATGGGGTGAAGACTTTGCGAAGTTCAAGGGCATTCACGTTGAGCCCTTCCCTGCCAATTGGGACTATCACGGCGAAGCTGCTGGCCCAATACGCAATGCAGAAATGGTCAAATACGCCGATGCTCTCATAGCCTTCCCTGGTGGAAGTGGAACAGCAGACGTAACCAAGAAAGCCAAGGCAGCAGGTCTACTTGTTATAGAGATTACACCGTCTAGGGAGACGTGAATGATTGGACCAATTGAAGGAATTGGCGGGATAGCGTTTGCCGCCCTAATCGTATGGGCGTTCGTCTATGCCCCGCTTAGTGAGCGCATTGAAGTTCTAGAGTCCCAATGTATAGAGATCACTCCTTCCCGAACTTCGGACTCTGCGCCGACTTCGTATAAAAATACTTCGGGTCACCGGTAATGCTTTCGGCCAGTTTATCGATCGCGTCCATGACACTTGAGGGAGCCCTAAAGTTGCGTTATAACGACAGGCCTGTTACCGTTGTGCGCGGATACCGGGAACTCATGACAGACAACACGTAAAACCAGTTTGCTTATAGGAAACACGAAGGTGAAGTGATGGCCGACTGCACGCATGATGAGGCGCACAACGCAACCATCACGGTAAATTTTCTGAAGGACACGGGCCAATTTTTTGCTGAAATTCGGATTGAGTGCCAGTGTGGCCAGCCGTTTCAGTTTCTGGGCCTGCCGCTTGGGGTTGATCTGAACGGCGCCGCGATCAGTCCGGATGGGCTTGAGTTACGGGTTGCAATTGCACCGCTTGGGTCGGTTCCACAACCGCTGGACGCGCAACGGTTAAGCCAGGGACACGGCAACACCCAAACTTAAGACTGCTCCGGACAACAAGCCCCAGAAAATAATTCTCTTCTGCCCCAATTCCAGCATGGCAACCCGGCGCGTAAGTTTAGCGAACTCGTCGTCTTGCGTTAACACATCGTTAATCCCTAACTGGGACCGTCTCACCGCCTGCGGGCGGGCGAGACTGCGAGCGTCCTAGGCGCTCAAGGTGCGTGTTACGGCACGCGGTTCGGGGTGCTCCTACACCCCGGCCCTCGCTTATGGTCTGTCCAGAAACGAAGTGAAATAATGTGCGAGCCACCCTAAACCGGCTCCGATACCCCCGGATGTGGGAAAGAGAACCCACTGGCGCTGTTCAATCTTGTCCACGCGCTTGATGAGGTTTTTATAGTTTTCGTCGGTCTGCTTTTGATCTTCAATGTACTGTTCGAGTGTTGTCTGTATTTTCACCACGACGGGGACTTGCTTTTCAAATGCCGTGACGAGTTTGTCTTGGCTCTTTTTCAACGTGTCGATGTGTACCTGGATCGCGTCCAGATCACTCACCGCACAGTCTCTCGTATTTTGTGTTGTGTGCCTCAATCTCGCGCTTAGTATCGATTGTATCGGTGCGGGAGAAGGTGATTGGCTTGAATATGTCACATTCAGTCACGACGGTAGGGGGATTTTTGCAGGCGCTTATGCAACTCAGCATTAGTAAGATTGTCAATTTCTTCATCGATCTTCGCCGCCTGTTTTAAACGTCGCAACTGAATGCGAAGCCTCTTGTTTTGTATTTTCAACCGCTCATAATCCCGCGTCCGCCACCGCTGCCGCCACGCTACCCAATAGCCGGGAATGGCGGCAAGACTAGCGACGATCGCGAGAATGCTGGCGGTCACGGTTCCTGGGGGTCGACGTCCGGCATATCCAATTCAGACGCCGCCTCGATTACGTCACCTAGTTGTTCAAGCTTGGTGATGAATGCCCGAATGCGCTCGGCGTCGGCTTCCTTGAACCCGGATGCGCGTTCCGCGGAATCACAGAAAGCCAGCTCAACGCGGATCGTCGCGAGCGCGTTGTTGACGTCTTGAAGATCGCTGTTCTGGATACGCCGAACCGGCTTGGCGGCTGCAAGCTGGAACGGCCTTGGATGGGAATGCGGCGCATCCAGTTCCGGCTCGCCTGCAAAATGCTCGAACCGGTCCTTAAAATGAGCGACCATCGCCTTGCAGCGCTTCAAGTCGTGAATGCTGGTTTCGTGCCGGGTCGCTGAAGCGCACGCAGCCGTTTCCTGCATAAAATTGTCAATCCGATCAATAAGGCCTTGAATGTCGCTGTTGGTTACCGTTTCCGGAAACGCAACACCTTCCATAAAGCCAAGCTCATCAGCCATCAGACTACTCCTTCGTAAGCGTTACAGGGGTTTTGGAAACAAAGCGCAGGATGAGATTCACGACGCCCATAATTGCGCCGATCGCTACTTCCTGCGTTTCCGCGTTCATCACGTCGGTGACGCCGGTCGTTTCGAGTATGACGCCCGCGACCATGATGAGATTGGCCCAGATTGTTCGGCTGGCCCAAAATGGTTTGGAATCAGGCATTGAATTTCTCCTTTGCCCAGGGTTTTACATTGAATGAGGGGCACGCCTTCTTTACTCCCGGCACGTCCTTGTGCCCGATGATTTGGGCGTCCGGGTCTTTTGCTTTCCAAAGCCGAAGAATGGCCTCTAGGGACTTGAATTGTTTCGGGGTAAAGTTGTTCTCTGGTTTCTTGTTGTCATCCACGCCGCCGACAAGACACACGCCCAAGCTTATGGAATTGATGGGCCGGGCATGAGCGCCGACGATGTTTTCAGGCCGTCCGTCTTCAATGTCACCGTTGCGCCGAATGACTTTGTGGTACCCTACGTCCGCAAAGCCTTTCTCTAAATGCCACTCTCTTATTTCCTCCACGCCGATATCCATGTCCGGCGGTGTCGCTGAGCAATGGACAACGAGATACTTGACTTTTCGGAGTAACGACATTTCAGAGGCGGCGGGCCAGCACTGCCACGGCTTTTGTAAGGGTTACGAGCAGCGCCTTCGCGGAGGACAGATCCGTCACATTATCTTCTACCCACTTGGCTGCCTGAGCGGGGGTACGGCGCACAAGCTGTTTAATTGCTACGTCGTCCTTGGCGGCGCGGGCATCCTGTTCTTCTTTGAGCTTCTCTGCCTGTTCTTTTGCTTCTTCCGCGTCCAGATCGAACCCCTGAAGCGCTAAAACCGCCGCGGCGCGCTGCTCCTCCGTGGCTTCAGGCTTAAAGTCAATGCGCCATGTGTTTTTGTCTGACTCGTCTTTCAGTGACACGCCGAATATCGGGCAAACCTTAGCCACACGTTCGGCCAGGCGAGATGCGTTTGTTAGTACCATACAACACCTGTAAGTGTGTTTGAGAAGAGGGCCGGACTTCCGTTGTCCCCATAGAATGTCACCGCGCTAGCGCCAGTGTTTGTTGATTCCAAACCACTAAGATAGTGAAATCCCAAGCCGACATTGCCCGTATATGAGCATGTATGCTGAAAAGTAATGCCCGCCGTTGAAAACGTAAGTGCCATGGTGCCAAGCTCCGCGGACGTCGTGCTATCAAGCCCAATCGCGTGTGTACCCGCGTTGTCGGCGGTGTGTGTGACGCTGCCGATGAAATTCGACGTCACTGGCTCCACTTCAAGCCCGCGAACACAACTCACGCGCATTGTGGAAGAGTTGTTGGACGCGCGGTGGGTCGTTCCTGAGTAAGTCCATGAGTTATCCGTATCCCCAAGCTGATAGCTGACTGCAACCCGATTTCCTGCGTTCCAGAGCCCAAACCAAGCCTCACCCCCACCAGACGCAAAGCCGCCGAATTTTGTTTGAGTTTGGCCCGTTGTGCTTGTGGTGCGGATCGTTCCAAGATACCGCCGTGTCGTCGCCCCGCTTTTAACAAGCACCCCGTCTTGGCGGGTCAGCGCCGTCGCGCGGGTCGTGTCATTGGTCCACACCAGTGATTCGAGCGCCAAGGCCCCCGAATTATTGTAGCCGAAAATGTCGAAGTTTGAGTCCGCCGCCAGCCCCGACAGGGAGAGTGATGTTTCGGCCAAGTCGATTGTGGCCCAAGCGGATGACCCATCGTAAAGCGCAATTTTGTCTCCGGTATACGGCGTATAATACACGGTCGTGGCGGCCGTCACATCGGATGTCAACACCGGCACGCCGGACGTTAGGGTCAACCGCCCCTCCGCAGCCATGGACCCACCAGAATCACCACCAACAACGATGTGAAACTGATCGTTGGTCACATTGAAGGTAGCGAAATAAACGCCGTTAAGCGCTATATCGCCAGCCGCGAGAGCCGAACCGTCAGATTTCTTGATGGTCTTGGCCGTCAATCCATCAACCGCCAATGTGGGGTCCGCGCCTGTATTGGCCGCATGGGCGCGGAAACATACGAGGCCGATATCAGCTAGGGCGGCGTGCCCATTGCCCCCGGCGTTCCCACTTGTCGCCAAGGTATAGGCCGTTGCGGACCCGGCTGTGACCAGATTCCCTTGGACGTCTTCATACCACCGCGCTATGGCCCCGAACATGGCCCGCATTGTGTCGTTGACGGCGCTGGGCAGCATACCCTCAGGCGCACCCCCAGGCGCAGCGGAGGTGTTATTGCCGTCCGTTGTGTTCCATTGCGAAACGTTCGTCATTCAATTACCGTTCGTTGTCATGACAAAGATAGCTTTTGTATTGGCTACACTTATTGGCTTCATGCTCCTGTTCGGCGTTGACCCCCAGCCACCACTAGTCTTCACGGCGTGGGTGCTTGGCTGCATAGCGATTTTTTGCAGGCAGTTTTTTGTCGAGGCAAAAGTGCAAAAAATGGAGCGAGAAAGAATTAGACAGGAGCTTGAGACGGAAGGCCGCTGATTGGCACTTCCTCTGGCGGCTCCTGCTCTAGAGCGCGAAACTTTTCGTCGATCAATCGGCGGAACGCATCGTTCTTTAACAATCGTTCGACTTCCGTGTTAAGCGCCTTCGGCCCACGTTTTCCTGCCGCCCTCAGTCGTTTTAGGAAGGGCTCCGGCAGGGACTCGGGATTGCTCCCGATCACTTTCATGGATTTGTAAAGATCAGGGTCACCGTCTTTAAGGGCTCTTGCCGCTGTAATCCCGGCTTGCCAGAAGGCGCCCCTTCTTGAACCGGTGATGATTTCTCCCAACAGCGGAGAGATGTTCGCGATGTCACCCACATTGCCACCAGGCCTGTTGAGACCCGCTACCCATGCCGATGCCCCAAGCGCCGCTATTGCGCCATACTTTGAGGCCAAGTCTTGTAAGTTTTCACTGACCGTTTTGTCAGAAAACCCAAACGTGGCAACACCCTCGACAATGGCGGTACCTATAAGTCCCCAACCCACCATTTTTTGATTGGCGGTTCGACCGATAGACGACCCGGGAAACAGCAAAGCCGAACCTACCGCCTGTGTACCCGCACCAAACGCCATGGCAGAACCGGGATCAATCTCCATATCCCTCTGCAATGCCGCGAGAAATCCTGCCTCGCTACCCGCCTCAACAGCGCGGACCATACCCTTTGGCAGTTCTTGTTTTATGGCCCTAAAGGCGGTTGGCAGAAATGCCAGAGGAGACCCTTCCTCCACACCTCGTTTAGCGAGTTCCTTGCCGATAAATGCGGCCCTGTCTCCGCGCTGGAACTTAGCCGCGGTGTTCGCGGCGACATTCTTTTTCGCGAACGGGGCTCTCACTGCTAAGAGCACCGCAACATCAGCCAGGCCGCGCCCGATCATTGTTGCCGCCGGGAAGTCCTCCTCATTCGTGAGTGTCGTTTCCAGCATTTCATTTCGAGTTCTCTCGCGGTTTTCCGAGAAGGCCCCAAGATGCTCACCGCCACCAACGAAGTCTCTTGCGGCTTTGACAAAACTCAGGACGTCCTCAGATCCGCCGATATTCCGGTCTATGACTCCTTGCAGATTGCGGAGCGCCTTTGCTGGCCCCACTTCCCGCTGCTCTTGAAACCGGTCTCCAACCTCTTGGAAAAACGTCCTATCAGGGTCGTCTTGGAACGGATTAAGCGTCTGAAGCAATCCAGCACCGCCCGCGATAAACTCACCCGTTGCACCTGGTATGTTGAGGGTTGAGTCGATAAGGCGATTGCGCCCCTCTCTGAGGGCGACCCCCGCAGAACCTTGTCTCCGCTGCACAGGAAGCTGCTGACGCAATTGCTCCAACTGCCCCACACGCTTCGTGACTTCATTGTCTAGCCCCAGCATATCCGGCAACGCCCGCTTGCCGACCTTTTCCAGCGTGTCTAGCGCACTCGGCCTGTCCCGTCCTACCAGTGGCGGGCGGTTATCTAGATTGCCTTTCCCTTGAAACTCCTCCAATCGTTTGCGCTTCTGTTCTATGCGCCTAATCTGTTCCTCTTGCTCAGGCGTGGCCATTACGGTTGGGCCCCGAGGGATTTAAGCGCTTCATCAAGCGCCTTCTCCATGGCGTCTAGCCTCTGTTGGGTATCTTCATCAGACTGCGCTGGTGCCTGAGCAGCGGGAGCCGCACCAGATCCAAACCGAGCCGAGTCCCTAAGCCGGAATTGAGCCTGCAATTCGTCTTCAATGGCCTGTTTGTCCACACCTTCTACACCGAACGTTTCCAGGCCGGAAAGAATGGTCTGAAGGGCAAGTGCCAATTTCTCACTACGTTGTTGTGGTGTGTCGAATACATTCGGCTTCGCACGCTCTAATGCTTGTTGTGTGGACCGCGTCGCCTCTCCGCTGAAGGATTTGATGTTCTCAACCAGAAACTCGTCTATCAAAGATTGCAGTTGTAGTTGAGTATTAAGGATAGCGCGTGTGCGCTCATCTATTG
Organism: Alphaproteobacteria bacterium; assembly: GCA_028279895.1. Classification (GTDB taxonomy): domain Bacteria; phylum Pseudomonadota; class Alphaproteobacteria; order JANQMY01; family JANQMY01; genus JANQMY01. The sequence continues at coordinate 44,361 of JANQMY010000294.1, forward strand.
GCGCATCGACAAGATCGTCGATTGTCATCTTACCTTGTCTGGCCAATTGCACAAAACGCTGCGCCTCTGCCGGAAGGCCCTGCTCAATGGGACCCAGCTCCGTCAATCTTCGGGATAACTGGCTCATTCGCAGAACGATTCCTGTGGTCCGCTGGAAGCCGCCCGAAATCTTCTGCTTATCGAGTTTAAACTGCTCTCCCTTGGACTGAAGGTCTTGCATAAGCTTTTCGATTTCAAGGCGGGTCTTCATATCATCCAAGCCGCCGCCTTGGCCTGTGGCTTTTACCTTTTGAAACTGCGCAAAGCCTTCCGGCG
>JANQMY010000159.1 GCA_028279895.1 Alphaproteobacteria bacterium
GGCCCTACTGTGGGCCGTGATCGTCACATGGTGCCCCGGGCGGATGACCTTGGCCTTACCGATAGGGACAAGCCACTCCTCCGTGTCGGGAACATCGAATTTGTTCCCGTAAAGAATTTCATTCTCAAGGAAAACAACGGGGTTCGGATCGCGAATGGCGGATTTGAGTAAGCCTTTGGCATCGGCTGCCGTAAAAGGCGCGACCACTTTCAACCCCGGCACCGAGGCGTACCAGGCGGAATAGTCTTGGCTGTGCTGCGCCGCGACCCGTGCGGCGGCGCCATTGGGCCCCCGAAACACAATCGGACAGCCCATCTGACCACCGGACATGTAAAGGGTTTTCGCCGCCGAATTGATGATTTGGTCGATCGCCTGCATGGCAAAGTTCATGGTCATGAACTCAACAATCGGCCGCAACCCGGCAAAAGCCGCGCCAACGCCGAGACCGGCAAACCCGTGCTCGGTGATCGGGGTATCGATGACCCGCTTGGCACCGAACTCTTCGAGCAGGCCTTGGGTCACTTTGTACGCGCCCTGATATTCCGCCACCTCTTCGCCCATCACAAACACTTTGGGGTCCCGCCGCATTTCTTCGGCCATAGCGTCCCGAAGCGCTTCGCGCACGGTTTGTGTGGTCATCGGCCCGTCGTAATCGGGCTCAGGCGCCGCAGTTTGCACCGCAGGCTTCTGCGGAGCGGAGGCAGCAGGAGGCGTCATAGCCGGTTCAGGAGCCTGCGTGCCGGTGTCGGGCTTCGGCGGTTCGGAGGGGACCGAGACGTCTTCCCCTTCAGCGGTGATTTGCGCAATGGGAACGTTGACCTTTACGCCTTCGCTGCCTTCCGGCACCAGGATTTTGCTGATCGTCCCTTCATCGACCGCCTCCACTTCCATGGTTGCTTTGTCGGTTTCGATTTCCGCAATCACATCGCCCGATGAGACGGCATCGCCTTCTTTAACGAACCATTTGGCAAGCGTGCCTTCCTCCATGGTCGGCGACAAGGCCGGCATGAGAATATCAATCGCCATTACGCTTTCATCTCCGAAATAGCTTTTCGCGTCACCGGCATTTAGAGCAAAACATCCGTATACAGTTCTTCAGGCTGCGGCTCGGGACTGGTTTGGGCGAAGTCGGCCGCATCCGCGACAATCGCGCGAATTTCCTTGTCGATCTGCTTCAACTCGTCTTCGCTGGTGCCGCCTTCCTCCAACAGCTTAGCCTTCACCATGTCGATCGGATCGTGGTGTTCCCGCACATCTTGCACTTCGTCACGCGTGCGGTACTTGGCCGGATCGGACATGGAGTGTCCCCGATACCGATAGGTTTTCATTTCAAGGATATAGGGCCCCTGCCCATCGCGGCAGGATTTCACAGCCTTCGCACCTGCGTCGTGCACAGCCACCACATCCATGCCGTCCACCTCTTCGCCTGGAATGTTGAAGCTGGCGCCACGGCGGTAAAGATGGGTCTCGGCGCTGGCCCGTTGGACCGACGTGCCCATGGCATATTGGTTGTTCTCGATGATGTAGATAACCGGCAAAGTCCACAGCTCCGCCATATTGAAGCTTTCATAGACCTGGCCCTGGTTGGCGGCGCCGTCGCCAAAATAGGTGAGGCACACCCGGTCGGTCTCATTATAACTGTTCGCAAATGCGAGACCGGTGCCGATGGGCACTTGAGCAGCAACAATTCCGTGGCCGCCGAAAAAGTTCTTTTCGCGGCTGAACATATGCATCGAACCGCCCTTGCCTTTGGAGTAACCGCCGGCCCGGCCCGTCAGCTCGGCCATAACGCCGCGCGGGTCCATACCGCAAGCAAGCATGTGGCCGTGATCTCGATATCCCGTGATCACCTGGTCGCCGTCTTCGATAGCGGCTTGCATGCCGACCACGACCGCTTCCTGACCGATATACAAATGGCAGAAACCGCCGATGAGCCCCATGCCATACATTTGCCCCGCCTTTTCTTCAAAGCGGCGGATCAACAGCATGTCCCGGTAATACTTTAGCAAAACGTCCTTTCCAGGGAGCGGCGCTTTGCCGTTAGGTTTCTTAGAAGGTGATTTGGTGCGGGTCGATTTCGATGTGGCCATGGCGATCCAGAAATACTAATGCGGGCAGCTTTGACGACGGGTGCGTCGCTGAGAGAGCTATATCACGCGGGGGTTTACATGTCCCTTCAGATCCTTTGCATATAAGGATCACAAACCCGCCTTACCGGTCCCGAAAGATGACGATCTCGTCAGTTCTGCCGTAGCCCAGCAGCATGCGCAGCCTCTCATCGAGAATATCTGGGTCCACTTGCCCGGGTTTCATGAGTTCGATGCGCTGTTCAATTTCTTGGCGTTGCGAAACAAGCTCGCCAAGCTGTTGTTCCTTATGAGAAATCCGCTTGTCGAAATCGACGCCCGTGATGAAGCCGTGCGCACCATAGATGGCGTGATACCCGTAATAGAGCATGATTGCGCTACAGATCAGCGGCAAGCGACCCCGGGTTAACAATCGACGGATGATGGTCTGGTTCATTTGGGTATGAAATTTATCAACGGATTCGGCGACTTAGCAGCCTATTTTGCAAAGATCTTTAATTGTTTTTGAAGAAAAAGGGTTAAGGAAACGTTACGTGTTGACAGCGTCAACATAGGCGTCCAGTTACCAGCAAATCCTCAAGCGTGACGCCCCGCGGATTGCATCGATATCACACCGGCTATAGGGTATTATTTTAAGACCCGAAATAACGAGTGCGTTATGGCCGACTTACGCATCTTTTCCTACCTCCCGAACCCGAGGCTATTCAAAGCAACCATTGCAGCCCGCTATTCCGGTGCCACGATTGACATTGTTGGCGCGAAGCCCGCCGACCTTCCCAATTGGCTGTGGGATTATGACGCCCGCGAGCTTAGCGATACGGATCGTCAATCGCTCAACGCATTCGCACGAAAAGCCAAAACAGGCTTTCAGGGGACGCTGTACAAAACGGACGCCTTTTTGCACGCCAATCCCTTCGGCGACGTGCCGGCGGCCTTTGGGAAAGAAGGTGAAGTCGGACTGTTCGAGTCCAATAGCATCATGCGGGCTGCCGCACGATTGGGTGGAAACACACCCAGCCTGTATGGCGGCGGACCATTGCAAGAGTCGCGTATCGATTCATTTTTGGACCGCACACTGATTTTTGCGCGGGAGACCCAGCGTTACCTTTTGGGGGCAAGAAGCGGCGGACTGACCGCCCTGCACAACGATATGGCCTCGGCGATGGACAGCTACCTCGCCGGTATCGACAACGCCTTGAAAGGCAACCCGTTCGTTGCGGGCAATGACCTGACGCTCGCGGATATTGCTTTTGCTTGCGAGGTCTCGTTGCTATCGAACGAAAAGTTCCAGAACGATGCGCTTGACAAGGAAGGCCTGCCGCCTTTGTTTCCACGGGTCAAAGAGCATGGGCGCGCCTACGGCCATCTAGAAAAGCTGGCCGGCAAGCCACAATTCTCGGAAGATCTCGCGCCCTATTTCAAGCGCTTACTCGCGCTATAACGGCTTATCGGCGCAGGATGGACGTGCCGGCATAGGTCGCCGCCGGTCCTAATTCCTCTTCAATGCGGATGAGCTGATTGTATTTTGCCAACCGGTCCGAACGCGCCAGCGAGCCGGTCTTGATCTGCCCACAATTGGTCGCGACGGCAAGATCCGCAATCGTGGAATCTTCCGTTTCGCCCGACCGGTGCGACATGACAGCCGTGTAAGACGCGCGATGGGCCATTTCCACAGCCTGAAGCGTTTCCGTCAGTGTACCAATTTGATTCACCTTGACGAGAATAGAATTCGCCGTCCCTTTTTCGATACCCTCGGCAAGGCGGGCCGGGTTGGTCACGAATAAATCGTCGCCCACCAATTGAACTTTGTCACCAATCGCACTGGTCAACGCGGCCCAGCCGTCCCAATCGTCTTCAGCCAAACCATCTTCAATACTGATGATCGGATATCGGGAGATAAGGTCGTCGTAATAAGCGGTCATGCCATCGGCGTCGAGGGTCTTGCCTTCGCCCTCTAGAACATATTTGCCGTCCTCAAAAAATTCCGTCGAGGCGGCATCGAGCGCCAAATAAATGTCTGCACCGGGATTATAACCGGCCGCCTCAATCGCCTTCATGATGAAACCGAGCGCTTCATCCGTTGAGTTGAGGGCCGGCGCAAAGCCGCCTTCATCGCCCACATTGGTGTTGTGCCCGGCCTCTTTCAGAAGACCTTTCAGCGTTTGGAAGACCTCGGCTCCCATGCGCACCCCATCGGCCAAGCTGTCCGCCGAGACAGGCATGATCATAAATTCCTGAATGTCGATGGGGTTGTCCGCATGTGCGCCGCCATTGACGATGTTCATCATCGGGACCGGCAAAACGCATGCATTGGGCCCCCCCACATAACGGTAAAGCGGCAACCCGGCAGAAGCGCCCGCCGCTTTCGCAAGGGCGAGCGACACACCCAGAATAGCGTTCGCGCCAAGCACGGACTTGTTGTCCGTTCCGTCGAGTTCCATCATTACCCGGTCGATGGCGACCTGCTCGCCTGCATCCAGCCCCTGCAGAGCTTCAAAGATGGGCCCCATCACGGCTTCGACCGCCTTTTCCACACCCTTACCGCCATACCGCTCGCCGCCGTCGCGTAACTCCACGGCTTCGTGTGCGCCCGTCGAGGCACCGGACGGCACAGCGGCACGACCGGCCCCGCCATCTTCCAGCATCACGTCCACCTCAACCGTCGGATTTCCACGGCTATCCAAAATCTCACGCGCGATGATGTCGACAATTGCGCTCATACGGTCAAACCCTCCACTCGCCTGACGCGACCCGCCGGCGTTCTTTTACCGAGCCGCTCGTTCGGCCCTTCGTTTAGGTCAAATTGAACAAGAAAACAGCCCCAATCGCGATCGGTGCGGCAAAACGGATCAGGAAGAACCACAGTTTAAAGATCAAAGTCTCACGCATGCCGGTTTCCTCCAGAACCGAAGATTTGGACATGATCCAGCCGGTAAAGATCGCAATCAGCATCCCCCCGAGCGGCAGCAAGATGTTCGATGCGATGTAATCGAACATATCGAACCAGTTCTTGCCTTCCAGCAAAGGAATGAAACCCAAGGGGTGCCAGTCGGCCCAGAGGTTGAAGGAAAAGACCGACCCCAGCCCGATCACCCATGCCACCGATGCACCTCCGATGGCGGCGGTGCGCCGGCTGATGTCCAAGTTTTCCTCCACCCAGGCCACGAAAATCTCCAGGAGAGAGATGGACGAGGTGATGGCCGCTACCAAAAGTAAAAGGAAGAAGACAAACGACACCACACCGCCGAACGGCATCTGGGCGAAGGCAATCGGCAAGGTCACGAAGACCAGACCCGGTCCTTGTCCCGGTTCCAAACCGAACTGAAAGACGATGGGAAAAATCAGCAATCCGGCCAAGATAGCGATCGCCGTGTCGGCGAGCGAAATCACCACAGAGGACTGAGGCAGGTTCACATCCTTCCGCAGGTAGGAACCATACGTAAGCATGATCGCGGCCCCCACGCCGACCGAGAAAAAGGCCTGCCCGATGGCCGCCAGCACCACTTCCGGTGTGATCTTGGTGAAATCCGCATAGAAAAGGAATTGGATGGCGGCCCCGAAATCACCCACAACAGCGGCAAAGATCACCAGCCCTAACATCATCAGGGCCAAAGCAGGCATCAATATTTCGACCGCAGGCTCAATGCCACGCTGCAAGCCGCGCGAAACGATAAACCCGGTCAAAGCCATGAAGGCCGCGTGATAGATCGTTAACTGGCCCGCATCTGCCAGCAGGCTGTCAAACTGTTGGGAAATGCTTTCGGGTGTCGCGGAGGCAAATGTCCCCTGGGCGGCGCTGATAACATAGGCAATCACCCAGCCGCCAATCACCGAATAGAACGTCAGTACCATGAAGGCCGCGATCATGCCGGTCCAACCGAATACGGACCAGGCCGGCGACCTGCCTTCGTCCTTCGCGACTTTCTTAACGCTGTCGACGGCATTGAGTTCACCCCGCCGCCCAATCGACAATTCCGCAAGCACAAGCGGCAGGGCGATGAGCAGGATGCATCCCAGATAAATGATGACGAAGGCGCCCCCACCGTTTTCGCCGGCTTCATAAGGGAAACGCCAGAAATTGCCGAGCCCGACGGCAGACCCAACCGCCGCAAACAGAAACCCGATCCGCGATGACCAATGGCTATGATGACCCGCTGCTACCGCCAAATTTCCCTCCCGCTTTGTCGCATCGATCGCCCCGCGAAGCTGTCATTGCCCGTCATTCATGCGCTTTTTCGCAATGGCGTCGATCTCTTTCAATTCTGCCAATAGGCCGGGCAGATCCTTCAGATGGAGCATATTCGGTCCATCCGAGGGCGCATTGTCCGGATCCTGATGTGTTTCTAGAAATACGGCGGCCACACCGACGGCAACCGCGGCGCGGGCCAATACCGGCACAAACCGCCGCTCCCCGCCGCTCGTAGTGCCTTGGCCCCCGGGCTGCTGTACCGAATGGGTGGCGTCGAAAACAACAGGTGTCCCTGTTTCACCAAGTATCGGCAGCGACCGCATATCTGACACCAGCGTGTTGTAACCGAAGCTGGCACCACGTTCGGTCACCAGCACATTCGGGTTTCCGGCTCCCGTCACCTTGGAGACCACATTGCGCATATCCCATGGCGCGAGAAACTGGCCTTTCTTTACGTTGACGACACGTCCCGTATCGGCGGCGGCGACCAACAGATCGGTTTGCCGGCACAAAAACGCAGGAATCTGAAGGACATCCACTGCCTCCGCCGCAAGCGCGCACTGTTCGCGCTCATGCACGTCGGTGAGAACCGGCAACCCGGTCACCTCTTTTACTTCCTGAAAAATCGCCAGTGAGTTCTCAAGGCCAAGACCCCGTGCTGACTGCGAACTGGTGCGGTTCGCCTTATCGAATGAGGTTTTGTAGACGATACCAATGCCTGTCTGTTCGGATACTTCCTTCAGCGCCGACGCCATTTCGAGGGCATGCGCTCGGCTTTCCAGCGCGCAGGGGCCGGCAATAATGCTCAGCGGCAGGTGATTGGCGACCTCCACTTTCTGTCCGATAGAAACGGTGCTGTTGGCGCGGGTCAATTGCCTACCTTTCGGATCGAATTGGTCGATTGACTATACCAGTCGAGACTGGGTCACGGCCGCCTTAATAAACGATGCAAACAGCGGATGCGGATCGAAGGGTTTAGATTTTAGTTCCGGATGAAACTGAACGCCAACAAACCAGGGGTGCTCGGGGATTTCGATAATCTCCGGCAACAACCCGTCAGGCGACACCCCCGACACGCGGACCCCATGATTTTCGAGCAACGGCCGGTACTTCATATTGACTTCATAACGGTGACGGTGCCGCTCTTGAATATGCGTATCGCCATAGATCGACGCTGCCTTACTACCGTCTTCCAGAACGGCGTCGTAGGCGCCAAGCCGCATGGTTCCACCCAGGTCTCCGGAAGCTGAGCGGCTTTGCAACTCGCCTTCTTTCATCCATTCGGTCATCAGACCGACCACTGGCTCTTGACAAGGTCCGAACTCCGAAGAGTTTGCGTGAGGCATGCCGCCTAGGTTGCGCAAAGCTTCGATAACGGCCATCTGCATGCCAAAGCAGATCCCAAAATAAGGAATACGCCGCAATCGCGCGAAATTCGCCGCCGCGATTTTTCCTTCCGCACCGCGTTCGCCAAATCCCCCGGGTACGAGGATGCCATGCACGTTTTCAAGCTGCTGGACGGCTGAATCCTTCTCGAAAATCTCAGACTCAAACCACTCAATTTCGACATTCACATTGTTCGCGATACCGCCATGCACTAGTGCTTCCGTCAGCGATTTATAGGCGTCTTTCAGACCCATATATTTGCCGACAATCGCAATACGCACCTTACCCTCCGGCTCCCGCACCCGTCGGCTTATTTCCTGCCACTGGGTGAGGTCCGGCGGCGGGGCACCTTCCATGCCGAACACGGCAAGCACCTGGTGGTCAAATCCCTCGTCATGATAGCTGATGGGCACATCGTAGATGGAACCCACATCGAGCGCCTGAATCACTGCCTCCGGTCTGACATTGCAGAACAGCGCAATCTTACGGCGCTCATCCGGCGGAATGGCCCGGTCGCAGCGGCACAAAAGGACGTCGGGCTGGATACCGATCGACCGCAATTCCTTTACAGAGTGCTGCGTCGGTTTCGTTTTGAGTTCTCCAGCGCTGGCGACAAATGGGATCAGCGTCAGATGAACGAACATGGTGCTCTGGCGCGGCAGCTCATTGCTTAACTGTCGGATCGCTTCGAAAAACGGCAATCCCTCAATGTCACCTACGGTGCCCCCGATTTCGCACAGAACGAAGTCCAGCCCATCCGTATCGTTCAGAATGAATTCTTTGATGGCATCGGTCACATGGGGGATGACCTGCACTGTGCCCCCCAAGAAATCTCCGCGGCGCTCTTTCGCGATAATGCCCTGATAGATCTTGCCCGTCGTCACATTGTCAGCCCGGGAAGACGGCACGCCGGTAAAGCGTTCATAGTGGCCCAAATCCAGGTCCGTCTCCGCCCCGTCATCGGTGACGAAAACTTCGCCGTGCTGGTGTGGGCTCATCGTTCCCGGATCAACATTGAGGTACGGATCCAGCTTTCGCAGACGCACACGAAAGCCCCGCGCTTGCAGGAGTGCCCCGAGTGCCGCTGACGCTAACCCTTTGCCGAGAGAAGAGACCACGCCGCCAGTTATGAAAATGAACCGCGCCATGGAATGACAGATTACAATAACCTAAGCCCGAACAATAGCGCCGTTTGTGCCCAATCCGGCGAACACCACGTCGTCCACCGAAAAGTACATACTTTTCAATACTTTAGAAAATCCACCCAAACCAATTTATTGGGGGGTTGGCACGCTCGGAATTTCCGTCTCAGCAGGTGGTAGAGGCTCAATCGGTTGAGATTGCACCGGCGGCACCGAATCATTCGCCTCGTCGAGAATGGACGTTGGTTGATCCGGAGCACGCCCTAACACCGAAAGCGTAATGCTTGTGGCAAAAAAAGCCGCTGCCAAATAGGCCGTTGTACGGGTCAACGCGTCAGCAGCCCCGCGAGAGGTCATAAAGCCGCCCATGCCTCCACCGCCGCCGCCGCCGATGCCCAGCCCACCCCCTTCGGAACGCTGCAACAGGACGACGCCGACCAAAGCGGCGGCAACAAGGATGTGAATAACGAGGACGACAGTTTCCATCAGGTATCACTTTTTCGCCAAAACGAGCCCGGAGGTATAGTCAGATTGGGCTAACACTGCAAATGCTTTAGCCCAACTCCGTTAACGGGATATCGACCCGATACCCCCGTTTTGCAAGCGGGAACCGAGCGCGGCCTCGCTTGCTATCCGGCAGCCTGCACAATCGGGATGAAATCAGCAGCTTTGAGGCTGGCGCCGCCCACCAGCGCGCCGTTCACATTGTCTATTGCAAGGATTTCTGTTGCATTCCCTGGTTTTACGGAGCCGCCATAGAGCAGGCGGAACTTTTCCCCATCGGCACCAAAACGCTTAACCAACCGGGTCCGCAGCGCTTTATGGGCCTTCTCGATATCCTTCAGAGTCGGCGTTCGCCCTGTGCCGATGGCCCACACCGGTTCATAGGCAATGATAGTGTTTTGGGGCTTGCTGTCGGCCGGAACGGAGTCCTGCAATTGCTTGCCAATGACGCGAATGGTCCGGCCGGCATCCCGCTCCGCCTCGGTTTCACCAAGACAGATAATGGCCGTTAAACCGGCGCCATGTACAGCTTCCGCCTTTTGGCGGACGAGACCACTGGTTTCGCCATGATCGGTTCGACGTTCCGAGTGTCCAACAATGACGGCACGGGCCCCGACATCGGCCATCATTTCCGCCGAAACATCACCGGTATGGGCTCCGGACGCCTTTGGATGGCAATCCTGCGCGCCAAGCCGAATGGGAGAGCCTTTGACCGTCTCGCGCAGAGGCCAAATCAACTGTACGGGCGGGCACACCAGCACATCGGCCTTCGGTTTCGGCGATTTGGCGCATTGGGCCGCCATGCGCCGCAGCTCTTTGGCAGCATTTCGCAGGCCATTCATCTTCCAGTTCCCCGCAATCAGGGGCTTCACTTTGCGTTGAGGCATGGCACAACGGTCCTTTCAGGCAATCTGCTATCGTTTTCTTTGCGGCGCACCGGTCTCGACAATCGCTGGATTGGTGCGAAAATGTGGTTGCACGAGCGTTTGACCTGGCTCATTAATCACGCGCCGTCAGATTGGCAATAGCTGTGCCACAGAAACGTTAGATCACACGACCATGCTCAATACCATTCGTAAAGGCGTTAGCAGCGGATTCGCCTTTGTCTTGATCATCATTCCGCTCATTCTAGCCTTCGCTCTGTGGGGCGTGAACGACATCTTCCGCGGACGTACGACCGACGCCGTGGCCAAGGTCGGCGACGTAGAAGTCGGCAGTCAGGAACTGGCGCGAGAGTTCCGGCTCCAAGTCCGCGCTCTTACGCAAAACTCCGGCGGACAAATCGATTCTCAAGTGGCCATTGCTTTCGGCGAACATCGGCGCGTACTTGAACGCATCATTAATCGTACGGCACTAGACGTAAAAGCTTCGGAACTGGGCTTGGCAACGCCTGACGAA
>JANQMY010000335.1 GCA_028279895.1 Alphaproteobacteria bacterium
TCTGCAAGTTCTCGTCGACCTTGTCGAGGAAGCCGGTGGTCGACAACCACTTCTGCTCCGAACCGACCAGCAGCGCCAGGTCTTTTGTCATATAGCCGCTTTCGACGGTGCTGACACAGACCCGTTCGAGGGTTGCGGCAAATTCTTCCAAAGGCGGATTGTCGTCCAGCTTGGCGCGGTGGGCGAGACCGCGGGTCCATGCGAAAATCGACGCGATGGAGTTGGTCGACGTTTCTTCGCCGCGCTGATGCGCGCGATAGTGACGGGTCACCGTGCCGTGCGCGGCTTCGGATTCGACGGTCCGTCCGTCCGGCGACCGCAGCACGCTGGTCATCAATCCAAGCGAGCCGAAACCTTGCGCCACCGTGTCCGACTGCACGTCGCCATCATAGTTTTTGCATGCCCAAATGAATTCGCCGCTCCACTTCAGGGCGGCGGCGACCATGTCGTCGATGAGACGGTGTTCGTAACCGATCCCTTTCGCTTCGAACTTGTCTTTAAACTCCGCGTCGAACACTTCTTGGAACAGATCCTTGAAGCGGCCGTCATACGCTTTGAGGATGGTGTTCTTCGTCGACATATAGACGGGCCAGCCGCGGTCGAGACCGAAGTTCATGCAGGCGCGCGCAAAATCCCGGATCGATTCATCCAGATTGTACATGCCCAAAGCAACGCCGCCGCCGGGGAAATCGAAGACTTCGAATTCCATCTTTTCGCCGCCATCTTCCGGCGTGAAGGTCATGGTCAGCTTACCTTTGCCGGGGACGACGAAATCGGTGGCGCGGTATTGATCGCCGAATGCATGACGGCCGATCACGATCGGCGCGGTCCATCCGGGCACCAAACGCGGAACGTTTCGGCAGATGATTGGCTCACGGAAAACCGTTCCGCCGAGAATGTTCCGGATCGTACCGTTCGGCGACCGCCACATTTTCTTGAGGCCGAATTCTTCCACACGCGCTTCGTCGGGCGTGATGGTCGCGCATTTCACGCCCACCCCGTACTTCTTAATCGCTTCGGCGCAGTCGATCGTGATTTGGTCGTCCGTGGCGTCCCGCGACTCGATCCCCAAATCGTAGTATTTGAGGTCGATGTCTAGGTAAGGGTGAATAAGCTTCTTTTTTATGAGGTCCCAGATAATCCGAGTCATCTCATCGCCGTCGAGTTCGACAACCGGGTTTTCGACTTTAATTTTGCTCATGAATGGGCCTCACAAAGCTGATGTATTCTTCGCTCCAACAAACGGTGCAAAAGGCGCGACACGCGCAGGGAGATTCACCCTATAGCACCCTCCTAGACTTGGTAAAAGAGTAGGGCGCACGACTCAGGCGCGGAACGCAAAAAAATCGCTCAAGGCACGGTATTATGGCGGGAACAAACAGAGCTATCGATGCAGTCACCGGTGGGCCCGTGATCATTCTGGTGGATCCGCAAATGGGCGAAAACATCGGTGCGACCGCTCGAGCCATGTACAATTTTGGCTTGGTGGAGCTGCGTATTGTCAGGCCGCGCGATGGCTGGCCGAACGCGCGGGCCATCGCGAATGCGTCAGGCGCCCTTGAGGTCATCGACCGCGCACAGATTTTTGACTGCGTGCCGGATGCCATTGGCGATTTGCACCATGTGTTCGCGGCAACGGCACGGCCACGGGACATGGTGAAAGAGGTTGTGACGCCCCGGGGTGCGGCGCAGCACATTCGCCAATACGAGGCTGCATCGCTGCGCAGCGGCGTTTTGCTCGGTGGCGAGCGGGCCGGGCTTTCCAATGACGATCTGGTTCGCGCGAAAACCATCATCACGATCCCGACGAACCCGTCGTTTGCGTCGCTTAACTTGGCGCAAGCCGCCCTTCTTCTTGCCTATGAGTGGTTTCTGTTGCGCGACGAGACGCCGGATAGTGTTGTGACGGATTCCGAAACGAGACCGGCAAACGGCCACGAAATGGATGGTTTGTTTGTACATTTGGAATCCGAACTGCGTGCGTCGGGCTTTTTGTACCCGCCAGAAAAACGTCCGACCATGACGCGCAACATCCGTAATATGCTTCACCGGGCTAATTTGACAGAACAAGATGTGCGCACTTTACGCGGCATGATCGCTTCGTTGGCACAGGGACGAAACGACAAGTCTCCGGCATAGTGGTGTTAACGAATTGCGCCGTTACGACGGAATGTCTGATGTCGTCGTTCCAAAACTTGAGTTTCGGCCAACGGAAACTTTCTCGACGGTGTTTAGAGATTTTTCTTGACTTGGGTGTTAATTGTTTGACATGCGTTAATTTGTTCGTATATTACGCGCCTTTTCAACGGGCGGCGTTCAAACGGCGCCCGTCTTTTTTAACAGACAATCGGTTCGCATATGTCGAGAAGACAGAACGCTAAATATAAGATCGACCGCCGGCTGGGCGAAAACATTTGGGGACGCCCGAAAAGCCCTGTGAATCGGCGTGAGTACGGTCCCGGGCAACATGGTCAACGGCGCCGCTCCAAACTTTCGGATTTCGGTACGCAGCTTCAGGCAAAACAAAAACTAAAAGGCCATTACGGCAACATCACGGAAAAGCAGTTTCGACGCATCTATGATGAAGCTGTGCGTCGTCGCGGCGACACCGGTGAAAACCTGGTCGGCCTGCTGGAACGCCGCTTGGACGCTGTTGTTTATCGGTCAAAGTTCGTGCCCACCGTGTTTGCCGCCCGCCAGTTCATTAACCATGGTCACGTGACGGTGAATGGGCAGCGCGTCAACATCTCCAGTTACCGGGTGCGCGAAGGAGATGTGGTCGAGGTCAAGGAAAAGTCGCGGCAAATGCCTTTGGTGATCGAGGCGTCTCAGAGTCCGGAACGCGACGCACCGGATTACTTGGATGTGGACTTCGAAAAAATGAAATCCACCTTCGTTCGGGTTCCCAAACTGAATGACGTGCCGTATCCGGTGCACATGGAACCGAACTTAGTGATTGAGTTTTATTCCCGCTAAGTGAACGGGAATAAAAACGGGCCGCCCTTTGGGCGGCCCTTTTTTATTCGGCTTTGGAGCCTGATTGTCTCAGACAAGTTAGGCCGCTTCCAGCGCGATCCCTTTCTGCTCCAGGAACGAACGCAGTTCGCCCTCTTCAAACATTTCGCGGACGATGTCGCAGCCACCGACAAACTCTCCCTTCACATATAGCTGAGGAATGGTCGGCCAGCTTGAAAACTCTTTGATGCCATGGCGGATATCGTCGTCTTCGAGCACGTTCACACTTTTGAACTGTACGCCCAGATAGCTCAGAATCTGCACCACGGTGGATGAAAAGCCGCACTGAGGAAACAAGGGTGTGCCCTTCATAAACAAGACGACTTCGTGGCCGCCGATTTGCTCGCTGATCCGATCGAATACTGGATTGTCACTCATGATCTGGTCTTTCTTGCTCCGTCCCCAATTCTCGGGACGTCTGTACACCTAGGTAGCTTGTTCTCATTGGTCAAGACTTACAGCGCTCACTCCGGGGCGCTGGTTTGTAGGGCCAAAGCATGGAGTTCGCCGCCCATACGCCCTTTTAGGGCTTGATAAACCATTTGGTGTTGTTGGACACGGCTTTTGCCCTCAAAAGCTGCAGATACGACGTGGGCGGCATAATGGTCGCCGTCGCCCTTCAGGTCTTTGATGGTAACTTGGGCGTCTGGCAGCGCTTCCTTGATCATTTTTTCAATTGCGGACGCTTCCATGGGCATTTGTGGGGTCCTCTTTTGCTATGACGCCATAAAGTGGGGCAGCCAGCTTTCTTGCGATGTGCGCATTTTGTCAACCGAGACCGACCCAAATCCTGTGATCGCCAGTTCACTGCCGCCGGTTAACCCTATCTGGCGTATTTTAACGCCCTCTGCCGCGGCACGTTTCTCAATTTCCGTCATGTTCTGATCGCTTATCTCGATCAGATATCGGGCTTGATCCTCTCCAAACAAGTCCTGCCAGCGCAGCGGGGCCCCCGTGATATCTTCTAAAGTCACGCCCACATTTCCGGCGATGGCCATTTCCGCCAGGGCAATCAGCAGTCCGCCATCGGAGATATCATGACAGGACAGTACCATGCGATCGTCGATCAGCGCGCGAACGAAATTGCCGTTGCTTCGTTCGGTCTGCAGATCGACCGGGGGGGCGGAGCCTTCCTCGCGGTTTAGGATTTCGCGCAGGAACAAGCTCTGACCCATATGCCCTGCTGTTTCGCCCACCACGAGCAGCTTGCTTCCCGCACCCTTAAGGGCAATCGTTGTGCTGACCTCTATGTCTTTCAGAACGCCCACGCCACCGACCGCCGGGGTAGGGGGGATCGCCTGCCCGTTGGTTTCGTTGTAAAGCGATACATTTCCCGATACGACCGGGAAGTCCAACGCGTCGCAAGCGGCCGCCATGCCTTCGATGCAGCGGGCAAACTGGCCCATAATTTCGGGGGGTTCCGGATTGCCGAAGTTCAGACAATCGGTAATCGCAAGTGGCTGCGCGCCCACAGCCGTCAAATTGCGCCATGCTTCCGCGACGGCCTGTTTACCGCCTTCGAAAGCATCGGCTTCGCAATATCGGGGCGTGACGTCGGTGGTGATGGCCAGTCCTTTTGCCGTATCGCCCACGCGAACCACGGCCGCATCGCCGCCCGGCTTTTGGATGGTGTTCGCCATCACCGAATGATCGTACTGTTCCCAGATCCATCGGCGGCTTGCTAAATCGGGACTGCTCAGTAGGCGTAGCAAAAGCTGAGGCAGTTCATCCGGTGCCGGCAAGTCTAAGGCGCCGACGTCCGGTGCTGGCGCCGGCGCGGTCCACGGCCGCTTGTAACTCGGGGCCTGTTCCGTCAACGGACCGAGTGGTAAATCGGCCGCAATCTGACCGAGGTGGCGCAGCACAAGCCGCTCTGTATCCGTGATTTTTCCAATGACCGCAAAGTCCAAATCCCACTTGCGGAAGATTGCCGCCGCATCTTCTTCGCTGCCGGGTTTCAGCACCATGAGCATGCGCTCCTGGCTTTCGGACAGCATCATTTCATAGGGGGTCATCCCCGTTTCACGTACCGGCACGTGATCCAAGTCGATTTCAATGCCCACTTGGCCCTTGCTGGCCATCTCCACCGAGGACGAGGTGAGCCCGGCAGCGCCCATATCCTGGATTGCAACGATTGCGTCGCCGGCCATGAGTTCCAGGCAGGCTTCAAGCAACAGCTTTTCTGTGAACGGATCGCCCACTTGTACGGTCGGCCGTTTTTCCTCTGACTGGTCGTCGAATTCGGCCGATGCCATCGTTGCGCCATGAATGCCGTCGCGACCGGTTTTCGACCCCACATAGACCACGGGGTTGCCGATGCCGGCCGCGGCCGAATAGAAAATCCGGTCCGTGCGAGCGACCCCGACCGTCATCGCGTTGACCAAGATATTGCCGTTGTAGCCGGCGTGAAAATTCACTTCGCCGCCAACCGACGGCACGCCCATGCAATTGCCGTAACCGCCAATGCCCGAAACCACGCCGCTGACCAGATAACGGGTGCGCGGGTGATCGGGGGCGCCGAAGCGCAGGGCGTTCATGTTGGCGACGGGTCTCGCCCCCATGGTGAAGACGTCCCGCATGATGCCGCCGACACCCGTAGCCGCACCCTGGTAGGGTTCGATATAGGACGGGTGATTGTGGCTTTCCATTTTGAAGATTGCGGCATCCCCGTCGCCGATATCGACAATGCCGGCATTTTCGCCGGGCCCCTGGATGACGTGAGGACCGTCCGTCGGCAGCTTTTTCAGCCAGACACGCGACGACTTGTACGAACAGTGTTCGCTCCACATGACGGAGAAGATGCCCAGCTCCGTAAGGTTGGGCGTGCGCCCCATATGTTTGACGACCAAGTCATATTCGTCCGTTGTCAGACCGTGATCGTGTACAATTTCCGGCGTGATCTCCGTCACGATAGGGATTCCACTAAGCTTTCAAAAAGGGGCAGGCCGTCAACCCCGCCATGCAACGGATCGACGGACCGCTCAGGATGCGGCATCATTCCCAGTACGTTCCCGGTACTGTTGATCAGCCCTGCGATGTTGAGCAGCGACCCGTTCGGGTTAGACTGAGGCGTTGCCTCAGCATTTTCGTCCGTATACCGAAACACAATTTGATTGTTATCTTGCAGCGCTTTCAGCGTGTCATCTCCGGCGAAGTAATTGCCTTCGTGATGCGCGACCGGAACGCGAATAACTTGACCGTGGTCATAATGGTTTGTGAACGCCGTGTTGGTCCGTTCGAGAACCAAGTGTACATCCCGACAGACAAACTTGATCGCCGCGTTGGGCAACATGGCGCCGGGCAGCAAACCGCTTTCAAGCAGGATCTGAAACCCATTGCAAATACCCAGAATGTGAACGCCGGCGTCGGCGCGCCGCACCACATCGTTCATGATGGCTGTCTTTGCTGCCATCGCCCCGCATCGTAGGTAGTCACCATAAGAAAAGCCGCCCGGCAGAACGACAAGGTCCACGTCGGGCAGTGTGCTTTCCCCGTGCCATACCATCTCCGGCGCAACACCGGTGACCCGGTGAAGAGCCCGCGCCACATCCTGATCGCAGTTAGAGGCGGGAAAAACCACCACGGCAGAACGCATCGATTACCCTTCAATCTCGACGTGGTAGTCCTCAATGACCGTATTGGCCAGCAGCTTTTGGCACATTTCGTCCACTTGTTTCTGTGCCGTATCGCGGTCGCCAGGGGCGAGGTCGATTTCTAGAAGCTTGCCCTGGCGCACATTGTTTACGCTGTCGAAGCCCAGCGTCTTCAGCGCATGTTCAATGGCTTTTCCTTGAGGGTCCAGCACACCGTTTTTGAGGGTTACATGAATGCGTGCTTTCATTTTACCAGCATCGGTCCCCGTCTTTTGGATTGGCCGCCTTCCGGCATAATGCCCAGCCGCTGTGCGACTTCCTGGTAGGCTTCGGTAACGCCGCCTAAATCACGGCGAAACCGGTCCTTGTCCAGTTTTTCATTCGTTTCGACGTCCCACAGCCGGCAGGAATCCGGGCTGATTTCGTCCGCGAGAACGATTCGCATGGTTTCGTTTTCCCAGAGGCGGCCGAACTCGAGTTTGAAATCGACCAAGCGAATGCCGATCCCGAGAAACAGTCCGACGAGGAAGTCGTTGATCCTAAGCGACAGCGCCATGATGTCATCGATTTCCTGAGGCGTTGCCCAGCCGAATGCCGTGATGTGTTCTTCCGAGACGATGGGATCGCCCAGATCATCGGACTTATAATAGAACTCGATGATCGATCGGGGCAGTTGGGTGCCTTCGGGAATGCCGAGGCGTTTTGCAATGGAGCCCGCCGCAACGTTGCGCACCACCACTTCAATGGGGACGATCTCAACTTCGCGGATCAGTTGTTCACGCATGTTGAGGCGGCGCATAAAATGGGTCGGTACCCCGATATTGTGCAACTGCGTCATGATGTATTCGGAGATACGGTTGTTCAGGACGCCCTTGCCCTCGATCGTCGCACTTTTCTTATTGTCGAATGCGGTGACGTCATCTTTGAAATGTTGGACCAGTGTCCCGGGCTCCGGCCCCTCATAGAGGACCTTGGCCTTACCTTCGTAAACGCGTCTTCGTCGGGCCATCGGCACATTCCCATAGAAGGCTGGGGGCGCTGGAAGCCGTAATGGTGGCGTCGGCTCCCCCATTGGAAAACAAAACACCCCCCGGTTCATTGATGAGGGGGGTGACCAACAGATCTGCATGAACAGAATCATCTACTAGGGGTTCTAACCGACCCTATCTCATGGAGCCCGGCGTGACAACGAAACATATCTGGTCACCCCTATTTGCTCTGGTAAAGACTTATGGGGCACCTTAAATAAGCGCCTTAAGCCACTATATCTATTTGATAAAAGTATTTGTTCTTGCAAGATATTTTGGCTTGGGCTTAGTAAGCGTGAGAGGCCGTGTTAAGCACACTCTGACGCGCCCCAAAAACGACTTTTGCCTTAACCGGAGTACACAAAATGGCCAGTTTCGACGATCGAAAAAAGGGATTCGAGAATAAGTTCGCGCATGACGAGGAGCTCAAATTCAAGGCGACCGCACGTCGGAACAAACTTCTCGGTCTGTGGGCCGCTGAAAAACTGGGCCTATCCGGTGACGAGGCGGAGAACTACGCCAAAGAAGTGGTCAAGTCCGATTTCGAGGAACCCGGCGACGAGGATGTTTTCCGCAAACTGCGCGGCGATTTCGACGCGCAGCACGTAGAAGTGTCGGACCACCAAATTCGCCGCGAAATGGAACAGCTGCTCGCCCTGGCAATGCAGCAAATCTCGGAAGAATAGAACTTACACAACCCGTGTCGACTGCAACTTTCACGCGCTGAAGACGCGAGAAAAAATCGTGTCGACGTGCTTCAGGTGGAAGTCCAGGTTGAAGAGCGATTCAAGCTCGGCGTCCGAAAGGGCGGCGGAGACCTCTTTGTCGGACTTTAACAAATCCAGGAATTGGCCTTCGCCGCGCCAGACCGGCATTGCATTGCGTTGAACCAAGCGATAAGCGTCTTCCCGCGAGACACCCGCTTGTGTCAGGGCCAGCAACACCCGTTGCGAATGAACAAGCCCGCCGAGCTGGTCCAAGTTTTTCTGCATATTCTCCGGATACACCACCAGTTTCTCGATCACGCCGGTCAGACGCGCCAAGGCGAAATCCAAGGTGATGGTGGCGTCCGGTCCGATCATCCGTTCGACGCTTGAATGGGAAATGTCGCGTTCGTGCCATAGGGCCACATTTTCCATCGCCGGCAGGGCGTGAGAGCGCACCAGCCGCGCCAACCCCGTTAGGTTTTCGGTGAGTACCGGATTGCGCTTGTGCGGCATGGCGGACGAGCCTTTCTGGCCCTCGCTAAAATATTCTTCCGCTTCCAGAACCTCCGTACGCTGCAAATGGCGGATCTCGGTGGCCAGGCGTTCCACCGAACTTGCAATGACGGCAAGGGTGGCGAAGAACATGGCGTGCCGGTCGCGCGGAATGACCTGGGTCGACACCGGCTCGGACGTTAGTCCCAATTTGGTGGCCACATGGGCTTCAACGTGTGGGTCGATATTCGCGAATGTGCCCACGGCGCCGGAAATGGCGCAGGTGGCAATGTCCGCCCGCGCGGCCACAAACCGCTCACGATTGCGCGCGAACTCGGCATAGGCTTGCGCCAGCTTCAATCCGAACGTGGTCGGTTCTGCATGGATGCCGTGGCTGCGGCCGATGCACACCGTCATTTTGTGTTCAAGGGCGCGCTTTTTAAGAGCGGCCAGCAGACCGTCCAGGTCGTCGATCAGAATATCGGCGGCCCTGGTCAGTTGGACGCTCAGGCAGGTATCCAGTACGTCCGACGAGGTCATGCCTTGGTGAAGGAACCGGGCTTCCAGTCCCACATGTTCCGAGACATTGGTGAGGAAAGCGATGACGTCGTGCTTCACTTCTGCCTCGATCTCGTCGATGCGTGCTACCTCGAATTTGCCGCGTTCCCAGACGGCCTTTGCAGCGTCCTTCGGGACCACGCCCAGTTCAGCCATGGCGTCGCACGCATGGGCTTCGATCTCAAGCCAGATCTGGAACTTTGTTTCAGGGGCCCAAAGGGCCGTCATTTCCGGTCGTGCGTAACGCGGGATCATGGGAGCCTCGAATCGACTGTGAACGCGAAAAGGCAGCTTCTAGAATACTTTACGCGGCGGAGAAAGAGGGCGCCGTCAAAGAAGTCCCGTCCCGCGAAAGCTCACATGCTTTCCGCGTCCGATCACCAGATGGTCGTGGATCTGAATACCCAAGCTTTCTCCGGCTTTTGCTATTTCGCGGGTCATCGCCACATCGGCATCCGACGGGGTGGGGTCGCCGCTGGGGTGGTTATGCACCAGGATCAGGGCGGCAGATCCGAGCTCTAAGGCGCGTTTCACCACTTCGCGGGGATAGACCGGCGTGTGGTCGATCGTGCCTTGTTGCTGGATTTCGTCGGCGATCAACGTGTTCTTTCGGTCCAAGAACAGGATACGGAATTGCTCCGTGTCTTTGTGCGCCATGCTGGTTTGGCAATAGTCCAGCAGCGCATCCCACGATGAAATGGCCGGCCGGTTCAGCACACGCCCTTGGGCGAGCCGGTGAGCGGCCGCTTCCACCAATTTCAACTCGATGATCGCCGCGTCGCCCAGGCCCGACACTTCGCGCAAACGAGTCGGCGGGGCGCTGATGGCGGCTGAGAAAGATCCGAAGCGTTCGATGATGTCTTTCGCCAGGGGCTTCACGTCGCGGCGGGGGATGGCGCGGAATAACACCAATTCCATCAGCTCGTAATCGGGAAGGGCGTCGGCACCGCCCTGCATGAAGCGATTTCTCAGACGTTCGCGATGGCCGGCATAATGCGGCTTATCGGACTTCTCGTGCGGTTGCGCCATGTTTGGCCATCAGGCGTAGGGCGGGTGATGAAACCCTTGGGGCGACTCCGTAAAGATCTCGTAGCCGTCTGCCGTTACTGCCACCGAATGCTCGAACTGAGCGGTCAGGCTGCGGTCGCGGGTGACCGCGGTCCAGCCGTCGTTCAGCAGTTTCACATGCGGGCGGCCCAGATTGATCATCGGTTCCACCGTGAAGAACATGCCTTCGCGCAGGGTAATGCCTTCGCCCTTGCGGCCATAGTGCAGAATGTTGGGCGCATCATGGAATACGCGGCCAAGCCCATGGCCGCAAAAATCGCGCACGACCGAACACCGCTGACCTTCCGCGAAGGATTGAATCGCCGCCCCGATATCTCCGGTGGTGGCGCTCGGCTTGATGACCTGAATGCCGCGCATCATCGATTCGTAGGTGATGTCGATCAGCCGTTCAGCTTTGCGCGGCACTTGTCCGACGCAGAACATGCGGCTGGTATCGCCGTGCCAGCCATCGACGATGGCGGTGACGTCGATATTGACGATATCCCCTTCTTTCAGGGCTTTCGGTCCGGGAATGCCATGGCATACGACCTGGTTGATGGAGGTGCAGATCGACTTGCGATAACCGCGGTAATTCAGCGGCGCGGGGTAAGCCCCGGCCTGAACGATGTGATCGTAGGCAACGTCGTCCAAATGTTCGGTGGTTACGCCGGGCACCACCAAGGGCGTCAGCAAATCGAGCGTTTCGGCGGCTAGGCGCCCTGCTTTGCGCATGCCCTCGAAGTCCGCAGGCGTATGGATTTTCACGGACCCGGTATTGCGCAGGGGGGCTTCGGCTGCTTCAACGAAGTTCATTCGGTCGGACCTGTTCTTCCTGTTTCAAAACGCCCTTTTTATCACAGAATCGGGCGCCTGTAATCGCCAATCAGCGCGGATTAGGGCGGCATCTTAAGGGCAATAGGTTGCGAAACATTGATCGCTTTTGGCGTGATTTCGCAGCCATAGCAGAGCATCTCAACGCCCCGGCTTTTGGCCCGCTCGAACGCGGCGGCATAAGTGGGGTCGATGTCGGCGGCCAGGGCGAAGGCGGTGCAGTCGGTACGCTGGACCAAATAGAGCAT
>JANQMY010000350.1 GCA_028279895.1 Alphaproteobacteria bacterium
AACTTTGTGACACGCAAAGTGACGTATAATCTTGCGCGGCTTGCCGTGGCGGGCGGCGATCCGATGCAGGTAGGCAGCTTCAGCGATGCGCGCGATTGGGGGGCGGCATCCGACTATGCCTCGCTTATGCCCCGTGTGCTGGAAGGTGACGCGCCCGCCGATTACGTGTTCGCGACCGGTCGGACCACATCCCTGCAAGAGTTTATCCAATATGCGGCAGAGGCCGCCGGCTTCACGCCTGTTTTTGAAGGCGAGGGGCTGTCCGCCACCTGCATCGATCAGGGCTCCGGCCGCATTTTGGCGTGCGTTTCGCCGGACTATGTGCGTCATACGGCAACGCCCCCTTTGGTCGGCGACCCGTCCTTGCTGGCCGCCACGTTCGACACGAGCCGCTTCCAGGACGCCAAATCCATCGCTGCAGAGATGGTGTCGGTCGATATTGGGCGGCGAAAGGAAGGCCGGATAGATGTTTGAAGAAGCGAAAGCGCGGCTGGAAGGCTGTGTCTATACGATCTTTACGCCGTTTGGCGCTGACGAAAAGATCGACTATGACGCGCTCGGGGGCTACATCCGGCACATATACCAGACGGGCGGCCGGGTCTTCTACGCCATGGCTTATAATTCCCGTTATTCCCAACTGTCCAATGAAGAAATTCTCGAGCTCAATGCCTTCTGCATACAGACGGTTAAAGGGCTCGACCGCGACAACATGATCATTGTTGGGGATCCGATACATGGATCGACGCAACAGACCAAAGAATTTGCGCGGCACGCCAAGGACCAGGGGGCTGACATGGTATCCTTGCTCGTGCGCGAAAAATATTTTTCGCACGATCAGATAATCTCTCATTATGACGAGGTTGGCCGCGATAGCCAGATGGCAATTCTGGTTCATGAAATGCCGTTTTTGTCCGGCGCCGACGGAACGCAAATGCATTGGCCGCATTCCCTGTTTAGGGCATTGCCGAAAGTGCCGCAGATTGTCGCCCTTAAAGAAGATGCCAAGGATTTTGAAACCACCTGCGTTGCGCTGGAGCTCGAGCCGCGCATTCGGGTGGTGATCGCCGGACGGAAATCGGTGTTTATGAATTACCGCCCCCATGGTGCAAAAGCCTATCTTAATGGGGTGTCTATGGTGCACGCGCAAATCGGGGCGAAGTTTTGGAAGGCGTTTGTCGAAAACGATCAAGACACGATCGATCTGATTCTCGAACGGATCGAAGCGCCATTCTTCGACGGGGTCGTGGCAAAGTATGGATGGCATCGCTGCAACAAGGCATTGCTGGAAGCGGCCGGGTTCATGAGCCGCCGAGACCGCATGCCCTTGCAGCATTTGAACGATGCGCAGTTTGAAGATATCCGGGCCGTCTATGAAGAGATGAAGCCCGGCATCGCGGCGTTGTTGGAAACATGAAGATCGCTGCCTTTGTGCCTGCCCGGTCCGGATCGAAGCGATTGCCGGGCAAAAACGTCAAACCGCTTGGCGGCAAGCCCTTGGTTCTGTGGACGCTTGAAGCCTGCGCGCAGGCCTCACGCGTCGATCAGGTAATTTTCTCGACGGATTCCCAGGAATACTGGCAATTGGCCGAACAGTCCCTTGGACCGGAGAAGCTCACACTGGATTGGCGCAATCCGGACGAGGCGGGCGACAACGTCAAAATATTCGACTATCTCACCTCCGCCCGCGAAAAGATCTTTTCATCTGACATTGATGTGTTCGTGCTTGCTTTGCCCACGGCACCATTTCGGTCCGCTAAACACGTTGACGACGCGGTTGAGCAGTTTTTGGCGTCGGGCAAGCCGGTCTTTTCAGCCATGGAATACGACTTTTCGGTCAGTTTCGCCTTTTATGAAACAGGCGATGGCGGTTGGACGCCGATGCTTCCCGATAGTCCGATGGTGACGGGAAATACCCGAAGCCAAGATCAAAAGACGGCCTATCATCCGAATGGGGCGATCTATGTGCGCAGGGTGGCCGATCTGGCCGATCCCAATTTGGTAACGCTTTATGAAAATGCGCAACCCTACATGATGAGCCGGCATCATTCGGTCGATGTGGATACGGCATTCGACTTCGACGTTGCGTCGGCCATGGTCGAAAAAGGGTTGGTGTCCGGATGAGGTGCGGCGACAAGCAGATGCGCCGGCCTCTTATGGCGCGGGATGCCTAAATGGCGATGTCACGCCTCACGCCGGGTGCCGCGGTTACGTCAACACCGGAGGAGACTCTGGGTGAAGCGGCGTTTTTCGATTTTCTGTATGCGTATGAACGCCGCGCAGACATCGGCACGCTGAATGCCTGCGGGGTACATTTGTGGCCCTTGGTGAGAAGCGCCCTTGTGCGCAACGTGGTGTGGCGAGATGCGGTGGGCGCACCCTTAGTGTCGACCGGGTTCATTGCGCAAACACGGAATTTCATCGTACGCGCCCGTCAGGCATATCGTCATGTGCCGATTGCGGAGAGCGTGCAGGTGGCTGCTTTGCAAAATGCGCCGGTTCTGATTTTCGATGACAATCCGTCCCATAAAATTTCTCACATGGCGGGTCCCTATGATCGTATTCTGGACCCCATTCTCGATATTCGACCCGACATTGAGGCGGCCAAGTTTCATCTGCAGCGGTCGCCGGGCTCTGAGGCCGGGCGCGCGCGGCCCAGCGTGGAGATCCCTCGGGACTGGTTGCGGCCACAGTCCGATCCAAACCACCTCGCCTATTGGAACCGTCGCGTCGTCGACCGCATCGACCGGATCGAGGCGGATTTTGAAGATGCGTTCGGTCCGAGAGGCGGCAGTCTTTCCGGCGCGGTGTTGGAAGAGATGACCCGCGTGCAGAGCTATCGCGAACTCTTCCATGATCTGCTCGCCCCGCTGTCGGCCAAGGTGCTTTATCTGTCCGTCTGGGCCAGCACGATTTCGCGGGGCCTTATCTGGGCGTGCAAGGATCTTGGTATCCTCACGGTCGATGTACAACACGGACAACAAGGGCGCTACAGCGCGAACTACGGTCAGTGGCAGTTGCCGGAAGATGGATTTTCTCTGATGCCCGATGTGTTTTGGCTGTGGGGCGGTCCGTCGGACGACAATTTGCGGTTTAGCGGGGCCGGCGCCGGGAACGCGCCCGTTAAACTGATCGGCGGCAATCCTTATCTGACGAAATGGAAGCAGCGGGAATTTGCGCAGCATTATGAGCGGGCGCCGGACGTGCAAGAAAGAATGGACCGGGCCGTCCGCAACCTGCTGGTGACGCTGCAGCCGTTTCGGTCATTGGAAGAATTGGTGCCGGCCCAACTTGTCGCCGCCATCAAGAACGCACCCGCGAACTGGCTCTGGACGATCCGCAACCATCCCAATGCGGGCTTGTCGGACGAGGCGATTTTTCAATCTCTCTTGGATCAAGGGTGCCGACGGGACCAGATTCTGGTGACCGGCGGACGGGACGAACCGCTGCCCATGGCGTTACGCGATGTGGACTGGCATCTCACCGCATGGTCGACCTGCGGCTACGAGGCGCTGGTGTTCGACACGCCGACCTTGTTCTTTTATCCATTCGCTCAACAGCAATATGGCGACTACATTCAGCGAGGCACCTTCTTTTATGCGGATACGCCGGATCATATGCTGGACATTCTGTCTCGCGATCCGCCGTGTGTGCCGGCGCCGGAAGAGCGCCCGTGGATTGTTGCCGACGACGGCATCGCGCGGGCCGCATTCGACCGCGTTCTCGACTGTGCGGATCACATGAACTCACAACACACTTAGCGATCGGCGATAACGGTAGGCCCATCACGTCACATCATGCGAAATCAGTACCAAATAATCCGGCCACACAGGTTCGAACTGTTCGAAAAATCCTACTGGCTCGAGCTCTATCAGTATAGGGAGCTCTTTTACATGTTTTGCTGGCGGGAGTTTAAGGCCCGCTATAAGCAAACCGCGATGGGGATCGGCTGGGCGGTCATTCAACCCTTCTTCACCATGGTCATCTTTACCCTGTTGCTGAACGGTGCTGGCGGTATACAGGCAGAAAACGACATTCCCTATCCGATCTACGCGTTTGCCGGCACTTTGTATTGGCAGATCATTGCATCGTCGTTGAATCGGGGCGCAACCTCGCTGGTGGATCAAAAGGCGTTGTTGAGCAAGATCTACTTCCCACGCATCTATATCGTGGTGGCGCCTATCACGATTGCGGTGGCAGATTTCCTTTGCGCATCATCCGTGTTGGTCGGCCTGTATTTCTATTACGGGATCGTGCCGGATGCGACCCGCCTTTTGTTCGTGCCGCTGTTTGTTTTGATGGGCATGCTTATCGTCTTAGGCGTCAGCCTCTGGCTCAGCGCTTTGGCTGTAGATGTGCGTGACGTGAAACACGCCATCCCCTTCTTCGCGCAATTGTGGATGTTTGTGACGCCGGTGGTATATCCGCCATCGGTTGTTCCCGAGAGTTGGCGTTTTATTTATGATCTTAACCCCATGGTCGGGATGATCGAAGGCATGCGGTGGAGTTTGCTGCCGGCCGCGTCGCCGCCTGATTTTTCCCAAATGGTGATGAGCTTCAGTGTGGCGCTTCTCATATTGGTGACAGGCTTTGCCTATTTCCAATACCGGGCACAAACCGTGGTGGATAAGGCGTGAGCAGAAGGTCTGTAACCAACATTCGTCAAGCGGCGTTACAGCAATATGAGCGCGCCTGTGCGAAGCTGCGTAACGTGGCAACATCGGAAGGGTATTAAGCCGACATGGACGTGTTGCGGTGGGACCAGGGCGATGCCATCCTCAGTGAAAAGGCATTTCACGAAGAGCTGCATCTCAGCCGCGCGGAGGAAGATGCCAAGATCTTGCACGCGCTGCAGCATCCGCGCCTGAAAACGCTGCAGCTCTTGGAGGAACATCATCCGCGCGCCCTAACGGGCCGGGTGATGGATGCGGGGGCCGGCACGGGTTATCTTGCGGCCACACTCTCCAAATATTCTGCCATTGAAGAGGTCTATTGCCTTGAAATCACCGAGGCAGCCACCGAACGGCTGATTCCCAGATGTCTAGAGCTTTCTCAAGCCGTGACATCGAAGATCAAGATCGTACAGGGAACATACGATTATATTCCGCTGACGGACCATTTTGATACTGTGTTTTGTTTCGGATCGCTCCACCATTCGACGAATTTGTTGTCGTCTCTGGGCTCGTTATACGCGGCCATCAAGCCGGGCGGCATGCTGGTCGCTGATGAACCCGCGACGGATGACTTTACCTCAAACGCGGCCTTCATTGCCGACCGGGCCCGGACCGCGCTGCCGGACGGATCGCAACGCCATGACCATTTTTTTCGCAAGGCGGAATGGCTGGTGGCGGCGCATCATAGCGGATTTGACGTCCTCGCCTTCGAGCCGGCGGTACGGCCTGTCAAAAAAGCGAATGGGAGGCAGGGGTGGCGCGCGGTCGTCTCCAATTTGCGCCATCGGTGGCGGCAAATACAGACAGCACCGGCCCCAACCAATGGGCTGCGGCCGGTGCCGCATTTGCTTTTGCTGCAAAAGCCCCTGGAAGATCCAGGGCCGGCGCCGCACCGTTGGACCGGGCCATAGGCACGCAGTACATTAGAGACTAAAGGGCGATACATCCCATGAACAGCTTTACCCTGCGTATGTGTGACGCTGACGCCGAGGCTCTAACTGCAACGCTGGAGCAGCAGGGCGTTTGCGTGGTGCCGGATTGGCTCGACAGACGGACGATAGAGGCTTTGCGCGAAGAACTTACGAAGAGTTTGCCTGCGCCGCGGGACAATGACGACGGGGCATTCAATCCGGGGCGTCTGGTGGCCCTCAAACGGTCCGAGATCGCAGACCGTTTGCCCGAAACGTTCCGGCAATTCAGCAATCCGGTGTTCGAGAACGTGGCGCGAAACTATGTGGGTGGCCGGTTTTCGTTTAACGATGATATTTTCGTTTCCGATCACACTGAGGATCGCCGCGAGATCCTGCCCCTTCATTATGATCGATTGTGGTGCCTGAAGTTCTATTTCTATCTCAAGGACACGACTAGAAATGACGGGGCGTTTGAGGCGATCCCTGGGTCGCATCATGCGGGACACCGCCGCAGAACTTATCTTCTCTCGCGCGGCATGCGGGCCGAGGACTTACCCAATCGAACTGACCCGCTAGGTTTCGACGGCGTCCTGCCTTTGGAAGGCGGGGGCGGCACGCTCATCGTGTTCGACAGCGATGTGCTGCACAAGGGGGGCGTGGTGGGAGAAGGCGGCCGCCGGCTGGTGATGCGCGGCCACACTCACCGCGTTCCGAAGAATGTTTACCGGCCGAACCGCTGGTCGGCGCAATGGCGTCGCGAGGCACGCCTCAATCCGATTACGGCGTTGCGTCGTTTTGGCGACAAGCTGCTCGGGGCGGATCAAAGGCTGAAACTGTGAACGCACTGTACTGACCGGATTAGCATGTGCACGCCGGGAGTGGCACGATACGACGCACTCTGAGGACTGCCGATCCGGCTTCGGGTGACATTATTGTTTTTTTAGAGAGCTCCAGCCCAACTCAGGCAAGATCACGCCTCGCCTCGGCCGCCGGCCGCTCGACGAGAAGAATGTCACCTTGTCTTCGACGGAGAATTGCACCGCATTGGCATGCTTCATATGGGCGCCGCCGATGCCCTTCATAATCCCCGCGGTCACCGAATATGTGTCGTCCCTCAGGATCCGTTTGGGGATTGTGACGCGATACAAATAGGTGCCGCGTTCTGCGCCGGCGAGTGGTGAGACGCCTGTCACATGGTCATCGGTCAGGAAAAACATCGTCTCGCCGGCTGCATTGTCCACCCAAATTACAAAAGAGAACGCCTTCGACGTGTTCTCGATGTGGATGGAGAACTCGATTTCGATGTCATCGTCCCAACCGAACGAATCGCACGCCGTGTTCTGACCGGCTTTTGCCGTCATGATGCGGTTGATAAACGCGTCCCGCGAGCGGTCGATTTCGAACTCCGCAACTGACGTCAGCTGGCTTCCGGCCCCCAACAGTTTGCCGTAATCCGCGACGCCAGTCTCGACGTCTGTGTCGGAATAGATTTCGCCGTGGTCGAGAACCACGGCCCGTGAACACAGCCGCTTGATGGCTGCCAGATTGTGGCTGACGAACAACACGGTGCGCCCGCCGGAGCTCATATCGTCGATCTTGCCCAAACACTTTTGCTGGAAAGACATGTCGCCCACTGCGAGAACTTCGTCGACAATCAGGATTTCCGGTTCCAAATGTGCCGCGACCGCAAAGGCCAGGCGCAAGCGCATGCCGCTCGAATACCATTTGACCGGCGTGTCGATAAACTTCTCCACCTCTGCGAAGTCGACCATTTCATCGAAGCGGTCCTGAACTTCGCTTTGGGTCATGCCCAAAATTGCCCCATTCATCATGACGTTCTCGCGGCCGGTCAGCTCGGGATTAAACCCGGTGCCGACTTCCAGCAGCGATCCGACGCGGCCGTTCAGTTTGGCGATGCCGGTGGTGGGCGATGTAATGCGCGACAGCACTTTCAAGAGCGTGCTCTTGCCGGCACCGTTAGGGCCAATAATGCCGACGCACTCTCCGTCCGCGACTTGCAGGTTTATGTCTTTCAGTGCCCAGAATTGTTCGCGGCGGTTTCCCAATCCGAGAAAGCGCGCGGCCAAATCATTCAGGGGACGTTGCTCCCCCAAAAAATACATTTTGCCCAGGCCTTCCGTGGTGATCCGCGGCTGCGTCATACGGCCAGGCCTCCGCGCGCGCCCGCACAATGGCGCCGCTGGGTAGCGCGTTGGCGACTCCGCTGAAAGGCCATAAGGTCCATGTATCGTCAGTCAGTCTTGTTTGGTCGCACCATGGCAGATGAACGATCGTCCGCTGGTATGCCCATAACGATTGCGGTGGTCAGCCGTCAACGCCAAAGCGTCTGCGATGGAAAGATGGATGGGCCCCGGCGGGGCGGCCCGATTGTGAAAGATAGGCTGTCATAGGTTGAGCGTCAACTCATGAAATTCAATGTCTGAATTTCAATATCTATATAAAAACAATAGGTTAATAACGGGTGCTGGCAGGAGGTAAGGATCGGTTGCCGCGCTGAGGGCGCCGGATTGATGCCGGGGCGTGCGTGTCACGGCCGGATTTACACGCCCCATCGGAGATGGAGCGCCC
The DNA here is from genome assembly GCA_028279895.1 of Alphaproteobacteria bacterium. GTDB lineage: Bacteria > Pseudomonadota > Alphaproteobacteria > JANQMY01 > JANQMY01 > JANQMY01. The sequence goes on from JANQMY010000350.1 coordinate 8,171, forward strand.
GCCGCCTTTGGATGAGTCGTGATTGGACCGCGTTCGGTATGCGCCGGTTCGTCCACTAAGAAGCGAGTTTCAAACGCGCGGCAATGTTGTTGCGTTGCATGTTCGAAGAGCCGCCGACGATCGGCCAGCACAGAATATCGCGGACATATCGCTCCATATCGTATTCCTCGGCCAGGCCATAAGCACCCATCACCCGCTGGCAGGCCAGGGTGATTTCCACGGCCGTGTCGGCGATGAAGAGTTTCGCCATAGAGGTTTCGACCGAGCAAGGGCGCTTCTCATTGGCCAGCCAGGCGGCATGATAGAGCATGTGCCGACAGGCGTTGAGTTTGGTGCGTGCATCCACCAAGGCATGGCGGACCGATTGGTGTCCGGAAATTGGCTTGCCGAACTGCACCCGTTCCTGGGCATAAGTCCAGGCGGCGTCCACGGCCGCCGTTGCAATGCCGAGGGCGCAGGCGGCTGTCTCCAGTTTTTCCACGTCCAGGGCGGGACCTGCGAGCATCTGCCAGCCTTTGTTCCAGGCGTCGGGACCGCCCAACACATTCTCGATGGGCACTTCGACGTCGTCGAAAATGGTGTCGGTGGTTTCGGCGAAGCGAATACAGGAATGGTTGATGGTATTGACCGAGATGCCGGGCGTGTCGGTCGGTACCAAAACCATGGTGAGGTTTTTGTATTTGGGCGCGTCGGCGTCGGACCTGGTCAGGCAGAAAATGTAATCTGCATCTTTGACTGCCGTGCACCAACGCTTGGTGCCATTGATCACCACGCTCTTCCCGTTGTCGGCTTTGCGCGCGGTCGTGCGCACTTGAGACAGATCGCCCCCCACATCCGGTTCGGACAGGCCATAGGCAAAAATCACATCGCCCTGGGCGACCCGGGGCAGCAAGCTGTCCTTTTGTTCTTGCGAGCCGCTTTCGGTGAGGTTAAGGCCGCCGTAAAACGCGCAGTGAATATAGGGCCCCGCCAGAGCGGTGCTGCGCTGACTCAACTCGTCGACAACGGCCACTGCGGCCACAATGTCTTGCCCGGCACCGCCATAGGCTTCATCGACAGTCAGGCCGCACACGCCCAGTTCCCCCAGCTTTTGAAAGACATCTCTGGGGAAGCGGCATTCCCGATCCCATTGGCGCACCATGTCACGCGGGGCCTCGGCTTCCGCAAATCGGCGCATTGTCTCGCGAAGCATGGTGATGTGTTCTGGTTCGTCGGTGAAATACATGCTGTCCTGCGTTTCTTAAATGGATGGCCTGTGTTCTAGCGGCCGACAAATTTGGGTTTGCGTTTTTCGCGGAAGGCGTTGACCGCTTCTTGGTGATCGGCCGACAGGTTGGTCATCATTTCATATCCCATGCAGGCATCCATCACTTGATGCGCGATTTCCCGCAAGGGAATGTTGGCCACCGTCTTTGTCCAGCGGATCGCCTGCCGGGCGCCTTGCGCCAGATCCTCCGCCATGCCGTAGACCTTTTCGTCCAACTGGTCCGTGGGGACGGCATAATTGATGAGGCCGATACGTTCCGCCTCTATGGCGGGCATCATCTTGCCGGTCATCAAATACTCTTTGGCGCGCGCAAAGCCGACAAGCTGGGCCCAGATCACGGCGCCGCCGTCGCCTGCTACCAATCCCATTTTTACATGCGGGTCGCCGATGGTCGCGTTTGAGTCGGCAATGATCACGTCGCACAAAAGCGCGATAGAGGCACCCAATCCGGCGGCCGGACCGTTCAGCCGGCAGATGATCGGTTTCTCCAATTCCAGCAAACCGAACACGATCTTCTTGGCATCGGGTGCCAGGCGTTCGAAGATGCTCGGATCGTCGATCATGCTCTGAAACCAATCCATGTTCCCACCGGCGCAGAAGGCCTTACCCGCCCCTGTCAGCACGATGATGTCGCTGTCCGGGTCGTCTTGAACGGTGTAGAACACACGCGCCAGATCGTCATGAAGATCTCCGTCTACGGAGTTATAGGTTTCAGGCCGATTGATCGTGATGGTGAGAATGCGGTCGCGGCGTTCAAACGCCAGCGTTTTGAAGGACGTGAAGTCGATGTTGTGGGTCATGCCCCCTAAACCTCCAAGATGGCCGATACCGTCAGACGGCCAACTGCCCGTCCGCAAAGGACTTTTTTAGCCTGAGGGCTGCCTAAGTCATCCTGCAGAACTGCGCATTCATTTGACCGCCGGACGGCGGTGCCTTTCAGTGCGGAAATGGGGCAGGTATTTTCCCTGAGAGCCCTGGGCGGTTCAAAGACCCTCCAATTTCAGGAAAGTTCATCCATGCCGGCGCCGGAAAAGAAGTATCTCGGTCAAACCATTTCCGTAAAAGAGCAACACGCCTTCGATGTGGCGCGCCTGGATGCTTATCTTGCCGAGCGGATCGACGGCTATCAGGGCCCGCTGACCGTGAAGCAATTTGAGGGCGGTCAATCGAACCCGACCTATCTTCTCACGACGCCGGAGCGGAAATATGTGCTGCGCCGCAAGCCCCCCGGCATCCTGCTTAAATCTGCCCATGCCGTGGATCGGGAATTCCGCGTGATGAGCGCTTTGCATGCGCTCGACTACCCGGTGCCCAAACCCCATGTGCTGTGCGACGACGATGATGTGGTCGGTACCATGTTCTTTGTCATGGAACATTTGGAAGGGCGCGTTTTTTGGGACCCCATCATGCCCGATCTGTCGCCGGCGGACCGTGGGCCCATCTTCAACGATGCCATTGACACCCTGGCCCGGCTTCATAACGTCGATTGGAAGGCGGCGGGGCTTGCGGATTACGGCCGCGAAGGAAACTATTTCGCCCGGCAGATTTCACGCTGGTCGAAGCAATATGAGCAGACCGCTACCGAGACCCTTAAAGAGATGGACCGTCTCATCGAGTGGCTGCCGAAGGCGCTGCCGGATAACGATGAATCGTGTCTGATCCATGGCGATTTCGGCTTTCACAACATGATTGTCCATCCCGAGGCGCCCCGGGTGGTGGCCGTGCTTGATTGGGAACTCAGTACCATCGGTCATCCGATCAGCGATCTCGTCTATTGCGCCATCCCCTGGTACCGGCCCGACGTGCCCGACGGCAGGTCGTCTTTTCGCGACGCGGATTTGGCGAGTCTTGGCATTCCGACCATGGAGGATTTTGTCGCCCGGTATTGCGAGCAGACCGGCCGCCCCCCGATCGACAACATCGATTTCTATTGCGCTTTCAATCTGTTCCGGTCGGCGGCGATCGGTCAGGGCATTGCGTCCCGGGCGCGTCAGGGAACGGCGGTGGCTTCGGACGCGGAAGAGCTTGCAGCCGTGGCGGTGCGGCCCTATGCGGAAACCGCGTGGAAGCACGCCCAAATGGCCGGAGCGGTTTAGCGGGCGACAAAAAGAAAGGAAGGTTCGCCGTGACTTCAGACCTATCGGATCAGGAGGTGGTGCAAGGCGTCACCAACACTTTACTGGATTATTGCCAGCTTCTCGATGAAAAGCGGCTCGACGAATACGCCGATCTGTTTACGGAGGATTGCGTTTTCGAAGAAGGCAAGCCGGCCGTCGGGCGGGCCCATGTGCGCGCCAAAGTGCGCAAGCTGCTGCGGACTTTCGATGCGCTGAGCCATCATCTATCGAACATCCGGGTGACGCGGACGGGGCCCGACACGGCGGACGCGATCTCCTACATTTACGCGTGGCACCGGCTTGCTCAGGGTGGGCAGCTCGAGATTTGGGGGCGCTATGTGGATAAGCACAAATACGAGGGCGACAGGTGGCGCATTCACCATCGTGTCGTCCAAGTGCAAGGCTGGAAAGGCTTGGACGATCTGCCTCTCGCGCGCGTTGCCCAGGCGGCGCTGCCCGAAGACTGACTGGCATTAGGAGCGCGCATCGGTTTGTCCGTAGAAAACCAGAAATGGATCATGGCGCACCGGCCGCAAGGCCGCGTGGCCGATAGCGATCTGTCGCTGGTGACGGAACCTATCCCGGATATTGCCAATGGCGAAATCTTGGTGCGGAACATTTATATCTCCATAGATCCGACCAATCGCCTATGGATGAGCGATGTGGATCAGTTCGAGACCCCTATCGCCGAGGCGGCACCCATCCGGGCCATGACCTTCGGCGAGGTCCTGGAAAGCCGAAACGCTAAGTTCAAAGCGGGCGATCTGGTCACGGGGCAAGGTGCGTGGGAAACCCATTCCGTTATGGCGCGGGCCCGGCTCTTGCCCCATGAAGAGGGGGTCGATTTGGCGGCGCATGCCAGTGTTCTCGGCATGCCCGGCCTGTCCGCCTATTTTGGTTTCGTTGAAGAAGGCCAGCCCAAAGCGGGTGAAACCGTGGTCATCAGCGCGGCTGCAGGCGCCGTTGGATCCGTGGTGGGGCAGATTGCCAAGATCAAGGGCTGCCGTGCTGTCGGCATAGCGGGCGGTCCCGAGAAATGTCGCCGATTGATTGAGCGGTATGGCTTCGACCGGGCGGTCGATTACAAATCGGCCCAATGGGAAGCGGATCTGGCCGACGCCTGTGGCGATGGAATTGACGTGGCGTTCGAAAATGTGGGGGGCACCCTTCTCGACTGTGTGCTGCGCCACATTAATGACCGCGCGCGCATCGTGTTGTGCGGGTTGATTGCCTCTTACAACGATGCAGGCGATTGGCAGGGAGTGACCATGCTGCGCAACGTGCTTCTGAGGCGGGCACGCCTCCAAGGCTTCCTGATCGCCACCTATTGGCCGCGGCTGACGGAGGGGCGGCAACAGCTCAAACGCTGGGTTGACGAGGGTAGACTAAAGTGGGACGTGGATGTGGTGGACGGCATCGGGCAGGCACCCGCGGCCCTCAACCGGGTGTTCGACGGCCTCAGTACCGGTAAGCAATTGGTGCGCCTCACCGACGATCCATGGGCCGGCGAGATCAACAATCAATAGAAAGAGCAGGGCATGAAAGATCTGTTTAACGTGGAAGGCAAAACCGTCTTGGTCACCGGCGGCTCGCGCGGTGTCGGCGAGATGATTGCCGAAGGGTTCGTGCAAAATGGCGCCAAGGTTTATATCACGGCACGCAAGAAGGAAGCTTGCGAGGCGACGGCGGAACGTTTGAGCGCGATGGGTTTCTGCGAGGCGATACCGGTCGACCTTGCCACGTCAGACGGGGTCGAAACCGTCAGTGCGGGAATCGAGGCGCGGGAGAAACAGCTCGACGTGCTGATCAACAATGCCGGGGCGGTGTGGGCGGCCCCCATTGACGAGTTTCCCGAAGACGGCTGGGATAAGGTCGTCACCGTGAACCTTAAATCGGTCTTCTTTCTCACCCAGAGGCTGTTGCCCCTGCTTCGCAAATCCGCGACGCCGGACGATCCCGCCCGCGTCATCAATATCGGTTCCATAGACGGGTTGCATGTACCGCCCCTGGAGACCTTTCCCTACAGTGCGTCGAAGGCCGGGGTGCACCATTTGACCCGGGCGCTGGCTGCCCGCCTTGCGGCGGAGGACATTATCGTCAACGCCATCGCGCCCGGTCCGTTTCAAAGCAAGATGATGGCGGCCACGCTGAGCGCGTTGGGGGACCAGATCGTCGCCAACAATCCACGCAAGCGCATCGGCACGCCGGAAGACATCGCCGGGACGGCGATATTCCTGGCGTCGCGCGCGGGGGCCTATACCACCGGGGCGGTCATTCCCGTCGATGGCGGTACGTCCACCACGCTTTAACTTGCGGATGAAGGAGCCATGGTCTTGGTAATCCATGGTTCGAGACGGCGGCGTGAGCCTGTCCTCCGGCCGCGCTCCGCGCGGACCGGGGGGCGCCTCCTCACCATGAGGTTTTTGTTTGTTTTCCT
>JANQMY010000379.1 GCA_028279895.1 Alphaproteobacteria bacterium
GAAGCCTAAGCTTCGCTTCGGCGAAGGCAGGCGATCGGACGGTTAACCGGAGTCCATCCCGGATCAGGTCCGGGACAGGCTTAACCTGATCGCGCTCTAGGTCTAAAAAGGGGGACTGACATGGTGTGCGCACCAAACCGGCATTCTAAATCCGAAATACGCCGCTTGGCGTTTGGGCTTGTGAGCGCTCTCGCACTTACCACGGCAACGCCGGCAATTGCGGAAGACGCGCCCGTGCGCGCGGCGAGCCACAGGTGCGTGGAATTTTGAGCGTTTGTGGTCCAGATTTTGGCGCCGTTGATTTTGTAACCGCCTTCGCATTTGGTTGCTCGAGTTGTCAGCGCCGCAAGATCGCTTCCGGCATTGGGTTCGGAGTAGCCGATGGCAAACATCACTTCACCGCTCATACACAGCGGTAAAAAACGTTCACGGACCTCTTCGCTGGCCAAGAATACAAGAGCAGGGATAATCGATTGAATGAGGAGTTGACCCGTTGGCAGTGATTGATACTTTAGTTCTTCGAGAAACAGCCACTGTTCGACGAACCCCAATCCACGACCGCCATACTCCTTGGGCACGCTTATTCCGAGCCAGCCGTCTTCTCCAAGCTGCTTTACGAACGCCAGTCCTTTCGCTCGCAGCGCTTTTGGATCCTCTTCGTATTCTCTTTTGACGGCCGCTAGATCGATGACGCGTTTTTCATGAAGATCGCTAAGATAGGTGCGCAGACTTACTAGAAAGCCCTCGTGCTCTTGACTGAGTGAAAAATCCACAATATTCTCATATTTCAACTATATAGTTGAAATATATTTAGGCTTCTCCTTGTTGTCAATGACTGACCTTACTTGACAAGTCGACCTCCTGGCGCAGAGTTACATCATGGGCGCCAGAAACTTTTCATACAGCGCTTTATGCACCCGCGATCTGCCGCAACACCGCCACGAGAGCATCGGGCGCGCAGTAAAATGGAGAATGGTCCGTATCCATCTCTATCACGGGGTCGCACGGCAAGACTTCCTGCATCTGTTTTTGCCGCGCGTGAAGAATGGCCATATCCTGTTTCAATTCGATATAGGCACGCGGAACCCGCCCGTAACTCTGCACGCTCAAGCTCACCTTTTCGGCATGAACGGACATAGGCTCAGGCCCGAGTAAGCTAATCGCGCGATCGATTAAGTCCGCATCGGTCGTATTGTACAATAGCTCCGCCGCGCCCTCTGACGACACCGTGGACATCCCATCCGGCTGCACATTGAACATGTTAAAGGCGTGATCGGCCTGAAACGGCGTCGTGATATCGGCAATGGACGATCCATCGGGAATAAGCACCGCCGAGAGATAAACTAGGGTTTTGATGCGGTCCGGCACCCGTTCGGCCACCTCGCTGATCACGAGCCCGCCCCGGCTGTGCCCGACCAGAACGACAGGCTCGTCTTGACCACGGATAATATCGGAGACCTGATCGGCCCAACGCGCCAAACTCACCTCGGATAACGGCGTCTTGTCGCGGCCCATGCCCAACAGGTCAGGGGCAAGCGCGGTATCCCCCAACGATTCGAGACGCGGAACGATCAGTTCCCAGCACCACGCGGCATGCCAGGCGCCCGAAACCAAGACATATGTGGCCATCACAAACTCCTTCCATTCCTGTCGTTTTTAATCGGTATCAACTATGCCGGGTTTCCAATCCCGACACACCGTCGTTATGCAACGCTTCCAGGTTACCCAAATCCGCCGCGCTGAAATATACAAGCAGCACGTCAGCTTCTCTAAGATGACGAATGATCTCTTCGCTGGCCAAGAATACAAGAACGGGGATAATCGACTGAATGGGGAGTTGACCCGTTGGCAGTGATTGATACTTTAGTTCTTCGAGAAACAGCCATTGTTCGACGAACCCCAATCCACGACCGCCATACTTCTTGGGCACGCTTATTCCGAAAGATAAGTACGCAGACTTACTAGAAAGCCCTCGTGCTCTTGACTGAGTGAAAAATCCACAATATTCTAATATTTCAACTGTATAGTTGAAATATATTTGCGCTTCTCCTTGTTGTCAATGACCGGCTTTGCATGACAAGATGACGAGCTCTGCTAAGGGCTACGTATCGCTTTTAGACTTAAGACGTTTGACCATATCGCTGGAAGGATCTACAAAAAATTAGAACACTTAGTTGAATAAGAATGTAGATCGGAATGGTGTGTGGCAATCAGACGTTCTTGGCATTGAAGGTGTTGCCGGCTTTTTTCCGATTTCATAGCGCTGTCCAGCCCCATTTCCATGCGCCAATTTCGGATAGAGTCTCAGGGACCGGTGGACGCATATAAAGGGCCTGATGCGGACGAATACAATTGTATTGCTTGAGCCATATACCGATGACAGTTCTTGCTTGATCGATCATTCAAACAAGGCGACGGGTTGACGGCGGGTTCAGGAAGTGAAGAGCGCTTCGGTTATGACTAATTTTTCAGATTTTCTTCGGGAACAGGCCGTTCAGCGGCCGGACAAAATGGCCCTGCACTATGCCGATGACGGTCGGACTTGGACATTTCGCGAGTTGGACGAGGCGTCCAACCGTCTGGCTCAGGCGGTGCTGAGGGACGGGCTTCAGCCGCAATCGCGGGTCGCTTACCTTGATAAAAACGCGCCTGAATTTTACCAACTGATCTTCGGTTGCGGTAAGGCCAATGTTGTCTCCGTTGCCGTCAATTGGCGGCTGGCGCCCAAGGAAACGGAATATGTCATCAACAATTCCGAAGCAAGCATTTTGATTGTCGGCGAAGAGTTTCTGCCGCATGTTCAAGATATCGACTTGCCGCTGGTCAAAAAGATTGTGGTGGTCGGAGAGCCGACGGACGATCCGCGTCAGTTGACGTTCGATGATTGGATTGGCGATGTAGACAGAACCGATCCACATATTCCGAATGCTGATGAAGATACGTTCCAGCAAATGTATACGTCCGGCACAACGGGCCTGCCCAAAGGGGTCGAGCTGACGCACGAGGGTTACTACATTCAGATTGCCGGCACCTATTGCGATTTGTGCGAGCTGGACGAAAATACGCGTTCGTTGACGTGTCTGCCGCTTTATCACATGGCAGGGCCGGCGCTCGGCATGAGCGGCATGTCCCGGGGCGGTATGGTTGTCCTTACCCGGAATACGGACACCCAGTGGCTGATCAAGCTTATCCGGGAAGAGAAGATTACCCACGGGTTCTTCGTTCCCGCGCAATTGCAGTTTATTCTGGATATGCCCGATTCCGATCCGAGCTGGTTCGAAAGCTTGAAACTGGTTATGTATGGTGCATCGCCCATCAGCAACGAGACCCTGGCAAAGGTGATCGATTTTATGGGGTGTGGCTTTATTCAAGGATACGGTTCGACCGAGGCCGGCGGTTCGGTAACGTTCCTGCTGCCGAAAGATCACGATCCTATCGGTCCGCGTGCGTATCTTCTTGAATCCTGTGGATCTATCCTGCCCAATACCTATGTAAAGATCGTCGATATCGAGACTCTCGAAGAGCTGCCGGAAGGGGAAACCGGCGAAATCTGGGTGAACAGCCCCCGGATTATGAAGTGCTATTGGAGAAATGACGAGGCGACCCAAAAAACCCTTGTGGACAATAAATGGGTGCGCACGGGCGATGCGGGTTATGTCAAAGACGGTTACCTTTACATTCAAGATCGTGTGATCGATATGATCGTATCAGGCGGTATGAACGTCTACCCTGCTGAGATCGAAAGCGCTCTTATGGAGCATTCGAGTGTGGCCGACGTTGCAATCGTTGGCATTCCTCACAAAAAGTGGGGCGAGTCTCCTCTTGCCGTTATTGTTCGCGCTGACGATCAAATGTCCGAGCAGGACGTGATTGACTACTGCCGAGATCGGCTTGCGCACTACAAGTGTCCAACATCCGTGACATTCGTCGACAGTATTCCTCGCAATGCGTCGGGCAAGATTTTGAAGCGGGTGCTGCGCGAGCCCTATTGGGAAGGGATGAAGCGCCGGGTGTCTTAAAGCGCGTTGCTTTAAGCAAAGTAGGAGATTGCCAGTGTCTGATACTACACTAGAAAGCGGTGTCGTCACCGGTCCTGATACTGAGGTGCGTGTCGAGCTTGTCCGGCCAGGCGTTGCCCTCGTGACGTTGAACCGGCCGGAGGCATTCAACGCAATTTCTGTCGACTTCGTTCAGGAGTTCAATCGTAGATTTACGGATATTGCAGCTGACACCTCAATTCGCGCTGTGGTGATGACTGGTGCAGGCCGGGCGTTTTGCGCGGGCGGCGACCTTAAAGACGTTTCGAAGGTCGGCGTTGGACGCTCGACGCCTCAGCAGGCGATGGAGGTTCAGGATGCCGCCGCGAGCATGGTTACTCGGTTGGTGAGTATGCCTCAACCTGTGATCGCTGCGGTGAACGGGGCTGCGGCTGGCGGCGGACTTGTGCTTGCTTTGGCGTGTGATGTGCGTATTTGCTCGACGGCGGCAAAGTTTGCTGCAGCGTTCGTGCGTATTGGACTTGCATCAGAGATGGGAGCCAGCTTCTTGTTGCCGCGTGTTGCGGGCCCAAGCTTGGGTTTCGAGATGCTTTTGACCGGGCGGAAGGTTGATGCAGACGAAGCATTGCAAAATCGGATGGTGCTTCGAGTCGTTGAGCCGGACCGTCTCTTGGATGAGGCGATTGGAGTGGCTGAGCAGATTGTGCAGAATAGTCCCTTTGGTGTCAGCACGGCCAAACGCCTCCTTTGGGCGAGTCTGCAATCCTCAAACCTTCAATCGTCAATTGACTTCGAAAGCGCAGCGCAGATGCTGTGTGCTCGAACAGAAGATCAACGCGAGGCGTTGGCGGCGTTCATGGAGCGCCGTTCTCCCTCTTTCTCTAACAGTTAAGTGTTTGATGGCGGGTTTATCGGTCACGAGACTGGGCTTGGCGGGCTTTGCTGTTTTTTGCAGAGGTCAATTCTGTTTCGGGATCACATCCAACTTATAGTCAGGGTGTTTCAATGCCCGTCTATGATTGAAAATTGGCATTCCCTAAAAGAATGTCTCATTGTGACCTGCCTCCCGAAATTCGGATCATTTAGAGCTGGAATTTTCCACTTATGATGTTGAGTTCAAGTGAGGAGAATTCCATGAAGAGGTCGAAGTTCACAGAGGCCCAAATTGCCTTTGTTCTGAAGCAAGCTGAGGAAGGCACGCCGGTTGCTGAGGTGTGCCGCAAGGCCGGGATTTCGGATGCGACGTTTTACAATTGGCGCAAACTGTATGGCGGATTGATGCCCTATTGGGTGGCGTGCGATCTTTCCGATCCGGAACGAACGCTGCTGGGGCCGACACAAGAGAATTGGCTCAAACGGGGATACGGCATTGCCCAGGCAAAATGGAATCTGATTGTGCAAAGCACGCAGCTCACCCCGTTTCGCCGAGAGGATGAAGGCGTCACGCTCAGATCGTCGGATCGATGGGACGGCTTTCCGGCGGCGCGTCAACGTTTGTTCGACATGATCAAATCGAAGGCCGCCCCCAACCCCACGCTAATCGGGGGCGACATTCACGCGTTTCTGTCCACCTCTCTGGTGGAGGAGGGCAGCGCCGCCCTGGTGGCGAATGAGTTGGTCACGGCGGCCATTTCGTCCGGCGGCGGCGGCGGCGACCGCTATCTGGCGGAGACCACCCCATATGAAAGCTGGGGCCGGCCGTTCTTCTTCGAGAACCGGCGTAACGGCTATTTGTTGTGTACGCTCGACGCGAATGCTCTGCGGGCCGATGCGCGGGTGGTGGACTCGGTGCTTGATCCGGATGCCGGGTCGCAGACGCTGCGCACCTTCATTTACGAGGCTGGTCGCCTTGGGCCGACACAGGTGTGACGCAGGGGATCGTTAGGCTCTGTGCGTGTCATCCAAAGGACGTGATGCAAAACTGAGTTGATCCGTCTTAAAAAAGTAGAATTGCCTGGTGATCTTTTCTCCTATTTGTTTCGTAGAAAGACCCGAAACAGAGTAGGGAGATTTTCATGAGCGCAACCCTTCCGGCTTATGTGGAAAGACCGGGGCCCCTGTCGACCATCCGGGAATTTCGGACGCCGTTCGAAGGGCTGAAATTCCTCTATCGTTTTCCCCAACTTCTCACGGCGCCTCCCGGAGATGGGCGGCCGATCGCACTGGCGCCGGGCTATTTGGCCGGGGAGTATTCCATGCAGCCATTGGCCGCGTTCCTTCGGTATTTGGGCTACACGGTCTATCCCTGGGGTCTCGGGAACAACAATGGCGATGTGGAAGAGGATATCGGCAGGTTTGGCGAGCGCATCGAGGGCCTGCACGAAGACCTGGACGGGGAGCCGATTACTCTTATCGGCTGGAGTTTGGGCGGGGTGATCGCCCGGGAAGTGGCGCGCTTGCGCGAGCCGTGTGTTCGGGAAGTCATCACGCTGGGCACGCCTGTGGTGGGCGGGCCGAAATACACCTCGATCGGCGGCTTTTACGCGGCGCTGAAAGGCATCAATCTGGACGAGCTGGAAGTGGAAGTGCATGCGCGAAATTCCGAAGGGCTCAACCAGCCGGTGACGTCGATCTATACCAAAGCCGACGGGGTGGTGGCGTGGCAGGCGTCGGTCGATGTGTACAACCCGCAAGCCCGCAACATCGAAGTGTCGAGCACCCATTTCGGCATCGGCGTGAGCCCCGTGGTATGGCGCCTGATCGCGGACATTCTGTCGGAAGAAGAAAAAACCGGCCGATCTTCCGCCGGGTGAGGATTATGCGCTGTCGGCGGCGCGCTTCATGATGGTGGCGATGAAGTCGCCCTTCGCCTGAGTATAAGCTTCCCGATCGTGTCGATACTGGGTGGCGAGCTGCCGCTTTAGCGCGGCATATTCCTGGGCCACGTTCGGATTCGCGCGCAGGTAATCGCGAAAGGCGAGCTGCGACCACATTTCGCTGGGCCGTTCGGCCACATGTATATGATGACTGCGCTTGGGGCCGTAGGGCGGCAGGCCCTTCACGAAAAACAGACGATCCGTCTTCGGATTGTCAGCCCAGAACACGTAGCCGATGGTGTCGAGCTTCGGCACAAAGGCCGCTTTGGCAGCGGAGAGGTCTTGAACGGCAATCAGAATATCGATGATGGGTTTCGCCGGCAGGTTCGGCACAGCGGTGCTGCCGAAATGCTCAATGGCGAGCACGCCGTCTTCTCCCAAAACCGACAACAGCACCGTGCGTTCGGCCTCGAATTTGTCGGGCCATGTTGGGTCGGAGTCGACGATTTCGATGTCATCCATGGTCTTGTCCGATTAATGGGGCAGTCTATGTGGACGTGGCCCGGGCCCATTTTGCCGACCATTTGTCGAGTTGGACCAGATAGTCGCCCAGTTCATCGCCCCATTTGGTGAGGCCAAATCCGCCTTCTGTCAAATCGACGATCTGCAGGTCCTGAAGCTCTTTGAGACGTTTGTTGAGCACGGTGGGGGAGACGAAGTCGCATCGTCCCTGCAAATCCCGGAAGGTAAGGCGTTCCCGGCGCAGCTCCCACAATATGCGCATGGTCCAGCGTTGCCCAAGCACGTCGAACAGTACCATTACCGGGCGGCCGGTGGTGGACCCCCGAACCGGCGTGCCAACCTTTCTCGGCATTTTTTTCTCCCGGCTTGACGCTACAGAAAGTGTAGCATAGAGAGGCGGCCATGACCAATGTTCTTAAGCCGATTGAAGAACCGTATCCGCAAGGCGTTGCGGAGATATTCGAAAGCTACCCGCAGGTGGACGGCTATATCTTGAAACTGTTTCGCACATTTGCGAACAGCCTGCGTTTCCTGAAAGAGGGGGTGCCCAATCTGCTGGATAAAGAAAGTCCGTTGCCCATACGCCAGCGGGAAATTGTGATTTTGGGGGTGACCGCCAACAACGATTGCGAATATGAGTGGGGCGTTCACGTGGCGGCGTTCGGTGCGCAGGTGAAGCTTACGGAAGATCAGGTGCGGGCGACGCGGCTGGAAGACCATCGGGCGGGGTGCTGGTCGTCCGACGAAGCGCTGTTGATTGAAGCGGTGGACGAGTTGTATGCCGACGGCACGCTCAGCGACCGGACATTAGCCGCGATCCAGCAGGTTTGGACTGCCGAACAACAGCTCGAGATCTTGGCCTTGTGCGGCACGTATCACACGGTGAGCTTTGTCGCGAATGCCGGGCGCGTGGAGAACGAAGAATTCGGCGCGCGGTTTCCTGCCTAACCGGCTTTTTTAGAGTCGCGTTTTGCGGTGCTGAACGATACCAAGCGCTGCTTGTTTTCGTCCCACAGGGCCAAGGGAATGCAGCGCACGCTCTGGAACAGGGTGAGCCGATTGATTGACATCAGTTCCGGATGGTCACGCAGCACTTGGCGGAGCCGGTAAAACGGGATGCGGCTGCTCAAATGGTGCACGTGATGGATGCCGATGTTGCCGGTAAACCAACGCAGGACCAGCGGCAGATCGTAGTGGGAACTGCCCTGGAGCGCCGCCTCGTGCGGAGTCCAGCTTTCCGCCGGCGCCCAAAAAGTCTCGTCGAACTGATGCTGCACGTAGAACAGCCACACGCCGATGGACGCGGCCAGCAAGGTAATCGGGATCTGCACGAGCAAGAAAGGCCCGATACCGACGAGCCAGATCAGCCCGGTGACCACCGTCGCAATGGCCAGATTGGTCGTCATGGGGCTGACCCATTCTGCGATTTTTTTAATGTTCAATCCCAGGGGTAAGCGGTGCCGCAGAACGAACAGGTAGGCCGAGCCAAACACGAAAAGGACGATGGGGTTGCGATACAAACGATATCCGACACGCTGCCAAAAGGGCAGGGCATGGTATTCGGCCACTGTCAGCGTGGCGATGTCGCCAATGCCGCGCCGTTCCAAATGACCGGTATTGGCGTGATGGATGGCGTGGTTACGCCGCCATGCATCGTATGGCGTTAACGTCAGTACACCAATAAATCGTCCAACCCAATTGTTCACATGTCGATTGCTGAAGAATGATCCGTGTCCACAATCATGCTGGATCATGAACATACGCACCAGAAAAGCCGCGGCGATCAACGATGGAATGAACGAAAGCGGCCAGTAGCCGAAATAAATCGCCGTCCAGGCTAGCGCCCACAGCCCCGCAAACGGCAGAACAGTGATGGCCGTTTCGAGAATGCCCCGCGTGTTGCTGGGGCGCTTGTATCGGGTCAGCAGTTTTGCCCAGCTTCGGGCTTGGGCGTTTTTGTGTGGGGACGTGTCAGGGAAGTGTGAAATCATAGATACGCTTTGAGTACGGAGGCGCTGCGCGCGCTTGGGAAGGCGGCGGTGTAACCGATCATATGGACCGGCGCAACTGTCAATTCCCTTAAGACGGCTCTCTTATGTTGAAATTATCTTGAACAATAGAGCGTAGGTTGCGTTGCCCATGCCGACTGCGCACTTTCGCTGGGCCCCGCCACGTTGAGGACCGAAATATCGTGTCGGGTCATCCAAGCGGCCACCTTTTCGGCCGCGCGCGGATCCGACAGGTCCTGAAGCAGAACCGGTTTGTTGTAATGGGTGCAGAATCGCCGTGTGGCCCTTGTTCCTGCGTCGGTGATGCGGCCGCGCGATAAGATCAGCGTGGCCTCCGAGTCGCGTACATTCCATTCGGTCCGTTGAGAACGTGGGACATCCGATGTAAGGGCGCTTCGATCCTGTGGCGTTTCGAGCAGACCGTATCGAGGGGGGAGGGCGCCGTCTTCCGCTTGGCGTTGCGGCGGGCACCAGCCGCCTGTCGTCAAGCTGCAAACTTCAGCGGCCCGTAGCGCTGCGCGATCCACGCCCGTCTGTCCGCCCGCGACGATATTGATCAGCTTAACAGGATCGTTCATCGGTTTCGCCGTCGTCGAACTCTCTAAGGGTACGGTGCGAGACCAGCCGCAAAAAAGAAGAGGGCCCGGAGGCCCTCTTAGTGCTGAACATTAGTCGTCTTGATCGTTTTCGTTCAACGGGTCGGTGAGCCCGTTGAGGTCGTCGCTCGACAAACCCACTTCTTTAAGCAGTGAATCCACCAGCGGCGCTTGGGCGCGGTAACGCAGGGCGCTGTTCACCACCTGGTCGGCGAGATTGCCATTGCCGTTGGTCATCGGCAGACCGGCGCCGTCGGCCGCCCCGTTCACGTAGTGGCCGCCATTGCCGTTGACGCCGTTGAGCCCATCCACCTGCACGATCTTGATGCTGTCGATATGCTCCAGCGGTTTGACGGATTCGCGCAACACGCCTTCGACTTTCTGTAGCAGCTCGAGCTTGATTTGCATTTCGATCTGCTCGCGCGACAGCACGTTGGCGGCTTCGTTGATGGCTTTCTTACCGTGCGCTTCCACTGCATAGCGCACTTCCGCGGCGGCGGCCTTAAGCTTCTCGGCTTCCGCTTCACCGGAAGCTTCCAGGCGGATCGCTTCGGCTTGGTCCACCGCGGCGGCTTTCTCGGCCTCCGCCGCCACCTTTACTTTGATGGCTTCGCCCTC
>JANQMY010000427.1 GCA_028279895.1 Alphaproteobacteria bacterium
GAAGGCGGGGGCACTGAATGCCGATCCGGGCATCCGCCTTCGTCAGCAATGCCTGTTCGCCCTCGGTGTGGCCTTCCAGGACTTCCGGATCGACGTCCCGGCGCCCAAAGACAGACTGTTGAGCGCGTAGCTGCGGCTGCAACTCAGCCGGTGTGGATTGGCCCGACTTTGGCGGGCGCAAGGCATAGTCCGGCGGAATCACCAGCGGCGCCTTGGTCAGCACCGCGAATTCATCGGGCGGATTTTTTTGGTTCGTGAAGACGCTGCACGCCCCCACACTTAAGGCGATCACGCCCACAAGGGTGGCCCGAGAAACTTTCTTAGAATCGAACAGTCTGTTCATCTGAATGTTACCCATAACCAACCTCTCTACTCAGAATACGCGCTGCCGGTCCGCTTTGCGGGCTCGGAAAAGAACAAGGAATCGATGATCAAAAGTGCAACCCCGACCACGATCGCCGCATCTGCAATATTGAAAACATACCAGTCCCACTCCCCAATGTAGAAGTGGAAAAAATCGGCCACTTTGCCGTAGACGATTCGGTCAACCACATTGGCTGTCGCACCACCAATGATGAGGCCGAGGGACGTCGCCAACCAGCGGTTGGTCACCTGGAACAACCATACCACAAGGACAACGGTCACCAACAAGGCAAATCCGATCAAAAAGTAACGCCCAGTGTCGCTTTCCGCCGGAAACAGGCCAAAGCTGACACCCGGATTCCACACCATGATGATGTTGAAGAAGCTGGTGACTTCAAACCCCTGGCCCTCCCGATTATTGATAAAGTCGAGCCCATAGAGGATGTAGAGTTTCACCGCCCAATCGATACAAAACGTAAGGGCGGCAATCGCAAGTCCGAACCTAGGCATTGGCCTCCTGCCAAATTTCGACAGCTTGTGAGCAACGGCCACACAAATCTGGTGTTTGAGGGACACTGCCGACGTCCGGCAAGATCATCCAGCAACGCCTACACTTTTTGCCCTCGGCAAGATGGAAACTTACCCCAATTCCGGGCACTTCTTCCAGCCTGAATGCCGAATCGGGCGGTTCTGCGTCCACCACCGTGATTGCGGAGGTGATGGCGATTTCGGCCAGGTCAAGATCCGCGATCAGGGTTTTGTCTCTGGCATCGCTGAGATAGAGCGCGGGGGCTGCTTCCAGGCTGGACCCAATGGTTTTTTCCCGGCGCTGGATCTCCAAGGCGCCCGTCACCACCCGGCGGATTTCCCGCACGCGTTGCCATTTTTCAGCCAGCGCGTCATTGCGCCAGGTGCTATCCACGCTGGGAAAGGTCTGCAGGTGCACGCTTTCGTCGTCCCCCTTATGGCGGGTCAACCACACCTCTTCCATAGTGAACACCAAAATCGGTGCGAGCCACACAGTCAGATGATCGAACAAAATATCGAGCACGGTCCGAACCGCGCGGCGGCGAATGCTGGCCTGCGGATCGCAATACAACGCATCTTTCCGGATGTCGAAATAGAAGGCCGACAAGTCGTTGGTGCAGAAGTTAAACAGGGCATGGAACACCCTGTTGAAGTTGTAATTGCCGTAACCGGTGCGCACTTCCTGATCGAGTTCTACAAGCCGATGCAGGACCCAGCGGTCGAGCTCCGGCATCTCCTCCACCGGCAGTGCTTCACGTTGCGGATCCCAATCCGACAAATTGGCCACCATGAAGCGCAACGTGTTGCGCAGCTTTCGATAGGCGTCCGTGGTGTTCTTGATGATCTCGGGACCGATGCGCAGGTCTTCCGTAAAGTCGGCATTCGCGACCCACAGGCGCAGGGTTTCAGCGCCGCTTTGAGCGATCACCTTTTGCGGGTCCATGGCGTTAGTGCCGGATTTGGACATTTTGTAGCCCTTTACATCCAGCAGGAAACCGTGGGTGAGCACAGCCTCATACGGCGCACGCCCGCGGGTGCCGCACGCTTCCAAAAGGGACGATTGGAACCAACCGCGATGCTGATCCGACCCTTCCAAATAAAGCGACGCCGGCCACTGCAGGTCGTCGCGTTGTTCCAAGACGAACGAATGGGTCGCGCCCGAATCGAACCAGACATCCAGGATATCTTTGACCATTTCATAGTCGTCGGGATTGTAGTCGTTCCCCAAGAAGCGCGACGGTTCGCTGGAGAACCACACATCCGCCCCTTCTTGTTCGACCGCCGCGATGATGCGGTCGTTCACCGCTTCATCCTGTAATACTTCCCGTGTTTTCTTGTTCACGAACAGCGTCAACGGCACGCCCCAGGCCCGTTGCCGCGACACCACCCAGTCGGGCCGCGTTTCGACCATAGAGCGGATACGGTTTTTCGCCCGCGGTGGGTGCCATTGGGTATCGTCGATGGCTGTCAGCGCCGTATCCCGCAGACCGTTCTTCTCCATACTGATGAACCATTGCGGGGTATTACGGAAGATGAGCGGCGCCTTCGAGCGCCATGAATGAGGGTACGAGTGGGTCAGCCGCCCTTTCGCCAGCAGCGCGCCTTTGTCGATCAACTCACCGATGACCGCACCATTGGCGTCGCCGTCCTTACCGTTCGGCTTTAGAACGCGCTTGCCGGCGAAGAGCGGCACGTCGTCGTAATAGACGCCGTCTTCCGCCACCGTGAAGGGCACTTCGAGCCCGTGTTTGACACCGACCTCGAAGTCGTCCTGACCATGGCCCGGCGCCGTATGTACGAACCCGGTGCCCGTATCCGCCGTCACATGGTCCCCTTCCAGCAAGGGGACGTCGAAGTCATAACCCCGCCCTCGGAACGGATGGGCCAAGATCACATCCTTCAGCCCCGCCACATCGCGGAGTTCGGTCAACTCTTGAATGCCCGCGGCCTCCGCCACCTCGGCGTGGAGCGACTTGGCAAGCACGATCTTCTCGCCGGGTTTGGCAAAGCTTCCTTCATCGCATGCACCGACTTCGTACAGCGCATAGTCGATCTTGTCCGAATAACAAACGGCCCTGTTACCGGGGATCGTCCAAGGTGTGGTGGTCCAGATCACGACACTGGCGCCGCTCAACGCATCCGGTCCTTCTACGACAGGGAAGCGAACCCAGATGGTCGGCGATTTGTGATCGGCATATTCGACTTCTGCCTCAGCAAGGGCGGTTTTTTCGACCACGGACCACATGACCGGCTTCGACCCGAGATAGAGCGATCCATCCATAAGGAATTTGAGGAATTCACGGACAATATGCGCTTCCGCATCGAAGCTCATTGTCGTGTACGGATTATCCCAATCGCCTTCGATGCCGAACCGTTTGAACCCTTCGCGCTGAATATCGACCCATTTGGCCGCATAGTCCCGGCACTCTTTGCGGAACTCGTTGATCGGCACTTCATCTTTGTCCTTGCCGGATGCGCGGTAGTTTTCTTCGATCTTCCATTCGATGGGCAGCCCGTGACAGTCCCAACCGGGGACATAGTTCGAATCTTTACCCATCATCTGTTGAGAACGCACCACCAGATCCTTCAGGATCTTGTTGAGCGCATGGCCCATATGCACATCGCCATTGGCGTAAGGCGGGCCGTCATGCAGAATGAATTTTTCCCGCCCCTTGGACTGCGCGCGCAACTGGCGATAAAGGTCCATCTTCGCCCAACGTTCCAGAAGCTTGGGCTCCGCTTTGGGCAGCCCGGCCTTCATGGGAAAGTCCGTCTTCGGAAGAAAGAGAGTTGTTTTGTAGTCCAACCCGCCGTCGTCGGCGTTGGCCTTGTCCACCGCCGCACCGGCGGATTCCTGTCGTGATGTCATTTTCAGTAACCGTGCAAAGCAATTGGAATTGTG
The DNA here is from genome assembly GCA_028279895.1 of Alphaproteobacteria bacterium. Lineage (GTDB taxonomy): Bacteria > Pseudomonadota > Alphaproteobacteria > JANQMY01 > JANQMY01 > JANQMY01. The sequence continues at coordinate 3,794 of JANQMY010000427.1, forward strand.
TTCAAACCCGTCCCCGATCGCGCCGGCCGACCCATTGGTCAGCGCGCAACCGGGCCGATAATTCGTCCCACGATCAGGCGGTCTATTGTTGACACAGAGCCAAACATGGCGGCGTGCATCCCTTTCTTTGCGGACCAGCGTATAGCAGCCGCGGGTCCTGTGCGTCCACTCTCGTTTGATTGCGGACTAGCGGGCTCCGTCATGGCCCGCAATCTGGTCCAGGCCACGCTCATAAGCCGTCAGCAATTGGCGGTTTTCTTCCAGCACCGACCGGGCCGCTTCGCAGTCCTTGGCGATCTGAGCCTTAAGGCTGTCCAACCCGTCGAATTTGGTTTCCGGCCGCAAGAATTCGACAAACGACACCCGAATGTGGCGCCCATACAGGTCGCCTTCAAAATCAAACAGATGCACTTCCAGAAGCACATCTTCTTTGTCGAAGGTGGGGCGTCGGCCGATATTGGCGACACCATCGACAATCTGTGTATCGGATTTTCCACCAGCGCCGCGGGCATCCGGATCTTCGAATTCCACCTGCACCGCATAAACGCCCAGTTTCGGCACGATGTAGTTTTCCAGCGACACATTGGCCGTCGGAAACCCGATCGTCCGCCCACGTTGGTCGCCCTTTTGCACCCGGCCATCCACAGACCACCAATGACCGAGAAGATCGGCCGCGTGGCGTGGCCGGCCCTCAGCCAGATGTTCGCGAATCTTAGTGGAGGAGAACAGTTCGGGCGCAGATTCCGATTTTGCGCCATGCAAAGTCATGGGTTCCACCACGGTTACGCCGAACCCCTCCATCAACCCCATCCAAGAAAGGACCGACGTGTCACCCGACCGGCCGCGCCCAAAAGCGTAGTCGTACCCGACCACCACATGCAGAACGCCCAAGCCCTGCACCAACACATCGTCGACGAATTCGGGTGCCGTTTTGTTGGACATCTCACTGTCGAACGTCAGCACGTACAAAATATCGACACCTAAGCGTTCCAACAGCCGGGCTTTGTCACGAAAGGACATGAGCCGAAACTCCGGCCCGTCCGGCTGAAAGTATTCCCGTGGATGCGGTTCGAAGATGATCACCCCCAGCGGCACGCCCAACTCGTCGGCCAGCGCGGCAGCGTTTGCCACAACCGCCTGGTGGCCGCGATGCACCCCGTCAAAATTGCCGATCGCCACGACCGGACCTCTGAGCGCCGGTGGGACATCGGTATAGTGGCGAACGATCTGCATGAGCGGTTTAGGTCATCCTGGGATGTAAGTTATCAGCGCGAAGCAGCGTTTGGCCGCCCCGAAGCGGGCGCACTGTAGCCGAGGCCAAATTCCCCCACAAGTCGCCGGTCCGGCGCCCAAACATCACCTTAAGCGCTTTCGGCTTGGGGCAGCCCAGCGTCCAAATCCGGCCGAACCCGCGGCAGGCGCGTTCCAACCGCATCCAGCCCGGTTTCCGAGATCGGCCGTGGATGACCGAACACAAAGCCTTGACCGAAGTCCACGTCGTATTCCAGCACGCCGATGACCGATTGCTCGTCTTCGATTTTTTCGGCAATCAGATCGACCCCATTACGCATCGCAAGCTCTTTGAAATCTGCGGCTTGGATGCGGGCGCCCGCTTGCTCCATACCGCCGAGCAGAATGCTGCTTTCCACCTTCAGGAAACGGAAGTTCTTTTGCCGCAGATCATGAAGGTCGAAGTCGAGCGACGTCACCCGATCCATGGAGAAAGCGAAGCCGAGTTCCGACAAACGGTAGAGATTATCCCATTCCCAGGAATGGCACTGTTGAATGGCTTCCTGGGCGAACTCGAACACGATGAATTTCGAAAGATCCGCGTTCAGTTCCATGTATTCGATGAACTGCGGAAAGAACTCGGGATCGCGCAATGTGTGTGACGAGATATTGCAAAAGATTGCCACGTCATTGGCCCGGTGATTAAGACGCCGCATTACTTGCACGCATCGGAACAACAACAGATTGTCGACAATCGACATCAGGCCCGCCGGCTCGGCCACCTGCAGGTACTGATTCGGCATGATGAGCCCGCCATCCGCGTCACGCAGCCGCGAGAAGGCCTCGTAATACCGAATGCGCCGCTGCGGCAAGCTCACGATGGGCTGGAGGTAAAGGTCGACACGATTGTCTTCCAGCGCGTCGTGTACCACGTTGAGCAAGACGTCGTCGTTCTCGTAAGTCTGAGGCGGCGGCGCGGCCAAATCGCCCTCGCCCCCAATGCCCATCGCGGTTTTAAGCGAGGGCGGTGCCTTTTCGTGAAGCTGCTTGATCAGACCTTCCAACACTTGCACTTCGGCAACGATCTCTCGGTTACGTGTGCGGACGTTTTTGTCCAACGATACCGACAATTCGCTCAAGGCGGTTTTCGCAGCCTGAAAATCTTTCTGAAGCGTGGCGTTGGCGTGGCGCAAGGCCCGCAGCTCTCGTGTCACCCGCTTCTTTTCCCAGCTTCCGCTCACACTACTGTGGGTCTGCAGCATTAGTAGAAAGAGCCCGATTCCGACGGCCGCCGCATTAAAGATCGGCCATGGGACGAACACATACAACGCCATGCCCGCACTGACGGAGATCAGCAGGTAAACACAGGTGAGCAGCGTGTTGAGAACCGATGGCATACTAGATCCGCAAACAACGGGAATGAGCACCGGCGCGCCGGGCCCTTAAGGTTTTCGGATCTTGGCTGATCGAAATTTCTAATTTGTTAACCACGCGGCGGGGCCAGGGCGACCGCACGGCAAAACGCCTCCGGTGGATCTCCACCGGAGGCGCTGCTCTTCAGGAACCGTTCCGGCTTTAGGCCGTGAACGGTGAAATCTGAATTTCGACCCGACGGTTCTGCTCGCGGCCTTCCCGCGTATTATTGTCGGCGATCGGTTGGGCTTCGCCGAAGCCTTGAACGATCAAACGCTGAGACATCACCTGCTGCGACGTCAAATACTGCGCAACACTGTTGGCCCGGCGTTCGGACAGGGCGAGATTGTATTCATCGGACCCGGTCGAATCCGTATGGCCCTTCACATCCACATAGGACTTTTCGAATTCGTTGAGCACCACAGCCACCGAATTCAACACGTCATAGAAGTTGGATTTGATTTCGGACCGGTTGGTATCGAAGGTCACATTGCCCGGCATGTTGAGAATGATGTTGTCGCCGACGCGTGTCACGCTGACGCCCGTGCCCTGCAGCTGTTCGCGCAGCTTGGCTTCCTGGCGGTCCATATAGGCACCGACTGCGCCGCCCGCCAGGGCGCCGATGCCCGCCCCGATCAGGGCGTTTCTGCCGGCCTGTTTGCCGCTTGAGGTATTGGTCAGCGCGCCGATGGCGGCCCCGGCCAAGGCGCCGATGCCGGCCCCTTTGGCGGTATTGCTGGTCTTTTTCTCGCCCGTATAGGGGTCTGTGGTACAGGCGGCCAGCGCAAATGTGGCGCCGATCAAAAGAATTCCGACTTTTT
>JANQMY010000428.1 GCA_028279895.1 Alphaproteobacteria bacterium
GCTGAAGATCCTGGTCAACAATGCGGGTATCGCCATTGGCGGGTCGATTGCCGAGTTCTCCCTGGAAGACTGGCGCCGGCAGATTGCCATCAATCTGGACGGCGTCTTTTTGGGCACGCGCGCGGCCATTCGCACCATGCGCGAAACCGGTGGCGGGTCGATCATCAACATTTCCTCGGTGGCGGGACTGAAGGGGTCGCCTGGTCTGGCCGGGTATTGCGCCTCTAAGGGCGGCGTCCGCCTGTTCAGCAAAGCGGCGGCGGTGGAGTGTGGCCGGGCCGGTTATAAAATTCGGGTCAATTCCATCCACCCCGGAATCATCGAGACAAATATTTGGAATGCGGATCTTTCCCAATTGCAAAACTCAAGCGACGATCTGGCGCGGGCGTCCCTGGGTTTTCGGGATGGCGCCAATCAGATCGATCTCGAGGCCATGTCGGAACGCATGGCGCCCCTTGGGTTTGCCGGCCAGCCGCGGGACATCGCCGACGGTGTGGTGTTCTTGGCGTCGGATGAATCCCGCTATGTGACGGGCACCGAACTGGTCATTGATGGCGGTGTGATGGCCTAGTGACCGGGACGGATCTTCACTGGAAAGACCATGGCGGCGATGGGCCGCCGCTTCTGTTGGTTCATGGCATGCTCTCGAGTGCCGCCCAATGGATCTACAATGTGGAACCGCTGAAGGCGGTTGCGCGCCCGATTACCGTGGATCTTCTGGGCCATGGGCGGTCGCCGGCGCCAACCGATCCGGCCTTCTATGATCCCCAATGGTATATCGCATCGTTCGATGCCATCCGCGACCGGATCGGTGCCGCCCGCTGGTTCCTCTGCGGCCAATCTTTCGGTGCGACATTGACCATGCGCTATGCGCTGGAGCGCCCCGACTGCATAACCGGTCAGATCTTCACCAATTCCGCGTCTGCCTTAGCACGAGGGAAGGACGCCCAACGCATGGTGGCGGGGGCGGTCAAACAGGGAAAGGTCCTGGCGGCCGGCAAGGCGAAGGTGGAAGACATGCCCATTCACCCGGTCCACGCCAAACGCCTGGACCCGGCCGCCCGGGAATTGCTGATCGCGGAAGCGGGCTTGGTGGACACGGCCGCGTTGGCCCTGACCTTCGAACACACGCTGTCGCAAGGTCCGCAAGCGGCGCGGTTTCACGAAACCGCCGTGCCGACCCTGTTGGTGGTGGGCACCCGGGAAACCCGGTTCGAACCGCACCGCCATTTTGCGGAACAGGCCTTGCCGGGCCTAGAGGTGGTGGAGGTGGCGGCGGGCCATGCGGTTAATATTGACGGCGCGGCCGCCTTCAATAAGGCGGTCGCGGACTTTATCCAGCGACACGCTTAGCGTAGTCGAGATAGGTTTTGTTCCGTGTCGATGCCGTAACACGCTCAGCGGTCGTCTTCGGTCCCGAAGGGACCGGGGACCCAATGGCTGTTCGGCAATCAAGCCGGTAAATCCGTGCGCCGTCGTATCCGCCATTGGATGCCCGATCTTCGCTGTCGCTCGATCGAGCATGACGATTTGAGTTAGGGGCGGCGGCACAAATCCTTGGAAGAATATGCGCGGCTACGCCGCCACCAGTTCTTCCCGGGCCTCTGGGCGGGTGGCTTCGATAATATCGTAGGCCGATTTGTAGATCACCGGATCTTTGATGTTTAGTTGGGCGCGCGCTTCATGCAGCGGCAGTTTCAGCAGCGCTTCGAAGTCTTGCGTCAGCAGCCATTCGGCGCGCTTGCCGTTGCGATAGGCTTCGCGCACCGCCGCAACCACCTTGCGGAACGAGGTGCCCCGGGAAATCTTGAGTGTGCCGATGAAAATAATGGCCGCAAAACCGGGATTCCAGTTCTGAGCGGTCGAAAACGACAGCACGCACAGCTCGCCGAAGCCGTCTCGGCCATAGCCCGTGAGCACATGCCATAAGTCATGCATGTCCCGCAGGCGCCGGCCCACGAATGCTTCGTCGGTCGCCTCATACTCTTGGTCGCGCACATGGTCGCCCGCTTCGATAAGGCCTTCGGCACTGATGTTTTCGCGGGTGAGGAAATCGAGATATGCGCGGCCGTAAGAGCCTGCGGGCAGTTGAGCCAGGGCTTCGCGGTCCACCAACGTGTCCAGCAATTCCCGGCGCTGTTCCAACATTTCTGCGCCTTGCGCCGATTGCCGGAACTGCTCGGTGGTGCGCAAATGGGACTTGCCCGACAGCGCGTGCACGATCGTATAAACCTGGGCGGTGTCTTCCGGCTCGCGTATCAAGGCGCGCAGGGCTTTGATGGCTTTCAAGGGCTCAATTTTATAGCTGGATGCGGCGGTTTCTTGGGACATGGTCGTCTTGTTCCTTAAGAAGACAGTGTGCTATCGCAGACAGTGTAGATATTCCTTATCGACACGAATGTCAATAACTATCGACTAAATTGTCGATAAAGGAAGGTTCTTTGTGCCTGAACAAGCCCGCCGCAAGCGCCGCACGCCCGAACAAGCGCGTGCGTTGATCTTGGAGACCGCCGAAAATCGGCTGGCGGCGCATGGGCCAGACGGCTTGAAAGTGGCGGATGTGGCGCGCGATGCGGGCATCGCGCATTCCACCTTGCTGCACCATTTCGGCTCCACCGCCGAACTGCAAAAGGCGTTGGTCAATCAGATGACCCATCGGCTGCTTCAAGACATTCTAGAACAGCTTTCTAGTGAAAATCTCAAAGGGGCCGAACCCAAAGGCGTTCTTGAAAAAGCCTTCGAGGTTTTGGCCGACCGGGGCCATGCGCGGCTCATGGCCTGGCTGATGCTAACCGGGCAACGGGCCGAAACCGGCGAAGATGTGGCCGACCGTTTGCTTCACGACGTGGTGGAGGCCATCTATGCCCACAGCGTGGCCCAGGGCCGACCGACCAGTCCGGAAACCAAACGCGATGCGCGTTTTGCCGTTTATCTGGCTGCCATCGCCGCTATGGGCGACGGACTGTCCGGTCCAGTTTTGGCTCCCATTATCGGTCTCACCAACCACGAGGCCCAGGTGGACTTCCGTCAATGGTTATCGGATTTGCTGTCGAGCCAGGTTCTAGAACAGAAAACTTAGAGGATCGACCGGTCCATTTATGGTTAACGCCGACCGATTGGTCTATTGCCGGATCGAGGCGGCGACGATTTTTCTGGCGTCTTCGGCGTCGCCCCACCCCTGGATCTTCACCCATTTGCCGGGCTCCAAGTCCTTATAGTGTTCGAAGAAATGGGCGATCTGATCCCGCAGGATCGGCCGGATGTCCTGGACCGAGGTGATGTTGTCGTAATAGGGGTGCAGCTCCTGCACCGGCACCGCCAGAATTTTCTCATCCCCACCGGCTTCGTCTTCCATGAGCAAAACCCCCACCGGGCGCGACCGGATGACGGCGCCGGGAATAACGGGCGTTTGGCTTAGCACCATCACATCCAACGGGTCGCCGTCCGCCGCTATAGCGTTTCCAGGTGAAGTGTGTGCCGGTTCACCGTCCGGAAACGCGCTAAGACAAAGACTTAGGGCACTTTTGTGATTCTATGAAAACCAAAAGTGCCCTTGGGTGTGGGGCACAAAACCATAATTGGACGGGTACTGCATGGCTGTGTGAAGGAACCGATCCACGAACATGGCCCCGGAGTCTTTATCCACCTCATATTTGACCGGCAGACCGCCCATCGGGATTTCGATGATGACATTGATGTCGTCGGGCGGGTTCATGCCGACGGGGATTTTGGAGATATCCATCTAGAAGTTCTTTCTACCGATCGCGGGCGGCCAGATAGGCATCGGCAATCTCGATCAGCCGGGCCCGCCCGAAACTGGGCTCATGGCCGCCATGCACCACCTGCACCGGCAGCTCTTTCAGCCGTTTCATGGTGGCGATATAGGCCGTAACGTCGCTGTCGGGCAAATCGTCCAGCAAGGGGCCGTCGTAAATCGCATCGCCCGAAAACAAGGTTCCGCTGGCCGCTTCCCACAGGCCCATGCTGCCGGGGGAATGGCCCGGCAGATGCAGCACCTCAAAATGGCGGTCGCCGATGTCGATGATGTCGCCCTCTTCGACCGCGCGGGTGACGGGGGTCGACACGATGCCGTAACTGTCTAGGTCGAACCCCTCCGCGTGGACCGCATCCACAAGCAGCCCTTCTTTCGGCCGCTCATAGCCGGCCGCCACGAGGCCATCCAGAATGTCCTTCGGAAACGTGTCGGTGCTCAGCGGGGCGAATTCGGAATAGTCGGCCATGCGCGGTGCTTCGATGCGGTGCATGATGCGCTCGCCGAACTCATGCAGACAGCCCACATGGTCGTAATGGATATGGGTGGCCACCGCGCTGACCGGCTTGTCCGCCAGGTCCTGGATTTCGTCCTTCAGCGATCCAAGGCCGATGCCGGTGTCCACCAGCAGGTCTTTATCGCGGCCGCGCACATGCCAAATGTTGCACCGGATCAGCGGGTGCACATGGGGCTCCGTAAGAAGGGTGATGTCGTCCGACAGTGTTTGGCGCACAAACCACCGGTCCGCCACTTTCAAGCCGGTCATGGGGCGCGCTCCTCCCGTTAGGCGGCGATGCTGTCCACAAGCGCGTTACGCTCGGCCTCCGGCAGCAGGCTGGCGCGGGCCGCCTGGGTCATGAAATGCCGCAGATCATCTTCGCCGAAACCGAAGGCGTTGGACACCCGGATCAGTTCGTCGTTAAGGGTGGTGCCGAACATGGGCGGGTCGTCCGTATTGATGGTGACGTAAAGCCCTTCCTCGATCAGCTTGGGCAGCGGGTGGTTTTCCAGCGCATCGACCACGCCCAGGCAGACATTGCTGGTGGGGCACACCTCCAGCGGGATTTGCCGCGTGTGCAGGGTCTCGACCAGTTTGGGGTCCTCCAGGCAACGCACGCCATGGCCGATGCGTACCGATTGCAGCCGGTCCATCGCGCCCCAAATGCTGTCCGGCCCCATGGTTTCGCCCGCATGCACCACCGCCGGCACGTCATTCTTGGCCGCATGGTCGAACGGCGCGGCGTAGTCTTCCGGCGGGAAGCCGACCTCGTAACCCGCCAGGCCTAAGGCGATCACCCCATTGCCGTGATGGTCCACCACCCATTCGCCGATCATCGCCGCGTCTTTTTCGTCGGCCCAGTCGCGCGGAATGTCGATGATGAGGCCCATGGACACCCCCAGCTCCTCTTCGCCCCAAGCGCGCGCTTTGTTCAGCGCCGCAAGCTGCCTCTCGAACGGGATCCGGGTGTTCTTCCAAATGGTGTGCGCCGTATAGGTCACTTCGCTGTGGCGCACATTCTGATCGGCTTGGCCTTGCAGGAAATCATGGGCGATCAGTTCGATGTCGTCGGCGGTTTGGATGCAGCGCGACAGGGTCTGATAGATCTCCGCGAAATGGGGAAAGTCGGTGAAGGTATACCAGTCCTCCAGCCCCTCAATGGTATCGGCCGGCAGCGGTTCCTTGTTACGCCGGGCCAGTTCCAACAGCGTTGCGGGGCGGATGCTGCCTTCCAAATGGACATGCAGCTCCACCTTGGGCATGGCTTTAATGAAGGCGTCGGAAGCGATGGTTGTGTCGGTCATGAGGGCACCTGTCGAAAATCGAGCCGGCCTTTATGACGGAAAAGGGCGCTCGCCACAACTGACTTTTTGTGTGAGCGTTTTCATAGGGCGCCGCCCTATGGCATGGCAACCTATCCGCGCAGTTGGCGTATTTTCGCGATTAAGGGGATCGCGGGGCGTCCCCCCGCGACCGGGGGGCCGAAATGCATACTCGCACCTATTCCGTATACGTAATTATTACCGTGTCGCTGTTGCTCAGCGGTTGCATATCCTATGGCCGTGTCGTGTCGCATGACGCGATCCAATACAACAAGGCCTATGAGCGATTTAGCAACGAGCAAATTCTGTTGAATATCATTCGCGGATCCTATCATAGGCCCATGAAGTTCACGACCATCAGTGAAATCAGCGGCAGCTTGGGTGTCACCGTTGGTGCCGACATTAGTGTTCCGTTCGGATCGAGCACGACGCGAGGCAGTACCGTTGAACCGTCTCTCTCCGTGGAGAAAAACCCAAGTTTCACCATGGGAATCCAGAACCGCGATAAAGAATTCGTTCAGGGAATATTGTCTCCACTAGACGGGCAAATAGTGGATTACTTCATCGATCAAGGATGGAAAACGCAGCAATTGATACCTTTGATCGTTGAGCGTATTGAGATTGACGTAGCATCGAACAGCGACGCTCGGCCGAAGACGATAACTCTTAGAAACAATCCGGACAATTGGTCTCTAGACGGGTTAACTAGCTGCGGCTCAGTAGAAGACCTACCGGATGCGCTTACCGTATTAGACTCAGACTCGGACAAAGCTACACTCGCTATTAGCGCCTACGGACTCTCCGTTGAGCCATCGTCTGGTGAGGCCCTGGCCAATTCGACTGAAGGTTCCGATGTAACGGAGAAGCAAAATCGGGAGCTATGCGGGTTTTTGTTGCTCGCTAGAAAGATTGGTTCTGATGTCTCTATGAGATCAAGTCGCTCAGCGTTCGGTCCAGAGTTCAGATTTTCGGGAGCTGCTAAAGACACGAAAGGGGCGGCAAAACTCTTAGAACAGCTGGTGAATGCGCGCGACAAAAATCTGGGCGTGGGCTGTTGGAAGGGGGCGGGCAAGGAAGAATTGGCGCCAGCGGGTGACTGCAAAAGTCTGACCCATGGGGTGCAGCTTTTTACGTCCGGCGATGCTCTTAGTATCAAGAGGGAAAAGCTGAAAAAAGTCTTCGAAGAGAGTTTGCCGAAACTCAATTGTTACATAGACGAATCAAAGCCGAACAAAGACACCTGCAGAATTAAGCTCTTCCTCCGATCGCCTCAGAGCATCATCTTTTATTTGGGCGAAATTGCCCATATGCAGCGAAAGCACAAGAATACAATCTGTTTTACAAAGGAAGATGCCGTTCAACTTGCGTCAGTAAAGGATTGTGGTGATCGAGAAAAAGAGACGTACCACTTATTCCGTGTCCAGAGGACACCTATCCCGCCACTGCGTGCAACCACTAGTACGCGGTACTTGGGAGCATGGCATTTCGTTCCTGAGTATCGTGATGACAGAAGCGAATCGAACACGGTGCTTGGTCTAGTGGACTATCTCATCGGTCTTTATCAGAAGGCCGAAAATCTCCCTGTAACCCGCCGAGTCAATATTATTGGAAACTGAGTGCAGCCGTCACATCTCCAATCCGCCGCTCGCCACTAAGATTTGCCCACTGACGAAATTGCTTTCGGGGTAGCAAAACAGCACCACCGCGCCGGCGGCATCGTCCGGCGTGCCGGTGCGGCCCAGTGGCGTCATTTCTTGGATCTGGGTGATGTGCTGCTTGGTCAGCCCCACCTTGTGGGCGCGGCCGCCAATGGTAATTTCTTCCGGCGTTTCTTCGTAAGGCTGCGTCAGCCGCGTGGCGATATGGCCGAAGGCCACCGCATTCACCGTCACATTATAGCGCCCCCATTCCTTGGCCAGCGTTTTGGTCATGCCCACCACGCCGGATTTGGCGGCGGAATAGCTGATCTGGGTTGCCGCCCCGAATATTCCGGAGACGGAAGAAATGTTGACGATCTTGCGGCAGGGCAGCGGCTGATCCGATGAAATCAGACGTTTCGCTTCATTACGGAAATGGGCGCCCGCCGCCCGCAGCAAACGGAAAGGCGCCGTCAAATGCATGTCGAGCATGGCCGCCCATTGCTCGTCCGTGTGGTTGAGCGCGGAAGTGTTCCAGATATAGCCCGCATTATTGATGATGATGTCCAGATCGCCAAAGTGAGACAGCGCCTCACCAACCGCCCGTTCGCCGAAATCGGGCGCGGTCACGTCACCCGGCACGGCCAGGCCGGATCCGCCACGGGCCGAAATCTCGTTCACCACCTCGGCACAGGCGCCCTCGTCTAAATCGTTGGCCACCACATGGGCGCCTTCCGCGGCAAGCTTTTGGGCAATCGAAAGGCCGATGCCTTGGCCCGCGCCCGTCACGATGGCCGTTTGTCCCGAGAGCTTACCCATAACCACGCCTCCGATTGGCTTTTGTGGTTAGCTTACGGCTAGTCTCGGGCAATTGAAACCATCGAAAGGGGAATGAGCCGATGACGACTTACGAACTCGCGAGCCTCTATTCCGAATACTCGCTCACCCTTTTCGCCCTGTTCACAATTTACTACTCGGTCACCTTCGCCTTTATCATCGCGTCTTATTTCGTCGCCCGCGAGCTGTCCCGGCCCATGGCGGGCTTGGCGAATTCCTTGTTCGTGGTGACGATGGCGCTGGCCGTCTTTCAGCAAGGGCTGTTGGTCTTTTCAGGCATCGCGCTCGGCAAAAAACTCACGGCGTTGGCGTCCTACCCGCAAAACGATCTCGAATGGCACGCCATGACTTACACGCCGGCCGTTCTTCTGGACATTATGCCGTGGGCGTTCAAGCGGCAAACGTGATCATCTATCTCGGCGCCATCTATTTCTTCTTTGCCTGCCGCCGGGGGCGTTTTGGTCGGCGGCATAACCCAGGCTGAATTTAAGCTACTCTCTTCCCATACAGACTGTTGGGGAGGAGACAGCATGACAGAGTTTGAACTGGTTTCGTTGTTCGACGAAAGCTCGGCCCTGCTGAGGTCGCAGGTGGATACCTATCTCACCATCTTGTTCGCCTTTGTGGTGGTGGCTTATTTGGCCGCCGACCAGAGCGGTATGAGATGAAATGGAACCATTCTGCCGAGGTCGTTTTACGTCAGGACCAAGCTGTCTGGTGCAGGCCATACCCGGGGGGGTACGGTCAAGCCAGACGGCGCAGGTCATGGCGCAAAACGGCCCGGCCCTTTGGGTTTGCGTCCGGTGGCCGCCCGCTACGCAGAACGCCTCGACCGATGCCCCACATCGCTCTTCGTCGTTCTCCTAGCGGATCGACCTCCGGGGCCGCAAACAGAATTAATTCCATTTCATCTCATACCGCTCTCGCTCACCAAGACCATGGTCTATGTGGCGATTGGCATGTTCACCGAAGCGACCTTTTTGGTGGCTTTTGCCATGTACAGAACATCGCGCGACCTGGTGAACTTGGCGGGTGAAATCCGCGTGGCGGGCCAAGGTATGGATTCGCCGCTCGCCTTTCATACGCTTGCCAATGAGTCGGGATTGGTGATGGCCAGTGTGCCCTGGATGTTCATGGTGCTGCTGGCGGCCGCCTATGGGGCCGTCATCTTTCTGTTCTTCCATGTGCGCAAGCAGGGGCAGCACGCAGCCGGCTGATCCACGTCAATTGGCACCTGTGGCATGGCCTGCTATCGTTCGGCTTAGCTGTTGACAAAAAATCAGTTTGCCGGGTGCCACCCCGGCCGGGATGGAGACCGCGCCTATGAGATTTGGCGTCTTTTACGAACTTCAATTGCCCAAGCCCTGGGGACAGGGCGACGAGCACAAACTTTTCCGGGATGCGCTCGACCAGATCGTGCTCGCCGACCAATTGGGATACGACTATGCGGGGGAAGTGGA
>JANQMY010000434.1 GCA_028279895.1 Alphaproteobacteria bacterium
CGATCATCTCCACCTTCGATTGGCGCATGGGCTATCAGGTCTATGCCGCGTTTTTCGCGCTTCTTTTACCGCTGCTTCTTTTGTTTCCTTGGGGGCAGATCGAACGCGGCCACCCGCTCTACCGACGTTCCCTTTCCCTGCGGGCGGCGTCACAGATCGACGAGATTACCTGGACGCTGGCCACCGCCATGCGCACCGCATCGTTCTGGGGCTTGTTTTCGGTATTCTTCTTTACCGGCGGCGCGACGACCGGACTGACAATCCATATGGTGAGTTATCTCACCAGCATCGGCATGGAGTCAGCCACTGCGGCGTGGGCCTTTGGATTTTCCGGCCTGCTGGCGCCGATCGGCATGGTCGGGTTCGGCTTTTTGAGCGACACCATCGGACGCACCAAGACCGTGTTGCTGAGCTATGTGCTGACGTTCTTGGCCATTACCGGTTTTTATCTGTTGTCCCACTACACCGCATCGCTGGCCTTGTTGGTGTTGACCATCGCGGTCAACGGCCTGAGTTCAGGATCGCGCGGGCCCATCGTGTCCAGCATGACCATGAACATTTTCGGCGGCGCGCGGCTTGGGGGCATTTACGGCACGATCAGCTTGGGCGGCGGCCTTGGCTCCGCCTTTGGCGTGTGGATGGGCGGCCTGCTGAAGGAGTATTCGGGGACACCGGAAACACTGCTTGGCTTCTTCTTCCTGCTCGCGCTTATCGGTAGCCTGCCCTTCTGGACGATCCCCAATCTGAAACGGCATTGACTCTGTCATTCCTCATCCGCTCATCCCGGTCGTGCCCATCGGCACGAACCGGGATCTCTTAGAAGATGAGTGAGATTCCCGCTTTCGCGGGAATGAGCGGAGGGAAACCTAATACCCCGCCGCGCCCGACCGGATAGTGTCGTGATAGGCCGCATCAAGCGGTTCATACATGTCGGCATGCGGTTTCAGGACATAGAGCGGATCGGACACCTGGGAAACGTCATAGGATTCCTTGCGGAGATCCCCCTTCACCATTTTCATGGTGCCGGTCACATCCATGTCTCGTTTCAGACGCAGAAAGACCGGCCGCGCATAGACCGGCAATTGTTCGTTCACGAACTTGGAAAAGGCGGCCACATCGAACTCGCCCGCGTCCTCCAACAGTGTGAGCGCCGCCATGCCGGCGCGGCCGTCGGCCGCCGGCACTTCGACGCCATATACATTGCAGAAGTTGATCTGCGGGAACCCGTTGATAATCTCGCCGACCTCATTGGTGGAGACGTTTTCGGATCTCCAGCGGAACGTATCGCCGACGCGGTCGACGAACTGATAATGCTTGAATCCCAGGGCAAAGCCCACATCCACCTGTTTCAGCAAATCGCCTGAATTGAACCACTGATCTCCGCCTTCGATGGCATTCCGCACGATCTTCTTTTCCGTGGCTTCTTTATTCGTATACCCCTCAAACACGGCTTTTTCGGATATTTCCGCCAGCAGCAAACCGGGTTCGCCCTTCGGTACTTCAATGCAACGACCGTCGGCATCCCGGACTATTTCATCCGCATCGATATCATATTTAACCAGCCTGACATTCATCGGTGTTAAACCGACGGTCTTGTCTTTGTTCAGGAAATTGGCGAACGCCACATTGCCTTCGCTGGCCCCGTAAAACTCAACGATCCGATCAAGACCAAACCGTTCTTTGAATTCCATCCAGATGTCCGGGCGCAGACCATTGCCCAGCATGGCTTCGAGCGGATTGTCCGCATCATCGTCGCGCTTCGGCTGCGCTAACAAATAGCGGCAGAGTTCCCCGATATAGATGAATCGGTTGGCCTTGTACTCGCGCACCTCGTCCAGGAACTTGCTGGCCGAAAATTTTCGCCGGACGATAACGCAAGCGCCGGTGGTCCAGGCAGAGCCCACACCCAGCATCAGTCCGGTGCCGTGATAAAGCGGTAGCGTGACGTAGATCCGCTCATTCTCCGTACACTTCATGGCACCGCCCATAGACATGGACGACATGATGGTGCGCCGGTTAGAGACCACGGCCGCCTTCGGCAGCCCCGTCGTGCCGGAGGTGAACAGGAAATAAGCGATTTCCGCTAACGTGATCGATTGGGTTTGGGGAAGGTTGTCGTCCGGCTGCTCTTTCACCAGATCGTCGAACGAAACCGCCCAGTTGGGCACCGGCACCTCGCCCGTATCGGCCACGAACAAGCATTGCTCGATGGTGTCTGCGAGCTCGTCCCGCACTTCGGCAATAGCCTCGCTCAGCTCTTCGCCGAACACACAGAATTTCGACGACGTTACATTTAGGCAATGGACCAACTGACGGCCGCGCAGATTGGTATTGATCAGGGATGGGGCCGCCCCCAACTTTTGCAGCCCGGTGATGGTGGCGATA
The DNA here is from genome assembly GCA_028279895.1 of Alphaproteobacteria bacterium. Classification (GTDB taxonomy): domain Bacteria; phylum Pseudomonadota; class Alphaproteobacteria; order JANQMY01; family JANQMY01; genus JANQMY01. The sequence goes on from JANQMY010000434.1 coordinate 2,386, forward strand.
AATTCCGGGCGGTTTTCCATAACCAGCCCCACCACATCGCCCTTGCCGATGCCGAGGGATTTGAAGGCATGGGCGTATTTGTTCGCCAGGGCATTGTACTCACGCCAGGTAAGCGTCTTGCCCTCGAACATCATCATCGGACGGTCCGGAATGGTGCGCGCATATTCCTCGATACGCAGGGGATAGGAATCGATCGTTTCCAACGGCGGCGGCGGCGAGAGCTTGCGCGACAGGCTGATAAGACTGCCCAGCTCCGAAAACGTGCTCAGGACTTCGCGAACACCCATAATGGTCCTCCCAATGTGCGGCGCCTTCCCCAACGCTCTGTGGAGAGATTAACCCGGTATGCCAGGAAAAGGAAAGCGGTCGCGACCGAGGGGCGGTCCGGCACAATTGACTTCGTTGCCCGCTCGACATTGAATGCAGCCCACAAATCGAACCGGCGTCAAAAATGGAGCACTGAAAGATGGCCGATCAAGCCACCTCACAAGAAAACACAAGGGATCTTCCAGGCTACAAGGTCGACGCGGTCGAAGCATGGATTGCGGAGCACATTCCCGCCCTGGCGCCGCCCTTCACTTGGACACGGCTGGAAGGCGGCCATTCGAACCTCACCTACAAGCTGGAAGACACCCAAGGGCAGGTGGCGGTCATTCGCCGCCCGCCGGAGGGGCAGCTTTTGCCCAAAGCGCATGATATGAGCCGGGAATGGGCGTTGATCTCATCCCTCGCGGACACGCCCGTGCCGGTCCCTGCGGCTTACGGGTTTTGCGAAAGCCCCGACGTTACCGGCGCCTGGTTTTACGTCATGGGGTGGGTCAACGGCCATCCGCTTTACACCGCCGAAGACACCGACCAATGGGTGCCCGCATCCGAACGGGAAAAGATGGCCTTTTCCTTCATCGATGTCTTGGCCGATTTGCACAGCGTGGATCCGGATGCGGTGGGCTTGGGAGAGCTGGGCAAGAAAGACAGCTATGTGGCCCGTCAGCTCAAGACTTGGTACCGGTCGTGGATGGCGTCGATTGACGATGCGCAGCATGACGATCCGCGGGCGCACGAATTACAGAAATTCTTGCTCGACAATGTGCCGGAACAGGGCCCAGCCCGGGTGGTCCATGGGGATTATGGCCTGCATAATGTGCTGATCGGACCCAATCACACAGTGGATGCGGTGGTCGATTGGGAAATCTCCACACTCGGCGATCCGTTGGCGGATCTTGCCTATGCGCTCATCCAGTTTCCCCATCCGCAAGACGCGGCCTTTATCCAAGAGGGCACGGCCACCTCCGTGCCCGGCTTCCCAAGCCGGGAAACACTGGCGGCGCGTTATGCAGCCAAGACCGGGTGCAATCTAGACCTGCTGGATTACTACGTGGGGTTCAACCGGTGGAAAGGTGCTGCGATCATTCATGGCGTGTACGCCCGCTATATGGCCGGCAAGAAAAGCACTGAAGGGATCGATCTGGAGCGACTCTTTGAACGGATGAGGCATTCGATGACCCTCGCCGAGCAAGCCTGCGACCGCCTTAAGGGCAGGCTGTAAGTGGCGACGGCTCTAGCGCTGATCTTTTGCCCTGTTGCCGAATTTGTTATGGCTGACGTATCACGCGTTTAAAGGAGCCATCGGTGTTCACATTCGGCGTCTTGGATCAATCCCCCATCCGGCATGGCAGCACGGCCGCAGAAGCGGTGCGCGAAACGATCGATCTTGCACAGCGATGCGAGAAGCTCGGCTATCAGCGCTATTGGCTCGCCGAACACCACAACACGTCCTCCTTTGCGGGGTCGACACCCGAGATTCTGATTTCCAAGGTTGCCTCGGAAACCGATACCATTCGTGTGGGCTCGGGCGGCGTCATGATGATGCATTACAGCCCACTCAAAGTGGCCGAAAACTTTCGCATGCTGGAAACGCTCTACCCCGGGCGCATCGATCTCGGCATCGGAAGGGCTCCCGGCGGCGACCAGCGCACTACGGCCGCGCTTCAACCCGGCCCGCAATCCTACGGCGTTGACGTATTTCCGCAGCAGATCACTTTGCTGGACCAATTGCTGCGCGATGCCCGCGGCGACAAATCGTTCCCGGACGATCATCCCTATCGGGGCATTCACGCCATGCCCCGGGGGCCGGGCCTGCCGGAAGTTTGGCTTTTGGGTTCCAGCATTATGGGGGCAGCCCTTGCCGGAGAACTCAGCCAGCCCTTCTGCTTTGCCCATTTTATCAATCAGGACGGCGCGCCGCAGATCATGAACACCTACCGCAAGCGCTTCAAGCCGACCGAGCACGTTCCGGCCCCGAGAACAGCCGTGGGCATATCCGTGCTGTGCGCGGAAACGGAAGAAGAAGCGAAGAAGCTTGCCCTGCCGCGTAACCTTTGGGTGTTGCGCTTGCTGCGCGGCCAATCCGGCGGCCCGTTCCCGTCTATGGAGGAAGCGCTCACCTATCCGTATACGCCGGAGGACTATCAACTGCTGCAAACCATCGAAGCCCGCAGCATCGCCGGCACACCCGATACCGTCCGGGAGCGGATTGAAGCGCTGAGCGAAGAATTGGGAACCGAGGAGTTCTTGGTGGTGACCATTACCCATGATCACCAGGCACGCATCCGATCCTATGAATTGCTGGCCGATACGTTTGATCTGCGCAAAGAAGTAAAACAACCCGCTTACGGATAACCGTTAACGCCCTTACAGCCCCCCGACCGAAATGATGATGCCGATCACCGCGCCGGTCATGAGGGTCGCCATGGTGCCCGAAAACAGCGCCTTGACGCTCAACTCCAACACTTCCGCGCGGCGTTCCGGCACCAGCGCCGTGACCCCGCCCACCATGATGCCCACACCGGCCGGGCTCGCAAAACCGCACATGGCGTAGACCATCATCAGCCGGCTGCGGTCGTCCAAGGCATCTTCCGGGGTCGCGGCCAATTGGAGATAGGCAACGAACTCGGTCAGCGTCGTTTTGAGACCCATCAGCGATCCCGCCACCACCGCGTCTTCCCAGGGAATACCGATCAACCACACGATGGGGGCGAAGGCCCAGCCCAGCAAACGCTCAATGGTCAGCGGCGCGCCAAGCACATCCGGCAGCGAGGCCAGGATGTTGTTGCCCAAGGCGATGAGCGCGACAAATACCAGCAGCATGGCCACCACACCCAACATGATCTGCAAGCCGTTCTGTGTGCCCGTGGCCAACGCATCCATGGTGTTTTCGTATTTGAACGAACTTTCCGTGGACGCTGTTTTCATGTCTTCGCTGGGCACCATAATGCGCGCAATCATGATGGCGGCCGGCACATTGATGATTGATGCCGTCAGAATATGCCCCAGAGCACCCGGAATGGTCGGGCTCAGGATGGTCGCATAGAGCACCAATACGGTGCCGGCAACCGTGGCCAACCCGGTGGTAAGCACAATGAACAGCTCGCCACGGCTCAACTTGCTCAGATAGGGCCGGATAAGCAGTGGCGCTTCGATCATGCCGACAAAGATGTTCGCGGCCGTGCCAAGCCCCACCGCCCCGCCGATCCCGAGTGTCCGCTGAAAAATGAAGGCAAAGCCGTTGACGATGATGGGCAGGATACGCCAATGCCACAACAGGGCCGATAGCGCCGACAACACGATGATGAGCGGGAATACGCCGAAGGCCAGCACCGTAGAATTGTTGGGGTCGGTCACGTCATAAGGGGTGGGCCCGCCCGCCACATGGCCGAAGACGAAGGTGGCGCCGGCTTCCGTCGCGGACTGGAGCGCGCGCACCACGGCATTCAAACTGTAAATCGCTTCCCGAACCGGTTCGAACAGAAGAAGGGAGATCGCAATGGCGAATTGAAGGCCGATGGCAGCGAAGATCATTCCTATACGGACATTCCCCCGCTGCTCGCTAAACACCCATGCCAATCCGATGAGCGTGACCATGCCGAGCACGCCCTGAAAATCCCAAATATCCATCGAACCCCCTAATTATAGATCGCCCAGGTTCACCCTCGATCTTGCTACTGAACACCAATATTCCGCAGCCGTCAAAGCGTGGAGGGCAAACAAGTACGTGATCTCGCATGGGGAGCGGTTACTTGACCCCGCGGCGACAATGGGCCAAAAAGAGCGCGACTTTTTCAGCCGGTGGCATCACAACCAGCTCGTGCCAGTGAGGCGGGCAAACATTCACCGGCCGCTAGATTCAGAACTAGTCATCACAACACCACGGACAATAAGGAGCAGTTAGCATGAGCATCCGTTTTGATGATCGCGTCGCTATCGTGACAGGAGCCGGCGGCGGATTGGGCCGCGCCCACGCATTGGAATTGGCGGCACGGGGTGCCAAGGTTGTCGTTAACGATTTGGGCGGCTCGGTCGACGGGTCCGGCGGCTCGTCGGAAGCAGCCGAGAAAGTCGTTGCGGAAATCAAGGGCGCGGGCGGTGAAGCCTTTGCCAATGGTTCCAGCGTTACCGACGACGCCGGCGTGGCCAATCTGGTCAAGCAGACCATGGATGCATATGGCCGCATCGACATCATCATCAACAATGCAGGCATCCTGCGCGACAAGAGCTTTGCCAAAGTAGAAATCGCCGACTTTGAAATCGTGCTCGATGTCCACCTGATGGGCTCGGTGAAGGTCACCAAAGCCGCCTGGGCCATTATGAAAGAACAACAATATGGCCGGGTGGTCATGACCACCTCGTCCAGCGGTCTGTACGGCAATTTCGGTCAGACCAATTATGGCGCCGCCAAATTGGGACTGGTCGGCCTGATGAACACGCTGAAGATCGAAGGCCAAAAGGACAACATTCACGTCAATTCACTGGCCCCGGTTGCCGCTACACGCATGACCGAAAATCTAATGCCGCCGGAAGCCCTGGACCTGCTGAAGCCGGAATATGTCACGCCCGGCGTGATGTGCCTGTGCACGGAAGATGCGCCGACGGGCATGGTGTTGTGCGCGGGCGCCGGCGTGTTTGCCGCTGCGCGGATCGAAGAATCCGAAGGCGTCTACGTTGGCCGCGAAGATTTGACCGCCGAGATGGTCAAAGAAAAGTGGGACGTCATCAACGACTTCTCGAATGCCAAACCGTTCTTCCAAGGCAGCGAGCAAACCGGCAAAGTCTTCGAAAAAGCGACTGGCAAGTAAACTACTTGCCCACGGACAAAAAAAGGGAGCGCCACGCGCTCCCTTTTTCATTATTTGAAAGCTGCTTGGTCTACAGACCCAACACGGCCTTTGCCATAATGTTGCGCTGAATTTCATTCGACCCCGCATAAATCGACGTCTTGCGCACATTGAAATAGTAGGCCGACCCCGGCGCCGCATAATCCGGCACCGGCACACCGTCATTGGTCTGCACAAAAGTATTCGAAACAAAGGGCGAGGCATAATAGCCGATCGCTTCCATCACCAGACCGGCGATCTCCTGCTGCAGCTCGGAACCGCGGCACTTCATTAGCGACGATTCCGGTCCCGGGTTTTGTCCC
>JANQMY010000438.1 GCA_028279895.1 Alphaproteobacteria bacterium
GACTTGCATCCGACCCATCCGTATACGGTCTTTGAACATCGGGACGCAGGCGATGTTGCCGGCGCATGTGCCCTGACCACCAATGGCGACGTGACAACCTATTGGATGCCCTATCTGGCGACGACAAATCTGGAAAAAGCGCTGGAAACGGCAACCATGCTGGGGGCGCGTGTCCATTCGGGCGGCGGCGCCGGACGGGGACAGAGCGCCCACCTGACGGATCCCTTCGGGGCGCCTTTCGGATTGCGCGAAACGCCGCTGCAATAGAGCCCCAGCTCAAGCGGCCGCCTTGAAGACCGGGTTCGTCCGGCCTATCGTTTCTGCATAAAACAACCAAAAACGCAGGGGGTATGAAACGATGACCGGATTTTTTGGCGGAATCGGGCGTTTTATTGGGATCGTCCTTATCCTATTGGGCGTCGCGGTATTTGCGATCCGCCTGCAGCATGCCGGCCCCTACGCGGTGCCCGAAGGCGGCAATTTGCTGGGGGCGGTGCTGGCCTTTGTGCTGGCGGCTTGGTTCTTGCGGCCGTTTCTGCGCTCGGGCGCGCTGTCGCACATTCTCGGCTGGCCGGCCGTTTTGGCGACGCCCGTGGTGATGTTCTTCACCCTGTTTTCAACACTGGGCGAAGTGGAAGAGGTGATTTCACTGGGTGTGACGGATCCGAACGGAAACCCTGTCGCCTTGCGCCTTTGGGTGGTCGACCGGGACGGCGCAGCCTGGACCACCATGTCCGACGAGAAAGCCATTACCAACGGATTGGACGGCAGCACCGGAGAGCTTTTACGACAAGGCGAAAAATCATGCGTGGCAATCACACGGCATGACGATATGGAGTCGGTGAGCGCCACTCACAATCAAAAATACGAAAAATACGCCGCACACAGATTAGCTGTAGCCGTCGGCGTTTTTCCACGGGAGGCCGGCGAGGGCAGCACCGCCATTCGGATGGTCCCCTGCCCTTAACCCCGCAGCAAAGGAAACAACCATGCTGATACATCGGGTCATGGCCTTTAACACGGCAACCGAGTCGGAAAACAAGATTCACGATGACGACACGGCACAAAAGTTCGGCTTTCAAGGCGGTCTCGTGCCGGGCGTAGAGGTCTATGCCTATATGTCCCATGTCCCCGTTGCCAAATGGGGCGCCAAGTGGCTGGAAGGGGGCGAGGCATCTGCACGATTCATAAAGCCGGTCTATGACGGGCAGGAGGCTGTGGTCTCCGGCAACGAAAACAGGCAAGACCCTCAGAGCATAGACCTGGCCGTGGAAAGTGCCGGTCAATCCTGCGCGACAGGGTTTGCCCGACTGCCCGATACGCCCGCATTCGCCTTTGCGAAGGATGATATCGGCACGGCGGATCTACCCCAAAGCCGTCCGCCGGCATCGCCCACATCGTTGGTGCCGGGGGAAACGTTAGGAACGGTGCTGTTCTGTTGGGACAATGCCGCCCTTTCATACCTGACAGACATCCGCGAAACCTCGGAATTGTATGTCCGGGAGGGCGTCTGCCATTCGGGCTTCTTGCTGCGCGCGGCAAACAGCGCCCTCTCGCAAAACGTCAAGCTGGGGCCGTGGATCCATGTGGTTAGCCACATCCAACATCATTCCGTGGCCCGCCTGGACGAACCGCTGGAGGCACGATCGCGGGTACACGAAAGCTTCGAACAAAAGGGACATTTGTTCGTGGTGTTAGACGTCTTGATCCTCGCGCATAGCAAAAGACCGGTGGCGAGCATTCGCCACACGGCCATTTACGAACCCCGTCAGGTGCGCGACTACGCCGCTTGAGGCTGCTGAGTGGCGGGCGCCGTGCCGCTGGATGCCCGGCGCAGCACATCCAGATAGCCATTGGCAATACAGTCATAGCCGTCGTAATAGCCGCGGCTTTTAAGCAGCGCGTGCAGCTTGGGCAAGTTATAGCCCGGCACGGCTGCAAAGTGGTGATGTTCCAAATGGAAGTTCACGTAATTGGGGCCGATCAGCAGACGCTCCCACCAGGAGATCAGCGTGGTGCCGGTGTTGTCCCGCGGGTCTAAACTGTCGCGGTCCCTGGCCACGCCGTGTTCGCCGATTTGCCGTATGCGGACGATCAACGGATAGACCGTCAGGTTCGCCGCCCACCACAGCAGATAGGCCCAGGGCGCACCGGCCGCAGTGAGCCCACCGAGCAATACAATGTGGAAGATCAGCCAGGGATGATTTTTGGACAGCTTGAAAGTCTTGATCTGCCGCCAGGTATCGCGCAGGCCGGTCCGGCCCGTAATGTCGCGCATCAGCTTGCGGCGCAACCTTTCCCGCGTAATGGGGTAATCCTTCACCATCCATTTGTCCGGATCTTCCGGCGTGCCCGCATGCTTGTGATGCTTTAGGTGATACGCGCGATACGCATAGACCGACGTGTTGATTGCCGAACCCGACAGCCAATGGCCGACAAACTCGTTCACCCTGCGGTTTGAGAAGAAGGCATGGTGGGAACAATCATGCTGGATAACGCCAAGGCCCAGCTGACGGCCGCCGAGGATGAGAATGGCCGCAATGATCGTCAACGGGTTGGGCCACGTGATCGCCATGGCAAACGCGCCGGCAATTATGCCCCAATTCATGATCAGAATGCCCAATGCCCGCATGTCGGACGTTTTGGTGAACGTCGCCAATTCTTCTTTGGAAAGAACGTCGGAAACCTTCAATGAGTTGGCCATGCGCATAACCCCGGCTAGGATAGGTCTAACGCTTTTGTAACACCAAATTACATAATGGGTCAACAACTGTTTTATTCAGAGACGATGGCGGGTATGACCGCCCGGCGGCTGGCCCTATCCTTATTGAATGTAAGCGGCAAGGCCCAGGAAACCATTGCCCATCTGGTGGCGGCCGGGCAGTTGTTCGGGATCGAGCCCAGCAGCATGCGCATGGCGGTGGGCCGTTTGATGAAAGAGGGGCTTTTGGTTAATGCCGCGCGCGGCCGCTACGAACTGGGCACCAAGGGACAAGCGATGCGCGACCGCTTGCGCGGCTGGCGCGATGCGCTGGACCGCACCAAACCCTGGGACGGTGATTGGCTGGCCGTGCACACCGGGCATTTGGGGCGCACCGACCGAAAACAATTGAGGAGTCGCACCCGTGCCCTCAAACTGAGTGGCTTCGCCGAGGCCGTGCCCGGCTTCTGGTTGAGGCCGGCCAATCTGGTGGGCAGCCTGAGGGAACAGCGGCACCGCTTGGTGGCACTGGGCCTGGATGAGGACGCCTTGGTCGCGCGCATTGCAGAATTCGATAGCGATCTCGGCTTCGATCCGTCGGCCTTGTGGCCCACGGATATTCTTGAGCCTCGCTACAAAGAAGCCATTGCCGCTATGGCTGAAAGCACCCAACGCATACCCCATCTGCCGGCGGCAGAATCAGCCCGGGAAACCCTGCTGGTGGGCCAAACCGTGCTCCACACCATCAATCTGGACCCGCTGCTGCCGCAAGAAATCATCGACCAGACCTTGCTGAAGCGCATGATCGAAGATATGCGCGCCTATAACGCCCTGGGACTGGATTGCTGGCAGCAGTTTTACGCGGATGTGGACGCACCCCAGCCAGCATAACCGCGGCTTTTCGATATCTCCGAATTTGGGAAAGAAGGGTAGAGCGGGTTTTTGCCCGCCCCGTCGTACCCGCGAAGCGCGCGCCACACAAATGAAAACCCCCTGCTAGAGCGTTTCATGGCAAGGGGTGGAAAAATGACGGGCGCGGAGACAACCGAGGGGTCATCGGGAGGTTCGGGTGGGGTTCGATGGTCCCCGCGCCAACCAGTTGTGGCACTTCCCGCTCTGTCTTGGGGGAGTAAAGCGGGAAGGCCACGGGGATTGAAATTAGATGGCCGTGTAGGTGGTCATCGCTTCGACGATGTAACCGATCACTGGGATGGCGACGGCGACCATAACAACACCGGTGATAATCCGGGCGGCCAGAGGGGCTTGGTGCAGTTCCAATTTCTCTGCAACTTTTTCCGTATTGCGGCTCATAACATTCTCCTCTTCATTCGATGGCCCCTTAGGGCCGGTTCTGTATCTGGTGCGGCGTTTCGAGCTTTGTTTCTTTGCCCGCTGCCGATGAACTCAATATGGGGGCTGCTGAATGAAAAACAATGAACGAAATGCATTTTGTTCATTGTTTACAGAAATATTGCCGTTGAGAAACGTTCTGAAACACAAGAATCCAGGATTCCTGCGCCCGTAAGACCCGGCTGTTACAAGCGCGTTACAAAAAAATTCGAGAAAAAGGAGGTTGAAACAGGCCCGAAAAGGCTTCCGGTCGGGGTTACGCGGTCTCGGACATCCGGGAATGGGGGCATTGCACCCCGCGGAGGATCAGGTCCGTGACGCCCTTCAGCTCGCGCAGCAGCTCGTCATAAGGCAGCTGGCTCCACAATTGGGGATAGCGGAACTTCATGGTGGCGCATTGAATCATCTCGGCGGCCTCCACCACATCGGTGATGTTGAACTCGCCAGAGGCGTTGCCCGCCGAGAGGATTTCGGCCATCAAGGCGCGGTCTTTGGCCAATTGTTCATTGGCAAAAGACGGCCGTTCTTGGGAGATCGTGGTGGCCATTTCAAAGACCCGCGGGTCTTCTTCCAGCATGTCGTATGAGGTTTTGAGCGCCGTTTCCAGATAGGCCCTCAGCTTCTCGCTGGCCGTTTTGCCCGCTTCGCGCACCACTTTGCGCAGCGCGTCCAGGGTTTCCTCCGACGACTCCTTCGCAATCTCCTCGGCAATGTCCAGTTTTCCCTGGAAATAGCGATAAAGATTACCTGGCGACATGTTGCAGTCGCGCGCAAGCTCGGCGATGGTGGTTTTACCGTATCCGTAATGGAGAAACCGCTCTTTCGCCGCCTTTATTATATTTTGACGCACGGTATCTGGGCACTTCATAAGCCCTACTTAGAGGCATTCCAGTGAAGAATCAACAAAACATTCACTGTTAAATCGTCATTTCCGAAGAAAGTGATCTCTTGGTGAATACATCACAAACGAGCCTTCAGCGGGTCGGAATCGTCGGTGGCGGCGCCTGGGGCACGGCATTGGGCGTGGTGGCCGTGGAAGCGGGCCGACAGGTCGTTCTGTGGGCCCGTGAGGCCGAGGCGGTGGACAGCATCAACATGGCGCATGAGAACAAACCGTTCCTGCCGGGCATTTCTTTACCTGAAGGCCTGGCGGCCACCACCAATCTTGGGGACCTGGCCGCCTGTGACATGCTGTTGATGGTGGTGCCGGCCCAGTTCATGGCCGCTTCGGTCAAACAATTGGGGCCCCTGCTGCCCAACGGCCTGCCGGTGGTCTTATGCTCGAAGGGGATCGAGCAGGAGACCCTGCGCCTAACCACCGAGATCCTGGACGCCGAGGCGCCTCACCTGGTGCCGGCGGTATTGTCAGGGCCGAGCTTCGCCGCCGATGTGGCCCATGGCTTGCCCACCGCCGTCACCTTGGCAACGGAAGAGGCTGAATTAGGCGACCGCTTAGTGCACGCCATCGGCCAGCCCTTCTTCCGGCCCTATCGCAGCGACGATCTGATCGGCGCACAAATCGGCGGCGCGGTAAAGAACGTGTTGGCAATTGCTTGCGGCATCGTCGAAGGCAAGCGCTTCGGCGAAAGTGCCCGCGCAGCGCTTACGGCCCGGGGCTTTGCCGAAATGACCCGTTTGGGCCTAGCGCTGGGCGCCCGGGCCGACACCATAGCCGGATTGTCGGGCCTGGGCGACCTCATCCTCACCTGCGGCAGCACCCAATCGCGCAATATGTCCTTGGGTAAGGCGCTCGGCGAGGGCCAGCCGATGGCCGACATTCTGGCCAAGCGGAAAAGTATTGCGGAAGGCTATTACACCGCCACCGCCGTGCAGGCGCTGGCGGCAAAACACTCAATCGACATGCCCATCTGCCAGGCCATCGCCGACATTGTGGCGCACACAAAAAGTGTGGATCAGGCGATCACCGATTTGCTAAACCGCCCCTTCAGGCAGGAAGGTCGTTGACCCGCCTGCCGCTTTGGAATTCTACAACAGGACCGCCCATGCTCATCGCCGTTACATGCATCGACAAGCCCGGCCATTTGGAGACGCGCCTTGCCAATCGCGACGCCCATCTGGCCTATGTGGCTGAAACCGGCAAGGTGAAAATTGCCGGCCCTTTTCTGTCCGACGACGGAGAGACTATGTGCGGCAGCCTTATTGTTTTGGATGTGGACGACGCGGCAGCCGCCAAGGCGTGGTCGGACAATGATCCGTATACAAAAGCCGGATTGTTCGAGCGTGTGGAGATCCGGCCCTGGCGCTGGCTGATCGGCGCGCCGGAATAGAGTTGAATAACAACCTTGCCGGCCCGCTTCCCCGTCCCAACCACCCCAAGGGTACCGTATCGGGCGGTCGGGAAGGGGGAACGGGATGGTCTATAGCGTTTCCAGGTGAAGCATGCCCTCGGGCTTGACCCGATGGGTGGAATCCGGTTCACCGTCCGGAAACGCGCAAAACAAAGAGTCTGGAGCCGTTTTATGTTTCAATCAAAACCAAAACGGCTCTAGTACACAAACAGGAGACACTATGGCCTATTGGCTATTTAAATCTGAGCCCAACACTTGGGGCTGGGATGACCAAGTGAAGGAAGGGGACAAGGGCGCCGAATGGGACGGCGTGCGCAATTACCAAGCCAATAACAATATGAAAGAGATGAAGGTTGGCGATTACGGCTTTTTCTATCATTCGGTCAACGAAAAGCAGGTCGTCGGCATTGTCCGTGTGGTGAAGGAACATTACCCCGACCCCAGCGACGCTTCCGGCAAGTTCGGCATGGTGGATGTGGCCGCGGTAACGGAGATGCCGTCGCCGGTCACCCTGGCCGACATCAAGGCCAATGAGGACCTATCGGATCTGGTGCTGGTGAAAAACTCTCGCTTGTCGGTTCAGCCGGTAGGCAAAGGCCATTGGAAGATCATCTGCAAGATGGGCGGGCTGAAAAAGGCGCCATAGTTATTGCACCTAACCGTCCCACTCCCCCTGCCCAACCACCC
>JANQMY010000466.1 GCA_028279895.1 Alphaproteobacteria bacterium
TATCCGTGGAACGGCCGTTATCTATCGACACGCGCGAGCAGATGGTGGCGTCGATCCTGTCCAAAAAGATCGCGGCCAGGTCCACACATCTGGTGATCGACATCCCGGTCGGCCCGACGGCGAAAGTCCGCACGCAGGGTGAAGCCATCCGGCTGCGGAAGATGTTCGAATATGTGGGTGATCAAATCGGGATGGTGCTGGATGTGATCCTCACCGATGGATCTCAGCCCATCGGATTCGGAATTGGACCTGTCCTTGAGGCGCGAGACGTAATGGCCGTGCTCCGAAACGCACCGGATGCGCCGGCCGATTTGCGGGAACGGGCGCTGCTACTCGCGGGCCGCTTGCTCGATTTCGATCCGGGATTGCGCGGCGGGACAGGCCATGCGGTGGCAACCGAGATATTGGAGTCAGGTCGCGCCCTTGCCTCTATGGAACGGATTATCGACAAGCAAGGCCGCAAAACCCAAAGCCATGCCTTGGGCAATCTGGTCCACGAAGTAAAAGCGGAAACCGGCGGCACCATACAGGCCATCGATTGTCACCGGCTTGCGCGCATTGCCCGTTTGGCCGGCGCGCCGCTGGACAAGGGGTCCGGAATCGATCTTGCGTGCAAGATGGGCGCCCGTGTCGCCAAGGGCGATCTGCTCTATACGGTTTACGCCAATGTCCCGTCGGATTTCGAATTCGCCATGTCGATGGCGGAAGAAGATGGCGGCTTCCGCGTAAGCGATGGCCAGAGTCTCGGCAGCACAGGCACAGCAAATCTATGAAAACGACGCTGCACTTCATGCCGGAAGACGAGGACGGGGCCGAACGTCTGGCCGATCGCATGGGGCTTGTTTCGCAACCGGTACACGTCCATCGGTTTCCGGATGGCGAAAGTCAGGTACGCGTGAGTAAAGCAACCGACTGCAGCCTTCTCTACTGTTCGCTGAACAATCCCAACGACAAGCTGATCGAGCTGATGTTTGCGGCGCACGCGTTACGTCAAAGCGGCACACGCCGAATTGTGTTGATCGCCCCTTACCTGTGCTACATGCGGCAGGATAAAGCCTTCACGCCCGGAGAAGCCGTCAGTCAGCAGATTATCTGCAACTATCTCGACACGCTTTTCGACCGGCTGATCACCGTCGATCCGCATTTACATCGCACCGCCACTCTCGACCCTTTGTTTCAACGGACCGACATCAGCGTTTTGAGCGCGGCGCCGGCATTGGCGCACCACATTACCCAGAAAGCCTACGCCTCCGACACCGTTCTGGTCGGTCCGGACGCGGAATCCCGGCAATGGATCGAAAATGTCGCCCACAACGTCAACATGCCGTTTATCGTGGCACGGAAGACACGTCATGGGGATCGGCAAGTTTCGATCGACCTACCGGAGACGGCAATCGTCAAGGGCCGGCCGGCGATCCTAATCGACGATTTGGTTTCCACCGGGTCGACGCTTCAGGCCGTGACCGCACTGCTGACGAGTGCCGGCGCCACCTGGGTTGACGGGCTGATCGTTCACGCCCTTCTGTCTCAGCAGGACGAGAAGGACCTCATCGCCGCCGGGATACGCACGCTTGCTTCCACCGACAGTGTCCAACACAAATCCAACCAAATATGGTTAGCGTCCGTGTTGGCAGAGGTCCTCCAAACGGAGATCGATCCTTGATTCCCTCAATTAGATTCTGCGGGGCCGCAGGCACCGTCACCGGGTCTTGCTATTGGCTTCGCACCGAACACGGCGAGATCCTGATCGATTGCGGGATGTTCCAAGGATCGAAAACCCTGAAGGAACTGAACTACGGCGCATTTCCTTTCGATCCGGCCAAGCTGGACGCGGTGCTGCTGACCCATGCCCATATCGATCACGCCGGCCTGCTTCCGAAACTCATCAATGCCGGTTTCCGACGGAAAGTATTTATGACCGCTGCCACGGCCGATTTACTGTCTTACATGCTGCCCGACAGCGGCTACATCCAGGAAGCCGAAGTGGAAGAACTCAACCGGCGCAATGCACAGCGCGGGCGCCCGTCAGTGAAACCCATCTTCACACGCCAAGATGCCATCGACGCTCAAAAGCAGTTTGCGTTAGTCGATTACGAGCAATGGCAAAACATCAGACCAGGCTTGCGCGCCCGCTATTGGAATGCCGGCCACATATTGGGGGCCGCTTCGATCGAGCTCGAAATCGCCGCCACGGACTCCGACGCCCCTCCCATGCGGCTGCTGTTTTCGGGCGATATCGGCCCGGAGCACAAACTCTTCCACCCTGATCCCGACGGGCCGGTGGGCCTGGACTACCTGGTATGCGAATCCACCTATGGCGGACGGCGGCGCGAACGCATGACCCTGGAACAAAGGCGGCGCCACCTGGCTCAAGAAGTTGAAACGGCCTTACATGGCGGCGGCGTTCTCTTAATCCCGGCTTTTGCCGTGGAACGCACTCAAGAACTGCTCGCGGATTTGGCGGCCTTGATGAACAGTTCGGCCGTGCGGCGTGTGCCGGTGTTCCTGGACTCGCCCCTCGCCATTCGCGCAACGAGCGTCTTCGCTGAGCATGCTCATGATTTAGAGGATATTGACGGTGGCGGCGCCGCCTTTCAGCACCCGAACTTTCATTTCACGGAAAGCGTCGAGCAGAGTAAGGCCATCAGCCGGTACAATGGCGGCATCATCGTATTGGCCGGCAGCGGTATGTGCGATGCCGGGCGTATTCGGCACCACCTCAAGAACTATCTGTGGCGGGACAATGCCACTGTATTGCTTGTGGGGTATCAAGCGCCCGGCACGCTGGGCAGTTTGCTGGCAACAGGCAAGTCGGCCGTGAAGATTTGGGGCCAAGATGTTCAGGTGCGTGCCCGGATTCGCCAAACAGAGGCCTATTCCGGGCATGCGGACGGTGCCGAATTGGTCGAATGGATTAAGGATCGGGGCCAGGTGCGCGGTGGTGTTTTTCTCACCCATGGCGAAGAGGAAAGCCTTACCGCCCTCAAACGAGACTTGATCGACGGCGGCATCGCCAACGACAAAATCTTCATCCCTGAACTGGATCAAGAATTCTATTTACGTCATGACACTCCAACATCGGAGGAAGATGCCATCCCCCGGCGGCTGTTGCCCGAATTGGTCGGTAAGACCGACTGGCACAATGATCTGGCCGCCTTCACGCTAGATCTTCGAGAGAAGCTCGAAAACACGGCGGATGCAAAAGCAAAGAAAGCGTTGCTACGCCGCCTGCAGCGCGCGTTGGACTCCGACCAATAAAGGAAACAGGTCCTACAGCGCGTATTCGGGTGGGGCGGTATGCGACCGCCACTACTCTTCTTGCTGCACTTTGGCTTCGATGATCGCGCGCCGAAACGCCACAGGCCGCGCAATGAGGGGCAAAACAACAACGCCCACGCCGGTCCCGCGCACTTCCAGCGTGCCGAACCCAAAGATCCTTCCCCAGATGGATTGGAAATAGTTGCAGCCCTCAATGCGCGAAATATCAAATTCCGTACTTTGGCGATTCAGCCATCCCTTTTTGTAGATGAAACGGCGGCTTGTGATCGCTATTTCGGTTGTCGCTTTCATGATGAGGATCGAAACGCATTTATAGATGCCATAGCCCAGAAGCCACCACCCAAAGATCAACCAAAGGAAGGCTTGGAATGTGTAGATCCAATGCAGATGCGCCTGGGCGAGAATTTCTTCGTCAGGTGCAATGGTCCGCTTGATGTATTTCATCCACGCCGCCTCAGATGGCGCCGAGCCAAACGTCTGTGCTTTCTTTGATCTTCTCCGCTAGCTCGCGCGGTTCAAGTTGCGTCATCGTCTTCGGAATCTCGGCATAAAGACGCTGTTGCGTGTTCTTTCCGAATTCCGCTCGATAGGCACCCAGCACTTTCGGCGACGCCACCACCACCAAACGATCAAATTTGGCGCTGGCCGCGTCTTTGTTCAGCCGGTCGGCTACTTCTTTGATGAACTTTTCGATTTCTACCAGTTTTGGATCGGTCGGCGGTTCCATGGCGTGATGCCGCACATCGGAACTCTCATGAACACGCCCCGGCCGATCGCTATTCCGATCGGACGTTTTTTCTCGCGCGGCATCGCAACTAAAATCCGAGACAGGCGAAAGGGTTTTTGGGGTCGAGGTCGTGGACAGTATCCGCGCACGCGCGCTGTCCGCAACCAGGATCCATGTTGTAGGCACATTCATCGGTTTAATCCTCGCCTTCGTTACAGATACGGCGCCAGCGGACGTGAGGTTCGAGTGGGTTGGCAAGACAGAAGATGGCTCAAAGCACCGCGCTGACCGCCTTAGAGGTGATCAAGCTTCACATCCTCACCGTCATAGCCAATCATCGACAGACCTTCCTCCAGAAAGTCGCTCACCAGCGGCGTTTCGATGAGGTATTGCGCCACATGTTTGTCGGACACATCCATCGCCGCTTGGCGCGCCTCTGAACATTCTGCTGCCGTGAAATCGCCGCGCCCCATCCAGGTCAGCGCCAACAGATCTGCCTGCTCATCTTCGTTCAGCGCATCGACCGCGAAAAAGAGCTCCTGCTCCGTTGAGTCATCGGTGTTTTCCTCAAGCACATCGACACTGTGATCGTCTGTTGGGTTGGAGCCGGCATCGGGATCTGTTTGTTCAACTTTGGCATCGAACTCTCGGGCCTTCATGAGAATAAAAAACGCCTTTTCCGGACTGATGGTGAGCTCGACTTCAGTCATGTCCGTTTGCCGGGACATTGTTCCACTTCCTTTCGCGATCAAGATATCGCTCAGGATGGTATCTGCCTTTCCGAAAGGCATTGAGGCAGATCAAGCCGGCGCATCGCCCCCATCTGACGGCTTGGCGAGATACACAACACGTCCCGCACTTTTCTTGCCAAGACATTGCTCGATTTGTCCTTTGTCGAGCGTTTCCCGCGCTTCAAGCGCGGCAACCAAGCCCTCAACTTCCTTTTGATGGTCACGGATCACGTCCTGCGCGCGCGCCGTGGCGTCTTCCAGAAGTGATCTCACTTCGTTGTCCACCGCCTCGGCCGTGGCGTCGCTAAAATGCCGCGGCATGGCGAGATCGCGGCCGAGGAACGGATGTTCGTCGCTCTGCCTCAAATCAACCGGACCGATTTTATCCGACATGCCCCAGCGGGCCACCATGGCCCGCGCAAGTTTCGTTGCTTGCTGAATGTCGTCATCTGCTCCGGAACTGATACTGCCCAAAATCTCTTTCTCCGCCGCCCGGCCGCCCAGCATGACGGCGATGCGGTCGATCAGATACTCTCGCGGCAGCGTATGGCGTTCTTCTTCCGGCAGCATATGCGTGCTGCCCAGCGCGCGTCCGCGCGGAATGATGGTCACTTTGTAAATCGGGTCGGCATGGGCCAGATAATACGCAACGGCCGTGTGGCCGGATTCGTGGACCGCGAGCCGATGGCGCTCTTCCGGTTGAATGGCAAGCGTGCGCACCGTCCCCATAATGACCCGATCCCGCGTTAGGTCCAGATGCTTCATCGTCACTTTGCGGGCACCTTCGCGCGCGGCTGCGATGGCCGCTTCGTTGGCAAGGTTTTTCAGGTCTGCCCCGGAAAAACCAGGCGTGCCTGCCGCGACCTGTTCCAGGTTCGCATCATCCGCCAGCGGAATGTTTTTCGTATGTACTTTGAGGATGGCCATCCGCGCCTTCGCATCGGGCAATTCAAGCGTGACGTGTCGGTCGAAACGTCCGGGGCGCAGCAAGGCCGGGTCGAGGACGTCCGGTCGGTTGGTTGCCGCCAGCACAACAACCGCCTCACGCCCCGAAAAGCCATCCATTTCAGACAGAATTTGGTTTAGCGTCTGCTCGCGCTCGTCATGGCCGCCGCCAAGGCCCGTCCCGCGCACCCGGCCGATACTGTCGAGTTCGTCAATAAAGATGATGCTGGGGGCGCGTTTCTTTGCTTCCTCGAACATGTGGCGCACCCGGGACGCGCCCACCCCAACAAACACCTCGATAAACTCGGAGGCGGAGATGTTGAAGAACGGGACACGCGCCTCCCCTGCCAGCGCGCGGGCAAGAAGCGTCTTGCCCGTACCGGGCGGTCCCATCAGCAGCACGCCGCGTGGGGCTTCCGCACCGACTTTTTCGAAGCGTTCCGGGTCTTTCAGAAAGTCGAGTATCTCGGCAACTTCCCTTTTGGCACTGTCTTGCCCTGCCACATCGTCGAAGCGAACGGTCGGCGTATCGGCGGCGGTCTTTTGCGACGCGCCCGAAACGAAATCTTTGAAACCACCGGGCCCTAATTGGCCGGCGCCACCGCCGGAGACGCGCCGAATGAACCAGATGTAAATGGCAATCATAATCACCCAAGGCAGGAGTGTACCGAACCAATTCCCGACATTTCGCGCTGCAGGCGATGTCACGACAATTTCGACGCCTTGCTTTTCCAACAAGGGCATCAATGCGGGGTCTTCAATCTCCGGGAGATAGGTTTTCAGCGCAGGCGTAGCCGGGCTTTCACCATTTCCTGCCGCCGCGGCACTCCGCGTGAGGATTGAAACCGTCCCCGCATCAAACGTGACTTGCGCAACCTCGTCCGTTTCCAACAATCGCTTGAACTCGCTGTAGGGAATAACTTTTGACGTCGTATTCGCCGAGAAGGTCAGCAGAATGAGACCGGCCCAAAACACAGCAAGTGCAAACAGGCTGGCATAGGCCCAGTTTTGCTTAGGGGGCTCAATCTTCGGATCGCTCATGGCCTATGACACCTTTTGGCGCAGAGTCTAAAACACACAGCAGACCGCCTATGCACGCACTTATCGTCTTTCATGCATCTATGTGGGATGAAAGAAGCCAAGCCGCTCAACCTCAATTTCCCTTTGTTCTAGTGGCCGCAGTGGTGGCACTCCCTTTATTCATGCCAGGCACGTCACCATCGCGCTTTGACCTTGCTCAAATGCCAGTGTGCCATCATACTCGCTTTGCGACTGTAAGGTTCAAGATTTGACACTCAAGCGTTGCTATTCCACGAAGAGATAGTGTAATTTCTTGTCGATCTCCAACTTTGCATAACGGTATTCCTCGGCGACAGACTAAATACCAAAGGCCCGTTCTCAATGCAGCCTGCCATCGCAGACGACCTCATCCGGCGGATCGTGGAGTCTGTCCATTGCGCGATGATGATCTGTGACGCGCAGGCAGAAGACACGCCCCTCGTCTACGTCAATGCCGCATTCGAGGAATTGACGGGATATAGATCGGACGAAGTCTTAGGGCGAAACCCGCGATTTCTCCAGGGGGAGGACCGGGATCAAGCTGAGATCGACATCGTCCGAACGGCCCTCACAGAAGGCAGAAATGCCGATGTGACATTGAGAAACTATCGCAAAGACGGGTCCTTGTTCTGGGTCGAACTCAGCATCAGCCCCATCAGCAACCCGGCTGGCGGCATCACACATTTCTCGGCCATACAAAGAGATGTGACCGTGCGCAAAGCCGCTCTGCATGCGCTGTCGGAAAGCGAGCGCCGTCTGTCGGATGTATTGGAGAACCTGCCCGTCGGTGTCTTCCTGATTCAAAACGGCACTATTCAAGTCAACCGGGCGGCAGAACAAATCACGGGATACCACCGAACCGAACTAACGGACTTCGATCGATCGCTGAGCCTCCTCTGCGGGGATTCGGCGGAAGAGGTACGCCGCCTCTGGGAATGCGACCAAACTGAAGGTTTCCCCACACCTCAAATTCTCCCTATTCGGGACAAAGCGGGGACCGAGAAACAGATCGAGTTTGCCATATGCGAGAGCGGCCCTCAGTTCATCTGCTTACTGACCGATGTCACCGCTCAAGAAGATGCACGGTTGCGGATGACAGAAATACAGTCGGAACTGGAGCAAACGGCACGGTTGTCGGCGATGGGTGAAACCGCCGCCGCCATCGCCCACGAACTCAATCAGCCATTGACGGCGGCGTCCAATTATCTCCAAACGGTAAAGCTGATACTTTCTAAACCCGATCTTCGACCAGATCCATCACTCATCGATTATCTGGATAAGTCCGACGACGAAATTCACAGGGCCGCCGAAATCATCCGGCGTATGCGAATGTTTCTGCGTAAGGCACCGATTGAGAAAGCCTGGCACAATATCAACAACATCATTGAAGAATCATATGAGCTTGCGACGCTTGGTTCGCTCGAGCGGCCCGTGGCTTTGCGACTACGGCTGGCCCAAAACGTGCCGGAAGTTTGTGTGGATAAAGTCCAGATTGAGCAAGTGCTCGTAAACCTCATCCGAAATGCCCTCGAATCCATGGAAGAAAGCCGAGAGGCAGAGCTCAGCCTCACCAGCACGCTCAACCACGACGGATCGGTCCGCGTGGACGTCGCGGATACCGGGCATGGTATTCCGGAGTCCGTGAGATCGACATTGTTTCGCCCGTTCACGAGCAGCAAAAAAGACGGCATGGGCGTAGGATTGTCGATTTGCCGATCCATCGTCGAACAACATGGAGGGGTCATCGAAGCCCACGCCAATATCCCTCTCGGGTCCATCTTTTCGTTTAGCCTGCCTCGAAATGGAGAGGCCGTTTCCGTATGAGCAAGACGACCATTGCCATCGTCGACGACGAAGCCGCGGTACGCGACAGCTTAACGGCGCTGCTATCTGCCTCTGGCTTCCGAACAGCTGAATTCGATTGCGGCAAGAGTTTTGTTGATGCCGCTCCCGGGCTGAATACGCCCTGCGTGGCACTGGTTGACATTCGCATGCCCGGCATGGACGGTCTGGAGTTGCTTATGCGCCTCAAGCAAGAGGGTATCGCGATACCTGTCATCGTCATGACCGGGCACGGCGACATAGAACTCGCCGTGCAATCCATGAAAGCAGGTGCTATCGATTTTTTGGAGAAGCCGTTTGACCATGATCGCCTTAGAGCGGCTATTTCCCTTGCAGGTGAGCGAAAACCCCAGTCTGCGCCTGCTCGGCATGTCGATCCAGGCGCGCAGCAAAAGATCGCAACTCTGTCATCGCGGGAACGTCAGGTTTTAGAAGGGCTGGCTCTGGGAGAGTCCAACAAAGCGGTCGCGATCCGCCTCGGCATCAGCGCACGAACTGTTGAAGTGCACCGAGCGCATATTATGCGTAAGCTCGATGTCAAAAACCTCGCTCAGCTCTTGCGATTAGCCATCCATGCCGGAATAGACGATAGGGCGTCCTCTCCGTGAGCAAAAACTACGTAGTTTCCCGGATTTACTGCAACATCGGAGTTATAGATACTTTCTAAGGCACAACCTGATTGTCCCCCCCACCGAAGCGGGATAGTGTACGGACGACTTCATGCAACGGGGGAAGCATGGCAGGCATAGTTGCTGTTATTGATGATGACGTGTCGGTGCGCGACAGTCTTGGCGCATTGCTCTCGATTAACGGTTTCACGGTCCATCTCTATGAGACGGGAGACCGGTTCCTAGCGAATATTCCAGCTACCCAGCGCCTGTGTCTTGTGGTCGATTTCTTCATGCCCGACCTGACGGGCCTCGATATCATCACTTATGTGCGCGAGCGCAACCTTCGTTTTCCGATCATTCTAGTGTCCGGAACCGAGGCCAACAATCTTGCCTCGAAGGCCTTCGCCGCAGGCGCAACACGCTTCATGCTGAAACCGTATCGTCCCAACCACATGATCCAAGAGATCGTCAATGTCCTCGACGATCACCACACTCCCCTCCACTGAATGACCTAAACCTCATCGCTTTTATGCGACCCGCGGAAGCCTACGTAGAACTACTTAGGCGACGACGATAGCGGGCACTACGTAGTTGTCCCAATTTACCGCGGCACCTCCACACCTTAACTATATTCCGTAGAAGCTCACACCGTTCTCAAGGCAGAGGGAGAGACAGATGTTGATACCCTCCGGCGCAAAAAAAAGCCCGCCGGGCCAGCCCAGTGTGGTTCAGTCCCCCCAACCGCATTCGGCGTCCCTGGCGATTCCGGAGTCCCTGCAAAAACTGGCCACGCGCCTTGAAGTGAGTCGGGGGCAGATGTTGTTTTATGAGGGGGATGACTCCCAATACCTCTTCCAAGTTCTGTCCGGCACCGTCAAAGAATATGCGATCACCGTGGATGGCTGTTGCCAAATCCTCGACTTTCATTTCAAAGGGGACTTGTTTGGCGCGGCGGATGAACAAGGACACCCCTGCAGCGCACAAGCGGTAACCAAGTCTGTCCTGCTGCGTTTCCCCAAGCAGGGCGTGGAACGTTTGCTCCAGTCGGATGCCGAGGTATCGGCTCTCTATATGAGTGCTATTTTGCGAAAACTTCGCGGCGCGGTTTGGCAGTCCGTTACGTTAGGTCAACGCAGTGCTACAACGCGGCTTAAGTCTTTCCTATGTCTGCTGGCTGAAAGGATCGGTGACAGAACCAAAAATGCCTGGCGCGTCGAGTTGAGCATGCGCCGGCAAGACATAGCGGAATATCTCGGCCTGACCATCGAGACCGTTTCCCGTCAGATGAGCCTACTCAAATCCAACGGCACGATCCTAAAAGCCGAGGGCCGTCGGCTCACCTTAGATCCGCTGAAATTCGACGACGCCGGGGTCCTCTCCGAACGCGCAATGATGCTTCACTAGAGTCAGTCACTCGCACTCTCTTCAGTGTACTGATGGCCACAGAGCACGAATCTTAGGCGGCAGAACCTTTTTGACGTCTTCGATTTCGCCGGCCGACACGTGAGACTCCAGCAAGTCAAACACTGCCTGCGCCGCCTCCGCCGGATCGTGGATCGGATCGGTCGTGAACGCTTGCTCCAAGTGGGCAAGAAAGTCCTTTTGGGTGTATTCATGAACCGGCAATTTCGACGGGCGCCATTCTTCGTAGTACACGCCGCGAATAAGTGTCGGCAATTGCGCCCCGAGATGAGCGGCTTCCGCCACCGTCAACCGGTCCCGTAACGCATGAAGCATGGTTCTCAGGAGGCGAAAACTGCGTTTTCGATCCGCCCACCCCATTTTATGGTCCAGTTCTTTGATCCAAATGTTGGCATCTTCAACCGACTTGTCGATCAAATGGATCTTTTGTGTCATGGCACATCCATCCTTTCGCAAAGCAAAAACTTAAAGGCCTGCGCCCCCCAAAGACCATTACTTCCATGTGTAGCGGTCTTCGCCTCACCAAGTTTTGAGAGAAATCAAAAAAGACGGCCCCTTTTTGCCTGGGGGCCGCCTTTGATCGGCTTTCATCTTCCTAAGCCCACGCTTTTTGAGTTTAGGAAGCGGGTTCCCACGTCAGATCGCGCGTCAACAGATAGGGTCTGTTGTCGTCCGGATCGATACAGGCGAGCGTTACCCACCCATTCCCGAAAAGCTGCTTTAAGACATCTTGTGCTTCGATAATCCCGTCAATAAAGCCGCGGGGTGCATAGACAACCGTCATCAAGCGCATGGGCTCGTGGTAGGCGTCTGCGTCCGACTGGAAAACAGACTGCAATGGCAGGCCGTGCATCAAATCGCTGGCATTACCCTGCATGATACCCACCTTGCCGACGATGTTTTTCGTCACCTTACTGCCGCCGCCATAGGCCACGTTATCCAGGGTCGAGAACAGATACTGACTGTTGATCCATTGGGCCACCACCATCGGTGCCGTGAGGATCACCGTAAGTGACGCGCCGGTCGGATCCTGCCGCCAATCATAGGAATGCAAGAAAGAACGCCCGTCGAGATTGACCGGTTCGGTCAAGCTCCGCGGAGCCACGATAAAGGCAGCATTCCGTGCCAACCCCCATTCAGGCCGGACCTGCGCCCAGTCGAGGCTGCGTTCTTCCGTCAGACGCGCGGCCGCTTGCAGCGTCGCGTCCTCACCCAACTGCCCGGCACGCCATACGCTATTGGCGTTCCGCGCCGCTTCAAGATCTGCGGACAAGCGATCTAGCTGCGATTTCTTTCCGTCACCCTCAACTCCATGGACAAACAATTCCACGCTGTCGGTTGTAGTATCGTGCTGTCCGGCGATAAATAACGTGTCTTCCGGGATAGATATCCCCACACCGTCAAGATGAGCCCGCACCTTAGCTTCATTGAGGATGGTCGCAAGGATCCGCGCATTGCTTGCGCCATGCCGACCGCCACATGCACCACAGTCCAACGCCGTTGCATAGGCATTGTTCTGTGTGGTGCTGCCGTGACCGCACAGCACAACCAAAGGCGCGAAGCCGTCGGTCAATCCCATCATGCGCAGCGCATCTTCCGCATACTGGCATTGGTCGTCCAACGAAATGTCGGTAAGAAGCGGAGCAACCGGCAAGGACGGGCGCAAGCTTTCGGCGGCGCTGCGTTTTGCCCGCGCCGCGAGGCCCGGCGCGAAGCTCCGGAGTGCCATCCACAATCCGTTCAACGGCCCCAGGGTTTCCACCAAAACGAACGGTGTGGTGAAGGCGTATTTGACCGACTGGTAAAGCCGCTTCACGCCGCGCACCCGTTCAAATCCCTCCCGGTCCCGTTCGGCGGCGTTAGTATGGCCACACGGTTTTTCGATCACCGTGTGTTTTGGTTGCAGCAAAACCGGACAGGAAGCATAGCTGTCCTCGGACGCTTCGTCATCGATCCGGACCGGGATACCGAAGAACCCGGCAAAGCCAAGCGTGTCGTAGTTGCCCTGCTGTTCGAGAGCGCGGCGAAACGGTTCGGAACGCACATCAATGCAAAAGACCAATTGTGCGTCGGGCGTTTTTCCGGCGTGTTCGGTGTTCGCCGCCGCCGAAGAAAGCTCCGCCAATAACGGCCCACGATACTTTTCTTCCGCTTCTTGAATTTCGCCAATACCAACCGTGGTCGCGTCGCCGTCGGACCGGCAGCGGGCGTGCCATGCCAGCAGGTTTGCGCCTTCCGGCCAAAGAAGACATATCAGCGTTAAACGCATCGCCAAATAATCCGCTTGGCTGGCGGGATGGCGTTGCATCGGTTCGGCACCGGACCAGTCGGTCCGGTATTTAAGATAGGCCGCCCATCCCGGCAGGGTAGCGAGCAGGAGCGTCAAATAGAGTTCTCTGTCCTGCGAC
Source organism: Alphaproteobacteria bacterium (assembly GCA_028279895.1). Classification (GTDB taxonomy): domain Bacteria; phylum Pseudomonadota; class Alphaproteobacteria; order JANQMY01; family JANQMY01; genus JANQMY01. The sequence goes on from JANQMY010000466.1 coordinate 13,025, forward strand.
CGAACGCGCAAGCGAGATAGACACTCGGCAATCGCCGCCTCCGCCGAGTCGGGCAAGCCTTTCAGCCAGTTAGTCTCTGTCCGGTTGGCCATGAGTTGATCGTCATGGCGCGCAAGTTCCCGCCAGGCGGCCCAAAGGCCGGCCTTACGGAACGGCATGGTTACGGTGGCCTGCCCTTCGTCAAAAAAGGCCTGACACCATTTGATCGTGTGACGGTTCACCTCCGCCATTCCGTCTGGCAATTCTTTCTGCCGGAAGAAAGCATTGCCTTCCTCCAATGCCTGCTCAAAGGGCAGGTCTTCAAAGCCCTGCAACGGGTTTACGGCAATCAGATTCTCGAGGGGCCAAAAGGGCGCCATTTTCGACCACGCCTGTTCCACCAGGTCCTCGATCTTCGGCGAATTGCCGTCCTCTGCCGGAATACCCGGTGCAATTGAAGGATCTTTTTCAAGCAAAGCTGCGGTTTTCATGGGTTTCTCCTAGGCAAAGTCATAAGCGTTGCGATGGGGTGTGACCGTGGCCGGATGCGGCTGGCTGGCATTGAGCGATTTGACGTAAAGACGTATTGCCCAAGCCGGCAGCGCACCGATCCGGTCCGGTATGCGGACGAACAACATGGCCAACCACGCCGAGATCAAAACGGCCAGTCCAGCCAAATGAACCACGTTCAACGGTTGGGGGTTCAACAATCCTAATGGCGACAAGGCCAGTTCAAACACCCAGACACTTAATCCGTATGCTGATCCAAGGGCCGTGGTTCCGACGAAAGCGATCAATGAAGACAGTAAGGTCGCGGTGCCCAACAGCGTCAGCGCAAACTGTGTGGCGGCAATTCCCGCGACCACCACAAGTACAAAGGTGGTGTCTGTAACCCCAAGCGGTTTACCGCTCGCCACTGCAAATGCGACCGCACCGGCGATCCCGCACAGGAGCGCGAGACCAAAAGAAACTGCGCTGGGGGGATAGGACAAATGCAGGCGTTTCTCTTGCGCTGCGGCCCCCGAGGCCAAAAACAGATTGGCCTTAAACAATCCGTGCCAGCACAAATGCGCGACCGCAGCAGGAAACAGTCCCAAGCCACACTGCGCCACCATAAAGCCCATTTGTGCCATGGTGGAACATGCCAGCATGCGCTTCACGTCGTGCTGCATAAGTTTCCACAATGTGCCGATCATCGCCGTTGCCAGGCCGACCACAAACACGAAAGCAAGCAGCGCGGACACGTCCACATAAAGGGGCGCAAACCGCGCCAACAAGAACCCGCCGCCATTGACCAAGCCGGCATGCATAAAAGCTGAAACCGGTGTGGGAGAATTGAGCGAGCTGATGAGCCAGCGGTGAAACGGCCATATGGACGATTGCGTCATGGCACCGAGGAGCAGCAACAACAGCGCGGCAATCAGAATTGAGGGGCTGATGTCAGACGTCAAAATGGCTTGGATCGAGGTTTGGCCGGTAACGCTATAGAGCAATCCGAAAGCCGCTGCGATCGCGGCCCAACCCAGCGCAAAGGTCTTGCCAGCTAAAACACCTGATGCCCGGGCCGCCGTCCAACTGGCCTTGTGCACCATAAGAACCACCAGAAGGGCGTTGCTGAGCCCCCATGCGGCGAGGAAAAGCAGCAGATGATCGGCCGACACCAGGACCATCACCGACCCGGTCAACGCAGACAGCACCAGGAAGAAACGGCCGTACATGCGGTCTCCCTGCAGATAGCGTCGGGCGAAACTGGCGACCACCAGCGAGATAAAGCCCACCAGCGCAATTAGAATGAGCGCCAATGCGTCTATGTGAAAAAAAGCCAGGATTGATGCGGCTTGCATGCCCGGTCCCCTTGTGTAGTATTAGAGTTGTTCAAGTTCGTGGCATCAGATATAAGAATAATTGATATTAGAGAAACGAAAATTTCTAATCATCTAAATTAGAAAATCTAATGAATATCGATACCGTAACGCTCCAATGCTTCATCGCCGTTTCCGAAACCGGAAGCTTCACAAAGGCGGCAGAGCGGGTCGGCCGCACCCAATCGGCGGTGAGCCAACAAATGTCCAAGCTCGAAAACATGCTGGGCAAGTCTCTGTTCATCCGGGGGCGGGATTTTTCGCTGACCTCCGAAGGAGAGATTTTTCTCGGGTATGCACGCCAAATCTTCGCCCTGCATCACGAAGCCATGGACCGCTTCAAGGAGCCTGAACTCCACGGCACCGTTCGTTTCGGCATGCCGGAGGATTTTGCCAGTGTGTACCTGTCGGACGTTTTGGCCGATTTCGTCCGTATACACCCACGCATCCAATTGCGCGTCGAATGCGACCTTACACTCACCCTTTTTGTGCGTTTCAAAGACAAAGAGTTCGATTTGGTTTTGGTAAAAATGAATCGTCCGGAGGACTTTCCAAACGGCCAGGATGTTTGGTCCGAGCCCCTGGAATGGGCTGGAGACGCCGGACTGATCGATCCACAAAAGCCGGTCCCGCTTGTTCTGTCGCCGCAGCCCTGCGTTTACCGGGCGCGCGCACTCAAGGCCCTGGAAGAAACCAATCGTCAGTGGCAGCTTGTTTTTTCA
>JANQMY010000511.1 GCA_028279895.1 Alphaproteobacteria bacterium
AATCCGCGTTGCCGCCCCGCCCCCGTCACCAGCGCCACTTTGCCCGTTAGATCCGCCATCCTGTAATCCTTCCTTGTGTTCTGCCACCCCCGGTCAACCTTCGCGACCGGCATGAATTGTGAATAGTGTCGCAACGAAAGACTGCAAACTAAAATGCCAATCCGCAGTTTGCTGCGCCTTCGGCGACTTGTTTGCGGTGTGGGGGATATTATGAAGCAGAACCGACTGGAAAATGCACGGGGTTTGCATTTTTTTGCGCCACCTCATGCAGTTTTTTGCCCAGAAAATCTGCACGCCGTCACAAAGTCTTTTTTCGAAAATTTCGTCGCGCCGCGAAACATTCAAAAAATCGCAGCAATACTTCTGCAAACAAGTTTTAAGGCGCGAATGTCTTGTCAGATGCGCGTTATTACAAGACCCTATTGAGAATTGATTCGAAAATTACACATGGGAAAAAAGCATCAGGATTAACGAAAGGTTGTCATTTTACGGCCATCTTTAGGCCCTAGTTCCTAATAGGGCTGCAACACGAGGTACAACATGAGTGCGGACCTGGACGTATTTGATCTGTTTTCCGAAGCCTATGGTCGAGAAAAATTAGAGGGGATGTCGCTCCGCGATTTTCTGTTGGCTTGCCGCGACGATCCCATGATGTACGCCTCCGCGCCGGAACGCATGATTGCGGCGATCGGAGAACCGGAACACATCGACACCAGTCAAGACCCACGTCTCTCCCGCATATTCTTCAACCGCACAATTAAATCCTACCCGTCCTTCAAAGGCTTCTTCGGCATGGAGGACACCATCGAACGCATTGTCGGCTACTTCCGCTATGCAGCCCAAGGGTTGGAAGAACGCCGTCAGATTCTTTATCTGCTCGGTCCGGTCGGCGGCGGCAAATCGTCTCTTGCCGAACGCCTGAAAGAGCTGATGGAAAAGTTTCCCATCTATGTGCTCAAAGCCGGGGACCAGATTAGTCCGGTTTTCGAGAGCCCGCTCGGCCTCTTCAAAGAAGCGCAATTTGGCGATCTTCTGGAAGAGAAATACGGCATCGAGCGCCGGCGCTTACATGGCATCGTCAGCCCGTGGGCCATTAAGCGCCTCGATGAATTCGGCGGCGACATTGCGAAATTCGAAGTGGTTCGTCTGTACCCGTCCAAACTTCGTCAGATCGCGATTGCCAAAACCGAACCCGGCGACGAGAACAACCAAGACATCTCTGCCCTAACCGGCAAGGTCGATATCCGCAAGCTTGAGCATTACAGCCAAAATGATCCGGATGCGTACAGTTATTCGGGGGGCTTGTGCCGTGCAAACCAGGGCTTGCTTGAATTCGTTGAAATGTTCAAGGCGCCGATCAAGGTTTTGCACCCGCTGCTGACCGCCACGCAGGAAGGCAATTATATCGGCACGGAAGCCCTAGGCCCGATCCCGTTCCAGGGCACGATCCTCGCACACTCCAACGAAGCGGAGTGGCAGGTCTTCAAAGGCAATAAGAACAACGAGGCTTTCCTCGACCGAATCTGCGTTGTGAAAGTGCCCTACTGCCTGCGGGTTACGGAAGAAACCAGCATCTACCAAAAACTGTTGAGCGCCAGTGAACTGGGCAGTTCGTCCTGCGCACCGGAAACGCTGACCATGTTGTCGCGCTTCTGCGTCATGACGCGCCTGAAGGAACACGAAAACTCGAACCTTTATTCCAAGATGCGTGTCTATGACGGCGAGAAGCTGAAAGATACGGACCCCAAAGCCAAATCGCCCCAAGAATATCGCGACGCGGCCGGGGTGGATGAAGGCATGACCGGAATTTCGACGCGCTTTGCCTTCAAAGTGCTGTCCGAAACTTTCAATTACGATACGGAAGAAGTGGCGGCCGACCCGGTGCATCTAATGTATGTGCTGGAACAATCCATCCGCCGCGAGCAGTTCCCCGAAGACCAGGAAAAGAAGTATCTGGAATTCATCAAAGCGGATCTTGCGCCGAAATATGCCGAATTTATCGGCAAAGAAATTCAGAAAGCCTATCTGGAGAGTTATGGTGAGTACGGACAAAACCTCTTTGACCGTTACATCTCCTATGCGGATGCATGGATCGAAGATCAAGACTACAAAGATCCCGACACCGGCCAAATGATGGACCGCCAAGTGATCGATCAGGAATTGTCGAAGATCGAAAAGCCGGCCGGCATCGCCAACCCGAAAGACTTCCGCAACGAAGTTGTGAAGTTCGCACTGCGGGCACGCGCGGCCAATGGCGGCAAGAACCCGGCATGGACGTCTTACGAAAAACTGCGCAACGTGATCGAGAAGCGCATGTTCAGCCAAGTGGAAGACTTGCTGCCGGTGATCAGCTTCGAGTCCAAGAAAGACAGCGATACGCAGCAAAAACACAACGACTTTGTGGATCGCATGGAAGCCCGCAACTATACCGAACGCCAAGTCCGGCGGTTGGTCGAATGGTACATGCGGGTCAACAAGGCGGGCTAATTTCCGCCCGCCGCGCGACCACGCTCTCCCATGCACAAATGCAGGTATTTGTGGTTAGATGGCGGGAGAAAGTGCGATCTCACGTTTCGGCACAAAATAGAGGCGTGTGTGCATTGGGTGTCCGCCGGGCAACCGGCCAAGACGGCAGGCAGAGATGAGCCATTTTATTGACCGACGTCTCAACCCGAAGGGCAAAAGCCTTGGTAACCGTCAGCGCTTCATCCGGCGCGCGCGCGGCGAGATTCGCGATGCCATCCAGAAGTCTCTGAAGGACCGGAAAGTCACCGACACCAGCGGTGGTGAGCGCATCACCATTCCGACAAAATCCACCAAAGAGCCACGATTTCGGCTGTCTAACGAAGGCGGCCACCGGGAACGGGTGTTTCCCGGTAATAAGGAATATGTATCGGGCGACCAGATCCGCAAGCCACGCAGCGGGGCCGGCCAAAGCGGTAAAAAAGCAAGCGATTCCGGCGAAGGGGAAGATGATTTCCAATTCACCCTGACGCGGGACGAGTTTCTGGACATCTTCTTCGAAGATCTGGAATTGCCGAATCTGGTCAAGACCACGCTGAAGGAAATTACCAATTTCAGCATGAAGCGTTCGGGCATCACGACCGACGGCTCACCCACCAACATCAACCTCGTGCGCACCATGCGTAATTCCTACGGACGTCGGCTGGCGCTCAAACGTCCGAGCACGAAGGAATTGAATGCACTGAAGGAGCGTTTGTTCGCACTCGAAGCGAAAGCCGACAAGTCCGACGAGGAACGGGCGGAAGTTCCGTTGCTGCACAAACAAATCGAGGAGCTGGAAGCCAAGCGCCGTTGGATTCCGTATATCGACCCGATCGATGTGCGCTTCAATGCTTATGAGCCGCAGCCCGTGCCGACGGCCCAGGCGGTCATGTTCTGCCTGATGGATGTGTCCGGTTCCATGGGCGAGCGCGAAAAGGATCTGGCAAAGCGTTTCTTCCTGCTTCTGCATCTGTTCTTGATCCGCCGCTACGACAAGGTGGAGGTGGTGTTCATCCGCCATACTCACGATGCCCAAGAAGTGGACGAGGAAACCTTTTTCTATTCGCCACAGAGCGGCGGCACCATCGTGTCCACGGCGCTGGAAGAAATGATCCGCATCGCCGGCGAGCGGTATTCGTCGGCGGATTGGAACATTTACGCCGCCCAAGCGTCAGACGGCTACACCCAGACGGGCGATGCGGAACGCTGCGTGCGCATGCTGCAAAACGACATCATGCCCATTAGTCAGTACTACGCCTATATCGAAATTCTCGACGACCGTGAAATGGAAGTCTTTGCTCACGACGACTCCGGTGCGGAATTGTGGCGTGCCTATGGCCGCGTGCGTCAGGAATGGGATAACTTTGCCACCAAGCGCATCAGCCAACCTTCCCATATTTTCCCGGTCTTCCGGGAACTGTTTAACAAACAGAATGCGGCACAAAGCTAATCTTTCATGACCAAATCCTCCGCAACACCTTCGTCCAACTTGCTTTTCGAGGACTCCGAGTGGGATTTCGACCGGCTGCGCATCGTCAACGAAGCCATCGAAGACATCGCACTCAAGGATTTAGGTTTGGACGTGTATCCGAACCAAATCGAGATTATCTCGTCGGAGCAAATGCTGGACGCCTATTCGTCGCACGGCATGCCGCTGATGTACCACCACTGGTCCTTCGGCAAATTGTTCGCCCATCACGAAATGCTGTATCGCGGCGGCTATACGGCGCTTGCTTATGAAATTGTGATCAATTCCAGCCCGTGCATCAGCTATCTGCTGGAAGAAAACACCATGACCATGCAGGCATTGGTGATCGCCCATGCCGCCTATGGTCACAACCATTTCTTCAAGAACAACTATCTGTTCAAGCAGTGGACCAATGCCGAAGCCATTCTGGATTATTTGAACTTCGCCAAGAAGTATATCGCCAAGTGCGAAGAGGAACACGGCAGCGACGCGGTGGAGAGCATTCTCGATTCCGCGCACGCCATCATGGATCACGGTGTGTTCCGCTATCGCCGCCCACCCCGCTTGAACGCAGAAGCACTGCTCGATCGCCAACGCAAGCGGATAGCTTACGACCAAGCGACCTACAACGATTTATGGCGTACACTGCCGATTCGTGACGAAGACCAGCGCGACGACGAAGAAGACGCACCGGACTCCGACGCCGCGCATGCTCATATGTCGTTGCCCGAAGAAAACATTATCTATTTCCTTGAAAAGCAAAGCCCCGTTCTGGCGCCGTGGCAGCGGGAACTTTTGCGTATCGTGCGCAATCTATCCCAGTACTTTTATCCTCAAAAACAAACCAAGGTGATGAATGAAGGATGCGCGACCTTTGTTCACCACTACATCATGACTGAACTGTTCAATCAGGGAAAAATCACTGAAGGCTCCATGCTGGAATTCCTGCACAGCCACACCAGTGTCGTGTTCCAACCCGGCTTCGACGACCCGCGCTACAACGGCATTAATCCGTATGCGTTGGGCTTCGCCATGATGGAAGACATCAAGCGCATGTGTGAAGACCCGTCCGATGAAGACAAGGAGTGGTTTCCGGACATCGCCGGCTGTAACGATTGGCGCGGTGTGCTGAAGGACGCCTGGGCGAATTATCGCGACGAAAGCTTCATCCAGCAGTTTTTGAGTCCGAAAGTTATGCGGGACTTCCGCCTATTCTCTCTTCTCGACCGGTCGGAAGATCCCAACTATGTGGTGTCTGCCATCCATAATGAGCAAGGTTACCGCAATGTGCGCACCGTGCTCGCCGAAACCTATGAACTTTCCCGGCTGGAGCCGGACATTCAGGTTACCGGCGCAGACCTTGCGGGGGATCGCAAACTGACCCTCAGGCATACGCGGCAGGACGGCATCCCGCTCCATGCGGAAACCCGGGACCAGGTTCTGGTCCATGTGCGTAATCTGTGGGGGCACGAGGTCGAGCTGGACGAATATGACGAAAATGCCCCGGCGGAAGACGAAGCAGAGCCAAAGATTCCGGCCTTTTTGCAATAGTCTGCGCCGCCGCGCAGTATAGAGCCGACGGCCAAGTAGAACGACGCACTTCTAACAGTATTTCGGCTCGGTATAGCGGTCTTCCCGCACCTGAGCGCTTCCGTTCATCTTAGGTTCAGGCAATTCCACCTATCTAAATCTAGTCGATCCGGTGGTTTCAGG
>JANQMY010000536.1 GCA_028279895.1 Alphaproteobacteria bacterium
AGATCAAGTCCTCCATTGTCTCTGGACGCTAACGCCTAGGGCAGGGGCTGCCGGTACGCAGTCCCACTTGGCCGTACTTGTTATGTGTCGGCTCGCTCATTGCTCCGCCCAGTAGATAACATCTCTGAAATCAACTTTAGCTGCTTGAACATAGCGATGTAATTCAGCGATGTCACCCTGGCTCAACTTGAGGATTGCACTAATCACAGCGTCTAGATTCGATTGAGAATTCATCGTCATCGAAGGCTCAAGGGTTGCGAGCAGGTTTTCGGCGCTAACAAGATCGTCACCCGTAAACTCTGGTCTAACTAGGTCTGACAAAGTTCTACTCATGGCACGTGTTAGACACATAACGTCAATTTTTCAGCGGCGCCCCATGTGGCGTTGAATGAGCACGGTTACGTCTGGGGCGTCCGCTGGAAATTTTTGTTAGACGTCGCGAATTCATAAACTAAGTGCGACATCCAAGCCCGATAAGTGGGTGATCTGGGATAATGGCTTTTGCTCTTAACCGCCAAGTAAAGGGAAGCGGCCATGAGCGATCACCAGATCACCCGTGAAGAAAGGTATACGATCTCGACGTTGAGAAAGCAAGGCGATGGCGTGGCACAAATTGCCGACTATCTCGCTCGTCACCGCAGCTCGATTTACCGAGAAGTCAATCGAAACCACTGCAACGATGGTCACTATCGCCCATCGAAGGCTGACACGCGCACAGCGACCAGGAGATCGATATCGCGGCGCAATCAGCAATTCACGGATCACGATTTCGCGTTGGTCGAGTACTATCTGCACCAAGACTGGAGTCCAGAGCAGATCTCTGGGCATCTCAAGCGTACAGGCGAGCTGTCGATCCGCCACGAAACCATCTACCAACGCATCTGGTCCGACAAGGCCGACGGTGGCGATCTATACAGGCACCTGCGTGGCTCCCAGAAGCGGCGACGTAAGCGCTATGGCGCGTATGACAGCCGCGGGCGCTAGCTGCAAGCGCCCCATCGAGGATCGGCCCAGCGCCGCGGACGAACGCTCTGAGCTCGGACATTGGGAGATCGACACGGTGTTGGGTAAGAACAGTAAAGATTGCATCGTCACCGTTGTTGAACGAAAGAGCCGGTTTACCCTAATTGGCAAATTGAAGGCCAGAACGAAAGATGAGCTGAATGCTCGTCTGCTCAAGCTTATCAAATCCCACCCTGGTTTCTTTAAAACCATTACCGTCGACAATGGCACTGAGTTTCATGGGTACAATGACGTCGAAAAAGTCACTGACCTGCAATTCTATTTCGCCACTCCTCATCACTCATGGGAACGAGGGCTTAATGAAAATACTAATGGCTTAATTCGCCAATACCTCCCAAAGTCTGAAAGCATGAAGTCAGTCACCCAACACCAATGCAACGCGATCGCCAGAAAACTGAACACCCGTCCCCGGAAAATTCTTTACTTTCAAACACCAGAGGCGTGCTTCCATGGTCATTAATCACTGTCGCACTTCAAACTTGATATCAAGCGGCTTTATTACAGATACCTTGGGGCAAGCTTGGCTGCCTCGTCCATGAGCGCGCGCCGCGCCGCGCGAACAGCCTCGGCCGGTTCATTCACGGTAGTATTGAACAGATCCGGTACCTGGCCCCTCTTCTCAAGAACCGCGTCCCCGTAGCGCGATACCGCCGCATGGAACGCGTCCACTGCTTCTTCGAAAGCGCGCACTTCGCCCCTGAGTTCGGGATGGTAGAAGAGCGACATGAGCTTCAACTTGTCGAGAACGACTCTCCCGTCCTCATTTGAAGGGGCAGCCGCCTTCGTTACGCCAAAGGTTGCCCAGAACACCACGAGTTGGTCCACCGAGGCCTCAACAGCGCACGACTGCTCGTATATCTCCTCCAGCTTCAGGCGCTTCAGGTCGCACATCTCTTGCCTGCGGCTTCGTCTATGCAGCAGCAGATTCGCAATGAATCCGCCCGCCACCGCGAGCAGGCCGCCGACAATGGTCTGAAAGGAGTGGCAGGTAGGCTTCCATCGTTTCGTGTTTGTCCGGCTAACTTAAGTCTCAGCCGCCGCTCAAAGTGCTGCGAGCGCAGCGAGCGGCACTTAATGCGGTTGGCTGTAGGCTTTTGTTATGTTTACCAATCTCGATAATCTGAATCCTCCATACTCGATCCGTATGGATATACAGGTTTTTTTGTTTTTGTCTTTGCTCCAAATATCTCTGTAAAAAGGGGATGCAAGCACAAATCATCATCGGTACTAGATACTAGCTGATGTGGTAAGGTGTATTCAAATAATGCTTGTACATACTTACCCGAATCATCTACTGCCCGACCAATAGCTCCGATTTCAACAAGCATTCGCTTGAAGGCAAAAAAATCGTCGGTAGCCATAGCGGTCTTTCCATGGGTCCGAAACACCCTTTCTAAATCACCAATAGAAAATACATGTTGCAATTCCGGTATACATTGTTCGCATACGGTATTAGCTGAAGGATACGTCGCTCTATAAGCGACGAAAATTTCCCTAACGATTCTCTCTTCAATACTACTTACACCGAGCCTTATGGACTCCTCATCGATTTTACAATCATCATTTGTGAAAAATCTTTTGTTCTGATGGCAAATCGAATTTAGTAAAATTAAGAAATGCCTAGGCAACAATTGAGTGTGGCGATATAGGTATGCTAGTGGTGTTTCTTCTATGCCCAGGCCACTTGTAATGGTTTTCGGAAAAACTGAAGAAAAAAGCCTGTTTGCCTCGCCCCTATCTTGTATGCAAGATTTGTCAAACTTGTCCCGCAAATGAGGCTTGTAAATCTCAAAAAATAGCAACAGTCTATTCGCGGCTATAAGCATCAATTCTGGCGCAATCCAATGAAGCGTTAACTGCCGTCGGAAGTCTTTATTAGGATTGGAAGATACTGTTTGAAATCTATGATACAGTTCAGATGGTAGGCAGAATCGAATATCAGTTCTCGCAGAAGGCATATTCGAATCCCCAATACACTTTAAGAGACCCTGTAATGCTAAGGAAACAGATTCAATTTGAAGATGAAATTCATCCATAGAATCAAGCATTATCACAGCTCTTTGTTTCCTACGCCGTAACTCATCACATACTAAATCTTTAACCTCCGCATAGCTAATATCATCAGTTCTTCGAAGAATATCAGCTATTATGCCTATAGTTTTTCCTGACGCCTTTTCAGCTATTACGTCGGCAATGGTCCATAACACGTCGTCTATACTAGAATTATCTCTGATACCTATCTTACTTAAGTATGCGTTAACAGATCGCTTGGTGTCCATACTAAGAGAGCTGCGAATCTCACTGAACAACCCTATCCATAATACGGTTTCCCAAAGCTGAGCTATTGCTTCAGCAAACCATGTCCCCTTCGACATTTGTTCAACTGCCCTAATTATTTGTATGAATGCGTCCGGGGTGTTTATTTCTACAATGTAATCATAGTTTTTTTCAAAATACGCAGCATGCAGATATGATGTCTTTCCAGAACCCTTCCTGCCTATTACAATAGATGGCCTCTGGTGAAGCTCTTTGTATATCTTATTGTGGCTGTCGAAAAGGATTCTCTGCGCAAGAGTCTCTCCTATCTCCTTCGCGTCAACTGGACCAAAAGGCTCATCTTCCGTAATATAGTTTTTTATTAGCTCGGCTTGTTCAGCATTTAACATTTCAGGTACCTCTAATATTTAAAGTACAGGGAGTATCCAACTGACGCCGGTGCCTCCCCGGTAACCTACCCACTACCGCTCATCGGTACCGGAATTAAGTGGATACCCCTTTCAAAACATAACAAGTGATTGTACTGACCGGGATATCTCCCCTGTCTGCCACTTAGCATGGCACGTGTAAAGAATTCTGCAACTGCTCATGCATGTTATTTTCGGTCTAGGGAAGATATCTGGACCGAGAGCTAATGGGATGTGTATCTGAGTCGCTTTCTCAACAATGCGCCAACCGGCTGCAGGAGGCCGGCGTCGAGCCGCGACCCCGGCCGCACGACCAGAAGTGGCTGGGGTTCTGTTTGAATTTCCCTCCAGAAGTGTGGTTTCGATTCGAGAGACTGAGGAATCTTTTAGCATTTCAATCAGATGCTGACAGAGAAAGGTCAGGCGGAGCGGAGTAGGTGCGCCGGCAAGCGCATCATGCAATCAAGCTGTTTGTCCTGACACGCCCGAATGCCCCTCTCACGATGACGTGAGCGCGCCTTCCGAGGTGATGGCATACCCTCTGGAGTCCGACTCCGGGACCAAGCGGGGGACGGATCGATTCAACCTCGCCTTCTGCCCACCGCCTCTCACGACGGCGACCGCGCTCACGGTTCTCGATCCGGCGGTTGGCCATGACCTCGACTCAGTCGGTCAATCGCTCTCCTCCCGTGAGCTGGCCGCGCTGCAGTGCTTCACGGATGAGGGTTCACTCCCCATCGGGAACCACGCTTCTTGCGGAGATCGTCCACGGCGGTGAGGATTCCCGCAACGCAGGACTTCGCGCGCCAGGTTGGAGAATGACATCTCGATCTGCTTCGAGCCAGGAGGCGTGCTTGGGGGTGAAGTGAAAGACGATGCGATGGCGCGGATCCCGAAGGAAGGCGGTACAGGCGTTCGTGCGCTCAGGATTTGAAGACGCCGTGATGATCTGTCACCCCGAGGTCGCCATCGACGCCGATGACCGATGACTTCGGCGACGAGGCGCACGACCACCTCGGAGCAATGGATGTTGAGGTTGCTTCTGATCAGGTGCCACTCGGCGAGGAGCGCGGTGAGGGAGGCGGCGAAATCCTCGCCCCTGCGAGTGTCACCGCGCCGATCGAAGACCCGCCCGGTGACGGCCTGACAAGGGCTCTCGGTCAGTGTCCACCGCCCTTCAAAGCCATGTTCATGCCTTCGATGGTGTCCTTGGCATCGCCGAAGACCAGGGAGGTGTTGTCTTGATAGAAGAGCAGGTTGTCCACCCCGGAATAGCCCGGCCGCATGGATCGCTTGAGGAAATAGACCTGGCGCGCCCGCCCCGCCTCCAGGATGGGCATGCCATAGATCGGACTGCTCTGGTCTTCCTTGGCGGCGGGATTCACCACGTCATTGGCGCCCACGACCAGGACCACGTCCGTCGCCGGGAACTCCGGGTTGATCTCGTCCATCTCCAAGACATGGTCGTAGGGGATGTCCGCCTCGGCGAGCAGTACGTTCATGTGCCCCGGCATGCGCCCGGCCACGGGATGGATCGCAAACTTGACCTCCACACCGCGCTGCTCGAGCAGCTCCATCAGCTCCTTCAAGGCGTGCTGGGCCTGCGCAACGGCCATGCCATAGCCCGGCAC
>JANQMY010000553.1 GCA_028279895.1 Alphaproteobacteria bacterium
GTGCCGGAAGGGGATATCGCCACATTCTGCGTGGTGACGGCGAAGACGTCTAATGACGGGACCGAACGGGCGATCTCGCTGTTCTTGGTCGACCTAAACGGCCCCGGCGTCACCCGCGAACGTGTGAAATCGATCGATCCGTCCCGGTCGCAAGCGAACATCACCTTTAACGGCGCCCCCGCCGATCCGCTGGGCGCGACCGGCGAAGGCTGGCAAATTGCGAAACAAGTTCTCGATCGTGCGGCAATCCTTACCGCCTTCGAGCAAGTCGGCGGCGCCGATGTCTGCTTGGAGATGGCGAAGAACTACGCCATGGAGCGCTATGCGTTCGGCCGGCTGATCGGGTCCTATCAAGCGATCAAGCACAAGCTTGCCGACATGTACATCAATACCGAGCTTGCCCGGTCCAACGCCTATTACGGTGCCTGGGCGCTGCATACCAATGCGTCCGAATTGCCGACCGCGGCAGCTGGCGCGCGGGTGGCGGCGACCAAAGCCTATGCCTATGCCGCTGAGGAAACCATCCAGACCCATGGCGGTGTTGGCTACACCTGGGAATATGACTGCCACTTGTTCTACAAGCGCGCACGCCTTTTGGCATCCAATCTGGGCAGTGCGCGTGTTTGGAAAGACAAGCTGGTGGCACAATTGGAAACGCGCAACGCCGCGTAAAGGAGCACGCATCATGGACTTTAACGATACCCCCGAAGAAGCAAAATTTCGCGCGGAAGTGAAAGAATGGCTCGCGGCAAATGCAAAGCCGAAAAGCGAAGCGGGCGTCCCGAAGCGCCGCTACGAAACCGGCCGTGACGAAATTAAGTGGGCCAAGGAATGGCAAGCCAAAAAAGCGGATGCGGGCTATGCCGCGATCACTTGGCCGAAAGAACTTGGCGGTCTTGGCGGCACGCCCATGCAGAGCGTGATCTACAATCAAGAAGAAGCGCAATACGATATGCCGCCGGGTATCTTCGGTATTGGCCTGGGCATGTGCATCCCGACGGTGATGAAACATGGCAGCAAAGAGCTTAATGACCGCTATGTGCAGAAAGCACTGCGCGGCGAAGAAATATGGTGTCAGCTCTTCTCGGAACCTGCCGGCGGGTCCGACGTGGCGGGGCTGCGCACCAAGGCCGAAAAGAAGGGCGATACGTGGATCGTAAACGGTCAAAAAGTCTGGACGACCGGCGCGCATTTTTGCGATTACGGCTTGCTCATTGCACGGACGGACCCCAACGTACCGAAGCACAAGGGCATCACGGCTTTCATCGTCGATATGAAACACCCGGGCGTCGAAGTCCGTCCGATCAAACAGGCTTCAGGCGATGCGGGCTTTAACGAAGTGTTCTTCACCGATGTTGAAATCAACGACGATCATCGTTTGGACGAAGTCGGCAATGGGTGGAAAGTGTCGCTGACCACGCTGATGAACGAGCGCCTATCGATTGGCGGAGGCGGGGGCGGTCCGTCGATCTCCGAATTGATCGAACTTGCCAAGAACATAGAGCTGGAATACGGCCCGGCGATCCAAGACGGTATGGTGCGCGATAAAATCGCCGATTGGTATGTTCAGGGCCAAGGCCTGACCTACACCCGCTACCGGGCGTTGACGGCGTTGAGCAAAGGGGCCATTCCGGGGCCTGAGAATTCCATCGGCAAAGTGGTCGGTGCCAAGCGCATGCAGGACATGGCGGCGTTTGGCTTGGATCTTCTGGACATGGTCGGCGGTGCGATCGGCGGAGAACAAGCGGAGAAGATCGAAACGCTACAGAACATCTATCTGTCGGCCCCAGGCCTGCGGATTGCGGGCGGTACGGACGAAATCCTGCGCAACATCATTGCGGAGCGCGTGCTGGGACTGCCGGGCGACATTCGGGTCGACAAGGAAGTGGCTTTCAAGGATCTGCCCACCGGCAAGTAGCGGCGGCTCAAGACAAAAAACAAACCCCGGGGCTGCCGCTTCGGGGTTTTTTTATCGCTGGGTCGATGATTGCGTCCGGCAGATCATCACCCGGGCAGACCAATCGCGTGACTGATTTGCGCACCCGCGTTAACGACTTGATAATAGGGACGCGGCGGATGCAGATCCACGTTCACAGAACGTTCAATCCAATTCTGTGTGTTGAGTTCGCGGAGCGATTTAGACAGTGCGCGATCCGTTATGGGCGTCAGCTCGCGTTTTAACTCCGAAAAGACTTTGGGCCTATGCGCAACGGCCAGCACGGGAACGGTCCACATTTTCCGAAGCAAGATGGCTCCGGTGTCATCTCGTACGGCTGTTTCGATTTGATGGGCGATGGGCGCCAGGGCTTGCCCCGTCGGCGTTAGGCGAAACTCGGGCCGGAGCGGATGGCCGTGCCCTGGGTTGCGCTCCAGAAGGCCCAAATCTTCTAAGTGACGAAGTGATTGTACGAACGCGGTTCGAGTGGCGCCCGAAGCCGCAAGCAAAGGGGCTTGGCGTCCCGGTACGCCTTCATGCATGAGGGCAAGAACCTTCAACGGCCAGGCCCTCGACGTCACCTTGACAAGTG
>JANQMY010000580.1 GCA_028279895.1 Alphaproteobacteria bacterium
TGGAGACCTTTGCACGAAAGGGTAGTTTTTGTTGAGATTGATTGACTGATTCTTTTGTTGGAGCGGTTTGATGGCAGAGAAGAAGATGGGTCAATTGAGTTTTGCTGACGGTGTGGTGAGCAAGCGGTCTTCTTCTCGGCGCGATAAGCTGAAAGAGATTTCCGACCTGATTGACTGGGAGCGTTTTGGGGCTGTTCTGCAAGACCTGTCGAACCGGGGTCGCGGTGAAGCGAACTATCCCCCCTTGATGATGTTCAAAGTGTTGCTGTTGCAACGTTGGTATGGCCTTGGTGATGAAGCGATGGAAGAAGCTTTGTATGACCGTCTGTCGTTCCGTTCGTTTGCCGGTCTTTCTTTGGAAGACGACACGCCAGACCATTCGACGATCTGGCGCTTTCGCGAACGGTTGGGCCAAGAGAGCCGGATCGAGGCTTTGATGGCTGAACTGGCCCGTCAGTTGGAAGGGCGGGGCGTCTATCTCAAACAAGGCACATTGATTGATGCTTCGATCGTTGAGAGTGCCGCGCGGCGTCCCCGGATGAAGGAAAGCAGGATCAGCACAACAGATCCTGATGCCCGCTTTGGAGTGAACAATGAACGGCGCCGGTACAAATTTGGCTACAAAGTTCACATTGCAGTCGATCAAGGCACACAGCTTGTGCGCACTCTCGTGACGACCCCGGCCAATATTCAAGAGATCGATGTGGCAGAACAGCTTGTCCAAGGGGACGAGGCCGCTCTTTATGCCGACAGGGGATATGATGCTAAGCGTCTTCATGACCAACTCTCAAGCCTTGGCATTGCCGATGGTGTGATGCGGCGGGGTAAAAAGGCTCATCCTCTGAGCGACGCGCAAAAAGCGCTCAACAATCGTTTGTCGATCAAACGCCGGCCCGTGGAAGCGGTGTTTGGCACTCTGAAGCGGAGCTATCAGATGGGACGCATGCGGGCTTTCACCATGGCCCGCAACCACACAGCGGTAGCTTTGGCCTGCATCGCCTACAATCTCAGACGCCTTCATGTTCTGACATCCCCTTAGCGGGCCCCAAACGGCCGAGACCCCATCCCCCCTTCAGCAAAGACAGTCAAAACAGCACGAAAAACAAACCCATTCACTCACAAGACAAACGCAACGCGCATAAATAAAACCTCAGAAATCAAACCCTTTCGTGCAAAGGTCTCCACCCTGAGGAGGGCCGATAGGCCCGTCTCGAAGGGCCTGGATGACTTTTTCAGCAGCCTGCTAGATTTTTTGTCTTGCGCGTTTCCGCCAATAGACCTTGGGCGGTCAACCGCAGTCCACCCATCGGGTCGAGCCCGAGGGCATGCTTCACCTGGAAACGCTTTAATTTGTATCGAATTGTGTCAGCGCGATAGCGTGGCACGGTTTGGGACAATCATTGGATGGCAGGCCCAACACCTCGGGCGTAGCGTAATCGCTCTTTGCACATGATCGATGGAGGAGAGCGTGACCCGAGGACGGACAGTCTTTGCAATCCGGTTCGAACAAATCCGTACACTGTTGGTTTTAATCGTCGCGGCGGGGTTTCTGGCCGCCTGTGCCGGGGGCGCCGGCGGGCGCGGTCCCGGCGGGCCGGGCGGTGATCGGTCCGGCCCGCCGCGCGACGGCATGAGCGGTGCCAAATACGCGAAAAAGGGTGGCCCGCGCGGCGCGCGGGGCGGCGAGTTGTTCTTCAGTCAGGCGCTGGCGTTCAAGAATGACGGTGCCTGCGATGAAGCCGTGCCTTTGTTCCGGCGACTTGCGGATATGGGCTATGGCTACGAAATCGCGCAATTCCATTTAGGCGATTGCTTGCTGATGCTGGCCGCCGCCGCAGACGACGCGTCCCAAGCCGAACTGCACCAATTCCATGCCTTGTACTGGTTGCTGAAAGCCGGCAATTCCAACAATGCGGATGCGCAAGGCCGGCTGGCCGCGCTCTATCTCGACGGTGAAATCGTGGACCAATCCCGTGTCGATGCCGCCAAATGGTACCTGCTCTATATGCGCAACCCGATCCAGCTCAAAATTGGTGCGGCGCCGCTGCGGCCGGGGCTGGAGCGCTATCTGCTGGACGAATTACGGCCCCAGGAATGGGCGGCGGCAATGGAAGCGGCGGATGCCTGGACGGTGATCACCCAGGAAATCAACCGACCGCAAGATGGGCGGCCGCCGTCCCGCAAAGGCGGCAGTGGGCGTGAGGCCCCGCGCCGTCTCACGGAACGGACGGAAGCTCAGCTCGACAGTTAGGGATAGAAGGTTGTTCTAGAAGGCCTCGCGCTCGAAGGTTTGGGGCGCGGGGTCGATGACTTTAAAGCCGTCCGCCGTCACTTCGATCACGGCAAGTCCGCGCTCGGTGGAGCCGTCGGGCAAGAAGCGGAAAATGCCGTCCACCCCGGTGAAGCCGTTGGGATTTGTCAGCGCCGCTTCGCTAAAGCGGTCGGTACTGTCCAGTTGAATCGACAGGGCGGCCGCGAGCCCGACGGAGTCATACCCCAAACTGGCAATGCGTGGCGGCTTGCGTCCGAACGACGCCTGGAAGCGGTCGGCAAAGGCGGTGCGCGCTTGGGGCGGCGGGGCGGCGAACCAACCGCCCACCAAAGACGGTTCGCGGCCCAAGGTCGGATCGTCCCACAGGCCGGTACCCAGGAACTTCACCTGGCGCGGGTCCACGTCGAAATAGGGCAAGAGCGGCGCAAGCCCCCGCAGATTGGTCCCGCCTTCCGGCAGCAACACGGCATCGAAATCATTGATGGCGGCCAGGCGGCGGGCCGGTTCGAACATGGCGTCGACCGACTGATAATATTGCTCGGTCTGGATCAGGAACGCCGCCCGGTCGATGACCGACTGCTCGAAGGCGCTTAACACCCGCTGGCCGTAAGCGGTTTGCGGAATCATGGCGGCGAAGCGGGAATAGCCGCTCACCACGGCAAATTCGGTAATGCGCTCGACCTCGTATTCGGGCAGGAAGCTCAGCAGATAGACGCCGGGCCGAGCCACTTCCCGGTCCGTGGAGAAGGCAACGACAGGCACGCCCCGGCTGGTGGCCACCGGCGTGACGGCGGCGACCGAGGTCGAAAATAACGGCCCCAAAATGATCTCCGCCCCTTCTTCAATAGCCTGTTCGGCGGCGGCACGGGCGCCTGATTCCGAGCCTTGTGTGTCTTTCGGGATCAGCAGCAAATTGGGATTCGAGGCGTCGAACACCGCAAGCTGGGCGGCGTCCAGCAGGGCTTGGGCCACGTTCTGCGCATCCTTGGATGGCGCGGTCAGGGGCAGCAGCATGGCAATGCGCACCGGGTCCCGGCCGCCCATGTGATGAGGTGTCAACGTGCCGTCTTCGCCGGGGATTTCTTCCGAGGGCGGTAAACGTCCATAATCCGGTCCCCGCTGAGGGCCCGATGGGCCGCCACAGGCCGCCAAAACCATGGCAAACAGGACAGACAGGGCAGCCGTTTTGACGGCCGCGCTCCATTTCGTGTTCAGCGAACTCATCATGGCAACGACACGAGACCCCTATTTTTGGCAAGGAAAGTTGGCAGTCCCTGTTGCGTGTGACCTGCGCAGCGGAATTCAGCCCCCCATCAGACCGTCAGACACTACCGTTCTCGGCGGTTTAAGTAAATTCGAGAACTGGTAAGCTCCTGCCTTAATCGGGCAATTTCATGACCAAATCGAACCCCAGCTCATCGGGCCTGGCGCCAGGCCTCTATATCGTGTCGACACCGATCGGCAATGCGCGGGACATCACGCTGCGGGCGCTGGATGTGCTGGCGGGCGCCGATTTGGTGTTGTGCGAAGACACCCGCGTCACCGCGCGCCTGCTGTCTCTGCATGGCATCGAGGCGCAGCTCACCCCCTATCATGACCACAATGCGCCCAAGGCCCGCCCCGGCTTGCTGGATAAGCTGGAGGCCGGGGCAAGTTTGGCGTTGGTCAGCGATGCGGGCACGCCGCTTATCTCCGATCCCGGCTACCGGCTGGTGCAGGAAGCCGCCGACCGGGGCGTGCCGGTGTTTCCGGTGCCGGGGGCGTCGTCGGTCCTGGCCGCGCTGGCGGTCAGCGGCCTGCCCACGGACCGGTTCCTGTTCTGTGGCTTCTTGCCGGCGAAATCGGCCGCCCGGCGCCGCGCTTTGCAGGAGGTTGCGGCGATCCCCGCCAGTCTCGTCTTTTTGGAAACCGGGCCCCGCCTGGCGGCGTGCCTGGCGGACATGGCGGCAGTTTTGGGCGACCGGGATG
>JANQMY010000595.1 GCA_028279895.1 Alphaproteobacteria bacterium
CCGGCGAAGAAGGCAAGAAGGTCGTGGGTATCGGTCCGGCAGCTTTGGAATTGCTGAAACAATATCCGTGGCCGGGCAATGTCCGTCAGTTGGAAAACACCATCTTCCGTGCGGTTGTTTTGTGCGACAACAGCGCGCTGGAAACGGAAGACTTCCCGCAAATCCTGGGCAATATGCCGGCGCCAAAACTCAACCCATTCACGGATTCCGGCATCGAAGCCTTGCCGGAAACGACCGACAGCAACATGGTCGGCACGGCGATTACACCCGAAACCAACACGATGGAACGCCATAGCGGCATCGTCGCCCATGGGCAAGACTTGGCACCGAAAAGCCCGTTTGAAATTCCGGCTGTCGATCCGGAAGGGCATTTGCGGAAACTGGAAGAAGTGGAAGGCGAAATGATCCGCCTGGCCATCGAACGCTATAGCGGCCATATGACCGAAGTCGCGCGCCGCCTGGGCATCGGCCGGTCGACACTTTACCGCAAAGTCAGAGATCTGGGGTTGGAAGCCCGCACGGGCACCGATTGATACACGGAACGCGGCGTGCCTGGGCGCTCACATGCCCAGGGCGTGAATGTAAAGGTCCAGGATCGCTTCTTGCTCCTGGCGCTCGGCGGAATCCATTTTCCGCAGGCGCACCACCTGCCGCATGACCTTCGGATCGAAACCGTTGCCTTTGGCTTCCGCATAAATCTCGCGAATGTCTGCGGCAAGCGCGGCCTTTTCTTCTTCAAGCCGCTCGATGCGCTCAATGAGCGAGCGTAGCTGTTCCTGCGCAATGCCGCCGGCTTTGCTCTTTTGCTCGGATTTTTCGATCGCCTCTTGCGTTGCCATAATGCTTTATCCTGCCCCACTAGGGGCACTTTTGGTTTTTGTATAATCACAAAAGTGCCCTAAGTCTTTACTTTAACGCGTTTCCGGACGGTGAACCGTTACACACTTCGCCTGGAAACGCTATGATATCGGTTCCCAAAATTCAGGCGCGCGACCCTAGAGCCCCCGCCGTCAAAATGCAACGGCATTTTTAGTGAAAAATTCGTCAGAATACGGACGAATTAGCCGTGACTTTTTTGCGCCTGCTTGAACTGTTCCATCTTCTCGGGCGGCACTTCTTTTTGGAACCTGTCCTTCCATTCACCGGGCGGCATGCCGTAGACAAGCTCACGGGCCTCGTCTTTCGACAGCTCGATGCCCTTGTCCGCCGCCGCTTCCCGATACCAATCGCCCAAACAATTTCGGCAAAATCCGGCAAGAATCATCAGGTCGATGTTCTGCACATCGGTACGGTTGCGCAAATGGGAAACCAGCCGGCGAAAAGCCGCGGCTTCAAGTTCAGTTTTGGTTTGGTCTTCCATTACACCTCTCCGTGCGGGGGACCCACTTGGTTGAAAAAACCGTCGGGGGCGTCGTTCAACGTTGTCGAAATGGCATCAAACAATATGTCCGTCCATTTTTCGACCCCCGCCTCGTCCGATATGAGGTCTTGGCGGAGTTCGATCAAGATATGCGCGATCCCCCGTTTTGTGCCATGACGGTCCAGGCAATCCCCCTCTAGATCGCCGCGATAGGGCTCGTTGTCGCCCACCACCAGATCGTCGTGCCGGCGCAAGGCGGCATAGAGCCGGCGGAAAACCCGATCGTCTCGGTTCCACAACAATCCCACATGCCAGGGCCGCGTGGCACCGCGCCAATAATGGGTGAAACTGTGGATTGAAACGATTTTCGGCGCCGGCGTCACCTCCAACATTTGGTCCAAAACACCGGAGATCGCCTGATCGTAGGGGCGGTAGAAGCGCGCGACGCGCCCATTCACCTCTTCTTCGGTCAAATGCTGATTGCCGGGGATGATCGCGCCGTCCGACAGCTTCATCACCAAGGTGGGGTCGTCGAGACCGCGATTGGGGTCGATCACCAAACGCGAAATGCCCCCCAAAAGGGCGCGGGCGCCGAACCGGCCGGCCAATTGGCGGGTCACCGGGCCGGCCCCGATATCATAGGCGATATGCCGTTCGAGTTCATGGGCCGGCAGGCCCAAGCTGTCGAATTCCGGTGGAATCCGGTTGGAGGCATGATCGCAAATCAGCAGGAGATCGCTACGGTCCTGGGCGGGGATTTCCGTATAAGGGGGTCCGTCCTCGTTTATGGGCACGGCAATTCACTTTCTCGCACGGCGCTTCGGTCTCGTTTCTTTTTGACAATCCCCATCTGTCTTTAACAAATCTGTTTGCGTTAGGCTGTTATTGTTTTGGACGGGCCGATTCTTGGCCCGCCGGGCGACCCCACCGCAACCCCCTTTAGGACATTCCGATCCGATTTATGAGCCGACGACGCCAAAGAAGTGTGAAAATCATCGCGACCCTGGGGCCGGCCTCTGACGACAGCCAGACCATCGAACGCTTGTTCAGGGCCGGCGCCGATGTGTTCCGAATCAATATGAGCCATTCCAGCCACGACGATCTGTCGGCGCGGGTGCGTATGATTCGCGAGGTGGAGGCGCGGACCGAACGCCCCATCGGCGTGCTTATCGACTTGCAGGGGCCGAAGCTCAGAATCGGCAAAGTCGCGCACGGGGCCATCACGCTCAAACCAGGCGACACGTTCCATCTGGATTTGAAGGACACCCCGGGCGACGAGACCCGGGTGTACCTGCCGCATCCCGAGATCTTCTCGGTTCTGGAAAGCGGCGCCCATATTCTGCTGGATGACGGGCGCATCCGGCTGCGGGTGGAGAGCCAAGAACACGACCACGCCAAGACCACGGTTGTTTATGGGGGCAAACTGTCCGACCGCAAGGGCGTCAACCTGCCCGACACGATCTTGCCGGTCCGCGCCATGACCGAAAAGGACCGCGCCGATCTGGACCATGCCCTGTCTCTGGACATCGACTGGGTCGCGCTTTCCTTCATTCAGCATCCGGACGATCTGGCCGATGCGCGCAAAGCGATCGCCGGACGGGCGGCTCTCATGGCCAAGATCGAAAAACCGTCGGCGCTGATCTATCTGGATGAGATTCTTGAACTCAGCGACGGCCTGATGGTGGCCCGCGGCGATCTGGGTGTGGAAGTGCCCATCGAGGACGTGCCCGGCCGGCAAAAGCAGCTGACCCGGCAAGCGCGGGCCTCGGGCAAGCCGGTGGTCGTGGCCACGCAAATGCTCGAATCCATGATCAATTCGCCGACACCAACACGCGCCGAAGTGTCCGACGTGGCCACCGCCGTATTCGAAGGCGCCGACGCCATCATGCTGTCTGCCGAATCCGCAGCCGGTCAGTACCCGGAGGAAGCCGTTGCCATGATGGACCGGGTCGCGCAACGCGTCGAAGAAGATCCGAATTACCGCTCGATCATCGATGCCCAGCGCCCCGGCCCGGAAGCGACGTCGGCGGACGCCATTACCGTGGCGGCGCGTCAGGTGGCCGAAACCTTGGGCGTCGCCTCCATCGTTTGCTACACCAATTCCGGGTCTACGGGCCTGCGCGCCGCCCGGGAGCGGCCGGGTGTGCCCATTGTCGCTCTCACGCCCGTCAAGGCCATTGCCCGCCGGCTTGCCCTTGTATGGGGGCTGCACTGTGTGCTCACGGAAGATGCGGTCGATCTGGACGACATGGTGGAACGGGCCTGTCGCATCGCCTTTCAAGAAAGCGCGGCGGCCCGCGGGGACCGGGTCATCATCACCGCAGGCGTGCCCTTCGGTACCCCGGGCGCCACAAACCTGCTGCGCATTGCCTATGTGGGCAGCCACCAGCAGTTAACCAGCGAGTAACCTTGTTTTTCAAAGCCGCGCGTCCGCTCAAATTTTACGAAGCCTCCTAACACTCCGTTTTGCTTTCCCTGTTTTAATCCCCCTCAAGAATAGTGAAGCGCCAAACGGTATCGAGTAACGATGGGGAACGCCCTAAATAAGTGGACCGAGCGGGCCGGATTGCTCTGGAACGATCGTGCACCTCCGGCCCTAAAGCGTGCCCTTGCCGACTTGGTCGCCTTTGCCGAAGCAAAACGGCCCGACGCCGAAAGCTATTTTCAAGACTTCGTCTTCCCCGTCAGCGGCTATGTGATTGCCGCCATCGCCCTGACCGTGCCGGTCTATCTGATGCTGTTCGGCGCGCCCTTGTTCGGGGTGATCGCCTTTGTGTCGCTTTGCCTGCTGGTCTGGTTGCCCAAAGTGACTCATGGGGTGCGCCGCCATTATGTGCAATGCGGCGTGAGCCTGTTGTTCGTCTTAACGATCGGGCTGGGCATCCCCAAGGCAAATTACATTTTCCAGACCCAAGGCTGCACCTATGCCGCCTCTCATACCCAATTCGGACATCTTTCCTCCCTGAACGATCCGCGGCTGACCCCGGAACAGCGCGCCTGGGCGGAACGCACCGCCACGGCGTTATCGGCCGATTGGCCGGCAGACGACCTGCCGCCGATCAATCCGCTGATCGTCGCCAATATGATCGTCCATTCGCCGCTTCTGGTGTGGGAGCTGGAATGGAACCCCGCCGGGGACAACCCGGAAATGGGCCTTTACCAAGCCAAAAGCGCTTATGCGGGGATGATCTACGATCACCGCTTGGTCTGCGCGCTCTACGACCGGGAAGACCGCACGAAGAAAACGAAGTTCAGAAGCGCCAATCTAAATCAGATTAAAGACACCACCGACAGTGCGTTGGCGCTCATTCTGCCGGCGCTGGCAGAAACGCGCCAGGTGCGGACGTTGCGGGCAACAGCCTCTCGATCTCAGCCAAAACCGCATCAGGACGAACATGATGCGGCATATGCCCCACCCCCTCAAACGTCACCAGTTTCGAGTGCTTCACTTGTGAGTGGAGCGCCCTGGAGTGGATCTTCGGACTGACGGTTCCATCCTGCAGCCCCGTAATGATGGTGAGCGGCACGCCGATATCGCCATAGCGCTGACTTTGATCGGCCAAAAACTCCCGCAGATGGATGACGTCTTCCGCATTGGCCCGAAAATTATCCGGACGCAGAATAAGACGGACGCCGGCTTCATTGCGATAGCTGGCCGGCGCCGCGTTGGGCGCAAAGGTCCGCTCGATCGCGGTACTGATGGAGGCCTGACCGATGGGTGTGACAAACAGCCGAGTGAAAAGATCGCCGATCCACGGCGACGTGGCGAGGCGATTGTACCATTTGGGCGGCGACCCCTTCCACGGATGCGTCGCCCCGCCCAGCACAACCACCCCGGCGATCTCATCCGGGTAAGCCAAGGCATAGGCCAGTACCACAGAGCCGCTCCACGAATGGCCCACCAGCAAGGGCCGGTCGATACCGAGTTCCTTGAGACCGGCACGAATATGGCCGGCCTGCACCGCCGGATTCCACCCCTGTTCGGGGGCACGCATGCTGTAACCGTGGCCGGGACGGTCGAAGGCAATCGCCTGGTAGTTTGCCGCCACATCCGAAAAGATGCTGACCACGAAATCGCGTAGCGAACCGCTGGCGCCATGCAGCATCACCACCGGTTGACCGCTTCCTTCCGTCACATAGTGCAGCTTGATGCCGTCGGCGTCGACGAACCGGCCGAGCGGCGGAAACTGCTGCTCGGACCGCACCGACAACCAGGTCGAATAGCCCAACAGCCCGGCAAAAAAGCCTATCGTGACCAGAAAAACCATCAATCCTTTTCGCATCGTCTCGATGTTTCGATGGAGTTGTGATTACGGAATCAGATGTCAAGTGCGGCCGGTGCCTAGATCTTTTGGCCTTCGACCTTTTTGGTAAGCGTTTGCAGCCGTTCTTTGCTGTCCGGCAGGAAGGGGTTTATTTTCAGAGCCTCTTGATAGGCCTCAAGCGCTTTTTCATATTCTCCGTAAGCGGATAGAATGGACGACAACCCTGTTAGGGCGCCGAAATGCCGGGGCTCTAACTCCAATGTCTTTTGGATGTCGGCCATCGACTGATCGTAGTCTTCCATCAAGAAGAACAAGGTGGCGCGCTTGTTCCACCCTTCGGCATAATCGGGCCGCAAATCGACGATGGCGTTCAGCAGGCTGAGCGCCGTGGGCATGTCGTCGCCATCGAGTGCCACCAGACTACGCTCCATCATGAGATTGACGCTCGGGCTTTCGGCATCGAGCCACGCTTCCCAAATGGCATCTTGCAGCATTTCCGCCCGCCGCTCATTCTTTTCGACCGCCAGTTGCTCAAACAAATCGTCCAGATGAGGGTCGTCCTGCGCCGCCATGGACGAGGGCGCCACGACAAGCCCGACGGCCATAACCAACGCGCCAAATATCGAAAGTAAAAATCTCATATGTCCATCAAGAGAAGTGAATAGCCACCACACCAGACCTATGTGCCGAATCCGTCATCGGCAACATCTTTGCGGGTCACTCCTTGAAAATCCATGATCAAATCCGCGCCATAGACTTGAGACGGGGTTTGATAGCCGGGCGAAAACTTGCCGTTTAGGACACGCCGCGCGATTTCCAAGCTGGTATCGACCGTTAAGGAATAGGCATCGGGCGTTTCCAGAAGCGCCTCCACCGAACGTCCTTGAGCCGTTTCCGCTTTGGCCCACAGGGTCAGCCGCCCTTTTTCCCGCTGTTTCGGCGTCGGGCCCGCCCGCCCTTTGGCGGCTTTGCGCCGCAGCCGATCACGCATGAAATCGCGGCGCAGCAGCCAGCCATAGCGCTTGTGGCGGGCAGCCATGCGTTGCACCGGTCTGCTGGCCGATACATAGACTTCAATATTCGGCACGCCTGTACTGTGGAACGCGGTGGAGACATCGCCCCACCCAAAGCCGACCGCAGCCTCGGGGCCATTACCGAAATCCAGCTTGCGCGATGCCGGTCGGCTGAGCGCCACAATACGCCCATCGCGGCGCACCGGGGTGCCGTCCTCCAAAGCATCCAGGAGCATTTTGCGGGTGCCCCGCGAGGTTCGCCCAAAGCCCCGTATACCAAGGGTCAGGCGCTCAGCATTGGGTAGCTTTTGGGCCACATAGGCCGCCAAGCAATCGCTGGCCACCACATCGAAACCGCATCCGGGCAGCACCATAATGCCGGCCTGGCGCGCTTTTTGATCCAGCTTTGCGCAGGCCTCGAACACGCCGATCTCGCCGGTAATATCGAGATAATGGGTGCCCGTGCGCAGGCAGGCATCCACCATGGGCGCGGAGGTTTCCGAGAACGGCCCCGCCGTGAGCAGCACCGCATCCATGCCGTCGAGCGCCCGGGTAAGGCTGCCGACATCGTCAAGTTCGAGAGATTGGGCGTCGAACCCGAGATCCGCGGCCACTTTGAGGGTTCCGCCGCCATCACGGCCGGCCAAAACCGGCACAAATCCGCGCTCGTAAGCCGCCCGCGCGATCAGCTTCCCCACATAGCCCGTCACTCCATAAATCAGGAGTCGATGTGCCATCCAGCCCCTCCAAACGCCTGTCTCGCACCCCACACACCGGGGCCGATCCTGGAAGACCACCCATCCACTATACAGATCAGACAATGGGGGAAAAGAGAACGGAACCGGAAAATGGGTCAGGTGTGTCCTCGGGAACGCAGGGGAATCCTACGGGCTAGCAGGTTTCTTGCTCCTAATTGAAGCAGTCTAGGGACCGCCGGCCTGTTTTGGCCGCTCGCCGCCTGTCGCCCAATCCAAAAACTGGACCGTGTGGCAAACCCCGATATCCATGCGCGAAGAAAGCTGAACCGAACAACCCACATTTGCGCTGACCACCAAATCCGGATTGAGCTTCCGGATATTCGCCACTTTTCGCTTGGCCAACGTTTGGGACATTTCCGGTTGCAGAATGTTGTAGGTGCCTGCGGAGCCGCAGCACAAATGCCCGTCCGGAATGTCCAACACCTCAAAGCCGGCATTGGCCAGCAGCCTCCGCGGCAGATCGTCGATTGCCTGGCCGTGCTTCAGCGAACAGGCGCCGTGATAGGCCACGCGAAAATGCCGGGGCAAGGCCACGAACTTCAGGTCCAGCTTGCCGAGCATTTCCACAATGTCCAATGACTTGTCGGCAATGGTTTGGGCGGCCTCGGCCAATTCTGGATTGCCCCGGTAAAGCCGGCCGTAGTCCTTCAACACCGACCCGCAGCCCGAGGCGGTGACGATGATGTGGTCCACCTCGTTGAGCAAATTCGCTTTTGACCAGGCAATGGCGTTCTTCATGGCCCATTGCTCGGCCGCTTCCTCTTGCCCCAAATGATGGGGCAGCGCCCCGCAACACCCGCTGCCGGACGGCACAAGAACCTCGACGCCGTGACGGTTGAGCACGCGAATGGCGGCTGCATTGGTTTCCGCGTCGAGCACGGATTGCACGCAGCCCTTCAGCATGATCACGCGGAACCGCCGCTCGCCCTCTGCGCGGAACACGGTAGAAAAATCGCTCAGGGTAGGACGCGGCCACCGGTCGGGCGCAAGGTCAAGCATGATGCGAAACGGTTCCGGCAACCATTTCTTCAGGGGACGTCCCAAATAACTCAAGCCCAGCGCGGTGCGAAACAAACCCGGGCGGGGCAGCAACCAGCCCAGCAATTTCCGCACTTGGCGATCCAGAAAGGGACGTTCGTAGGTCTCTTCGATATAGGCCCGCGCCGTATCGATAAGCTGATCGTAATTGACGTCGGACGGACAGGTAGTTTTGCACCCCATACACGACAGGCAGCGATCCAGGTGATAGACGGTTTCGGCAGTATTGAAATTGTGCTCGTCATTCAAGCGATCAGTCTTGTGCTGGGGGCGTTGGCCGT
>JANQMY010000604.1 GCA_028279895.1 Alphaproteobacteria bacterium
CGGTGCGTTTTGTCAACCGCATAGCAGGGACCCCATGACCGACAAGCGGAACTTGAAAATCGCGATCATCGGCGCCGGCGCCTCCGGCATTATGGCCGCCATCAAGTTCCGGGAAGCGGGGTTCGATGACCTCGCCATCTTTGAAAAAGCGAGCGATCTGGGCGGGACTTGGCGTGACAACCGCTATCCCGGAATTACCTGTGACGTGCCGTCTCACGCCTACCAGTATTCCTTTGCCACCAATCCCAACTGGACCCGCATGTGTTCGCCCGGTGCCGAGATCCTGGCGTATTTCCGCGGCGTCGCCCGCGACCATGGGGTGGACAGCTTGATCCGCTATGACAGCGAAATCACCGAGGCGTCGTTTGACCACCATCAATGGCACCTTACGTCTACCCAAGGCGATGAGGGGCTGTTCGATGTGGTGGTGACGGCCACCGGTGTGCTGCACCACCCGGTCTATCCGGATATCCCCGGACGGGACGACTTCGAAG
Organism: Alphaproteobacteria bacterium; assembly: GCA_028279895.1. Lineage (GTDB taxonomy): Bacteria > Pseudomonadota > Alphaproteobacteria > JANQMY01 > JANQMY01 > JANQMY01. The sequence continues at coordinate 495 of JANQMY010000604.1, forward strand.
GCGACTGTTTCCATTCCGCCCGATGGGATGACAGCGTGTCGCTGCGGGGCAAACGGGTCGGCATCATCGGCACCGGGTCCACGGCCATACAGATCGTCAGCGAAGTGATCGACGACGTAGCATCGCTGGTCCTGTTTCAGCGCACTGCACAGTGGATTTGGCCCTTGCCAAATCGTCTGATTACGGACGAAGAGAAAGAATTGTACCGGTCCGATGCCACCGCCCGCCAGGCGGAATACAAGCGTTTGACGCACCGCATGAACTCTAACTTTGCAGCCGCCATCGTGGGGGAGAACCCGGACGGCTATGCGGAACTGGAGCAGGACTGCATCGACAATCTCAACACGGTGCGCGATCCCGAGCTGCGGGCGAAGTTGACGCCCGATTACAAAGTGGGATGCAAACGCCTGATCATGTCGAATGAATTCTATGAGGCGATCCAAAAGCCAAATGCGGCGCTTGAAACGGGCAAGATCGCCCGCTTCGTCCCGGACGGCATCGAACTGGAAGACGGCACCGTACAGGCATTGGACGTGATCGTGCTGGCGACCGGCTTTAATACCCACCAATTCTTCCGTCCCATGAAGGTTATGGGCCCCGGCGGGCGTACCATCGAAGAGGCCTGGCGACAGCGCAACGAAGGTTATATGACCGTTGCGGTGCCGGGATTTCCGAACTGGTTCATGATCGGCGGGCCCACCAGCCCCATCGGCAACTTTTCCTGGTTGCTGACCGCCGAAACGCAATTCGCCTATGTGCTGAAATTGATCGAACGGCTTCAGCAACCGGGTGTGTCGGAAATTGTGCCGACGGCGGCGGCGACGGCGGCCTTCAATCAAGCGGTGCGGGACCGGATTCCCCAGACCATTTGGGCGACCGGCTGTTCCAGTTGGTACATTGACGCCAGCGGCAACATTGCCTCGTGGCCCTGGACTTTCGACAAGTTCGAACAAGATCTCAAAGAGCCGGACTGGCACGCCTTCGAGACCGCGTGATCGCGGGCGGCGCCTTTCTTTCACGCCCGGTGCACACCTTGCAGAAAATTCTGCTCGGGCAGCCCCATTTTCTGCAAACTTAACCCGCTGTTGCGGAAAGATGTTGGTGCTGGCGCAGGGAAGGCGCTAGTCTCCGGGAAAACGGTCACACGGATTTGACGAGGGACGCCGATGAGCATTGCAGAAGCACCAAAACCACCCGCCGTACAGAAGCTCGAAGAGTACAACTCCTTCGATCCGGATTTGATGGAGTGTCCCTTCCAGTATTGGAAGCAATTGCGCGAAGAAGCACCCGTGTTCCAGGACCCCACGACCGGCATGTTCTTGGTGTCCAATTACAAAATGGTGTGCGATGTGGTGCGCAACCCGACCCTGTTTTCGAACAAGTTCGGCTTGGCCTTGCGGAACGACGACAGCCCGCACCAGCAAAAGCTACGGGAAATCGCGTCCGAAGGCTACGAAGCGGTCGACACCATGCTGACCGCCGATCCGCCGGAGCACACGCGCTATCGCAAGCTGGTGAACAAAGCCTTTTCGCCCAAGCGTGTGGCCGAAATGGACAAGGACATCGAGCGGATCGTCAATGAGATCATCGATGGCTTCATCGACAAGGGGGAAGTGGAATTGCTGTCCGAATTCGGACAATTGCTGCCCCTGATCGTGATTGCGGAACAGCTGGGCGTTCCCGTCAGCGACCGGAAGAAGTTCCGTAAATGGTCGGACAGCTTTATTGCGCAGCTGAGCATGATGGCCGACGAAGACCGCCAGCTTCAGGCGCAGCGGGACATTGTCGAGTTTCAGCATTACTTTGCGGAGAAGCTGAAGGAAAAAGCGGCCAATCCGACCGATGACATCATCTCGGATCTCACCCAGGTGACCTTGGAAGACGAGGGCGACCCGCGCGGGCTCAACACGGCGGAGCAATTGTCTATTCTTCAGCAATTGCTGGTGGCCGGCAACGAAACCACGGCCAAGTCCATCGTTGAAGGCATGTATTTGCTGATCACCCATCCGGATCAGATGAAAGCGGTCTACGAGGATTATGAACTGATCCCCAATATGATCGAAGAATCCCTCCGCATGCTGACACCCACCAACAATATGTATCGGGTGGCAATGGATGACACCGAGCTGGGCGGCGTGAAGATCCCTAAAGGCTCCATGCTGATGGTGAAGTATGGCGCGGCCAACCGCGACACCGACGAGTTTGCCGACGGCGAAGAGTTCGACATTCGCCGGAAGAATGCGCGCAGCCATTTGGCTTTCGGCATGGGCATTCACACTTGCATCGGCAATTCCCTGGCCCGCCAGGAAATGAAAGTGGCGTTCCGGGTGTTGTTCGACCGCACCAAGAATTGGCGTTTTGTGGAAGGTAAGAACGATTTCCGGCATTCGCCCAATGTCTTGCTGCGCGGCATGGAGAAGCTTCACCTCGCCTTCGATAAGGCGTAGGCGCCATGTCGGCACCGATCGATCCGGCCGATTTCGAAACCCTGCTTTATGCGGTTGAAAAGCATGTTGCACGGGTGACGCTGAACCGGCCCGACCGGCGCAATGCGCTGAACCGCCGGGCTTATATGGAACTGGAATCCGCCTTTAAGCACATCCAAGCGGATACTGAAGTGCGTTGCGTGGTCGTGACAGGCACAGATCCTGCCTTTTGCTCGGGCGACGATGTGCGCGAAATTATGGCGGGTGAAGAGCGGGAAGCTTCCGTGCGCCGATTGCAATCGGTCCGCCCCGGCCCGACGCCGGCCGCGGAACTCATCCTCAATTGCGACCGCCCGGTCATCGCCGCCGTCAATGGCGCGGCGGTGGGCTGGGGTATGGAACTTTCCTTGTTCGCCGATATTCGGATCGCGTCCGAAAACGCGAAGTTCGGCGAAATTTTCATCAAGCGCGGTCTGGTGACCGATGTAGGCGGCATTTGGCGGTTGCCGCAAGTGGTGGGCCGGTCGAAGGCCGCGGAGCTTCTGTTTACGGGCGATGTGATTTCCGCCGAAGAGGCCAAAGAAATCGGTCTGGTGAGCCGGGTCGTCCCGCATGAGACCTTGCTGGCGGAAGCGTCGTCCATGGCGGCGCGCATTGCTGAAAACCCGCCACTGGCCTTGCGCTATCTGAAAGAAGGCCTGCGCCGCGCCACCTATGGCGATGTGCACGAATTGGGCACCTGGGTCAGCCAGACGCTGGGTGTGCTTTTCGAGACCGAAGATCACAAGGAAGGCGTCGCCAGTTTTCTCGAAAAACGCCCGCCCGAGTTTAAAGGGCGGTAGTTGAACTCGTGCCGCTCGTCCCGGCCGAGGTTTACCGAGAGCCGGGATCTCAAGAAATTACGGCAGAGACCCCTGCTTTCGCAGGGGTGAGCGAAGCATTTTATCAAGCAATCTGATCAAATAAGTCGTTCCAAGTCGGGTTCATTTCTTCGATGAGCTGAATCTTCCAGTCTCGCTTCCATTTCTTCATTCGACGCTCGCGTGCAAAGGCGCTCTCGCGCGTTTCGTGAACTTCATACCAGACCAGCTTCTCGCAATTGTATTTGGATGTGAATCCAGGAATGACATGATTGCGGTGCTCGTATGCTCGCTTCGCAAGATCGTCTGTCATTCCTGTGTAGAGTACGCCGTTCCTACGGTTGCTCATGATGTAAACTGCAAAGCGCATGTGTTTTTACCGCTCATCCCTGCGAAGGCAGGGATCTTGGGATGATAGGCAGGAGATCCCGGCTCTCACATTCGTTCGGCTGGGAAGAGCGGATTGGACAGCACAACAATTTCTAAACCGGCTCCTCCGACCAATTCACTGCCGTCTTAAAGCCGGAATATTTCGGCTGGTCGATCGCCACCTGCTGAACCACCGTTTGGCGCAGATGGTCGGCAAGGCCCGGTTCGTCCAACGGCATGTCGCCGGACCGCAACGCGCGCACTAAATCCCACCGCAGGATTTCCAGATCGCCCTTCTTACCGAGAACACGTTCCAGCCCTTTTAACTCCCGGTCGTGTGCCGCCGGGCCTATGGCGGTCTCGCGCAACACGATGTCGAGCGCATTGCTCGCCACCCGCGCCATAAAGCTGATGCGGCCTTGGGTTTCCGTCATCACATCGTTGCGCAGATAGTCGCGCACGCCGGTGATCAATTCATCCGCCCGCGGCATATCCAGCGATCCGGAGAGGTCAGCGGGCTCGATCAGGTCGACAGGGCCTGGAATAATGAGATTGACGCAATCCACCTGGCATTCGGACGAGCGGCGGCCAATGGCGGCCCGTTCGATGGATTTGTCCGGGCCGTTGCGGAAGTGGTCGGCCATGCCCAAGCAGCCGATGGACCACCAGAACGACCCGAAGACGACCCAGAACTTCACGCGCTCCGCATCGACCGGTTGTCCGGACACGGACTCATAGCCTGCGAACAAATCTTCGTAAGCGCCGAAGCCGCCCACCGGCAGGTCGGTTTGGCCGAAGCGCCAGGAATTGGTGCACAAATGGCCAAGGTCCCGCATCGGGTCGCCCAGATGGGCCAGCTCCCAATCGAGCACGGCGCGCACGCCTTCCTCGGCAATGATCAAATTGCCGTTGCGAAAATCCCCATGGGTCAGCAAGGGGGTGACCGGCGGCGGCACATGTTCCTTCAGCCAGCGCGCCGCATAATCGATCATGGGTTGGGGCGTTTCGAATTCCTGGTAACGCTCCCAATTCAGGTCGATGAGCTCGGCGGGCTGCACCACTTGCAGCGACCGGTCGAGGCCCGACGCCGACAGATCCAATTGGTGGATACGGGCCAGAATTTCGCCGCATTGATGGGCCAGCTTGGGCCGCACTTCCGCCAAATGCTCCGCCCGCAGAACACGTGCGCCCAGGGTTTCGCCATCCAACCATTCCATGAGGAAGCCGTCGCCCAAATCGTCGTCTTCATCCAGGATATGCAGGATCTTCGGTTCCGGCACCCCGGCCTCGCCCGCCAGTTTGATCAGCTGGGCTTCGACCCGAAGGCCGGGCCGGCCTTCCAGGTCGTCCACATTTTCACCGCCCGGCGCCCGCCGCAAACACAATTTGACGGCCTCGCCCGCGGTTTCCACCAGCAGGGCATAGGTTTCCTGGCTGGCGCCGGCAGACAGGCGCTCGAAGTGGGTGAGCCCCTGACATCCCGGCACCCGCGCTTTAACGAGTGCCGTAAGTTTTGCTTCGAGTTCGCCTTGAGGTGCGTTCATTCGGCCGCCCTTGGTTGAATCTTGGTCACGCCCTTCGGGGCCTGGCTTTTCATGAAACCGAACATATACCCGCCCACACGGCGCATTTGGATTTCTTCCGAACCTTCGGTGATCCGGTAGCGGCGGTGGTGGCGGTAAATGTGTTCGAACGGTTTATGGCGCGAATAGCCCATGCCGCCATGGGTTTGAATGGCGCGGTCGGCTGCATTGCAGCACAAACGGTTCGCCCGGTAGTTACACATGGACACTTTATCGGAGACGGAGAAGTGGCCGTCCCGGTCCATGATCCATGCGGTCTTGTGGATCAATGTGCGCAGCATTTCGGCTTCGGATTGCAGTTCCACCAGCGGGAACTGGATGGCCTGATTGGTCGCCAGCGGTTTGCCGAAAGGTTTGCGTTCTTGCGCATATTTGACGGATTCGTTGATGCAGAATTGGGCGGCGCCCAGGCTGGAGGCGGCTTGCCGGATGCGGTTTTCGTGCACGAAGTGCTGGGCAAGCGCCAGGCCTTGGCCTTCTTCGCCGAACATGGCGTCGTCCGGCACCCATACGTCTTTTAGCGACACGCGGGCATGGTCCGTGGGCATATTAAATGTCCACATATATTCTTCCACATTGAAGCCGTCGGAATCCGTCGGCACCAGGAAGCAGGAGATGCCCAGCGCGCTGCCGTCTTCGCCGCTGGAGCGGGCGAAGATCATGTCGTAGTTCGCCACATGCACGCCGGTGTTCCACATTTTGGACCCGTTGATGCGCCAGCCATTGCCGTCTTTCACCGCGCGGGTTTCCATAAAGGTGGCGTCGGAGCCATGGTCCGGTTCCGTCAGGCCAAAACCCATGCGGTATTCGCCGGTGATCATGCCTTCCAGGAACTTCGCCTTCTGCGCTTCCGTGCCGAAATCGCGCATCATGAGCACGGTCGGGAAATTGCCGACGATGGAGCTTTCGTTTTGGAGGTCGTTATGCAGGCCCAGGCCTTTGGCGGCCAAATGCTCGCGGATGATCGCCATGGCCAAATTGCCGCCGTCCTGTCCGCCGAATTCGGTCGGCAGGGCAAAGCGCAAGTGACCCGCCGCATCGGCGCGCCGGCGCATTTCGCGCAGCAGCTCTTCCCATTCCTTGTTAGGCAGGCCATCCCGGTCCCAGTCGGTGCGGGCATCTTCGCGGCGATGGTCGAAGAACCGGATATTGTCGTTCTCCTGTTCCAGCGGCTTGATCTCGCGCTCGATAAAATCGTCCAGCACTTTCAGATAGTCGGCAATGTTCTTGGGGATATCGAAATCCATGGCGTCCTCGTTCTTATGTTGGGATAGCTGTTAGACACTATTGTGCCAGCGTCTGGCGCCCGCGCAAAGATCTGATCTGCCTTGTCACGTTTATTTCTTACGTGGTCGAATTCGCCCGTTCTACTTTTGACGAATTTCACGCCTGCGCCATCGGTTTCAGGTTGATTTTCCCCATTGACGGCTTGCCACAGGCACATATTTCCGTTTCAACCCTTGGCAAGAGCAACACCGGCAATCGGGAGAAGACGATGAACGAGAACAATCGCCAATATGTTTTGGTCAAGCGGCCGGAATCGGACGTGACCGACGACATCTTCGAATATCGCGAAGGCGCCATTCCCGATCCGGGCCCCGGCGAAGTGCTGTTGAAGACGCTGTATCTGTCGTTTGACCCCACTCAGCGCGGTTGGCTGAATGACGTGCCCAGTTACATTCCGCCGGTTCAGTTGGGCGAACCCATGCGCGCAGGCGGCATTGGCCAAGTGGTCCAATCCAACAATCCTGATTTTGCCGCCGGTGACATCGTGCAGGGCACGATCTCGTGGCAAGACTATGTGGCCGCGAAGCCCGACGGGCCCATGCCGTTTACGAAACTGTCGCGCGATTATCCGCTTACGCACAATATGAGTATTTTCGGTCTGACCAGCCTCACCGCCTATTTCGGTTTACTGGAACTGGGCCAGCCGAAGGAAGGCGACACGGTGGTGGTCTCCGGTGCTGCGGGGGCGACCGGTTCGATCGCCGGGCAGATCGCTAAGATCAAAGGCGCGCGGGTCGTCGGCATTGCGGGCGGTCCCGACAAGTGCAATTGGCTTACTTCCAAGGCCAATTTCGATGCGGCCATCGACTACAAGAACGAGAATGTCGAAGAGAAGCTCAAAGAGCTATGCCCCAACGGCGTCAATGTCTATTTCGACAATGTGGGCGGCGCCATTTTGGACGCCGTCTTGCTCAACCTGGCGCAAGGCGCGCGCATTGTCGTCTGTGGCGGCATTTCCAGCGGCTATCATTCTTGGGAAACCGATCATCCGCCCAGAAACTATATGAACCTCATCCTGCATTCGGCGCGGATGGAAGGGTTCCTGGTCCTCACCTATGCGGCGCGCTTCCCGGAAGCCATCGGGGACATCGCCAAATGGGTGCAGGAAGGTAAGCTCCACTTTGAAGAAGACATTGTCGAAGGCCTCGAAAATGCCCCGGCCACTTTGCGCGGCCTGTTCGAAGGCAAAAATCTCGGCAAGCTGATCCTGAAGGTCGCCGACCCGGAATAATCAAAACAATGCTGTGGGGCAGCGCAACCGCTGTCTCACCGCAATCGGTCGTGTATCAGGCGATAGACGGCGTTGATCATGATCATGCCGACCACGCTCACCGCCATTACGACCAGTGAGCGTCCGGACACCCAGCTCAAAATATTCAGCCAATCCCAGACATCATAAAGGCTCAGCACGCCGTAAAGAACGTGCCCCTTGATGATTATTAGCATCGTTGCGACGAAATAGACCAAACCTGAAAGAAATGCGCCGGAAAGCAGCAGCGGGTGCTCCACCGGAAAACGATGATCGGCGCTGTATCTGAGTGCCCAGGCGATGGGAAAGGCAACGCTGACCCAAAAGAAAGCGCTGTCGACGACAGCATGCAGACTGGCGGAGTGATCGAAGATCAGCGTTGCGGCCGCCCAATGCATAGCGACAATCGCCGTGGTCCCCAACCCCGTGTTCAATATGACATTGCGCAAAAAGTCGTAGTCCATCAGCAAAAGAGATTGGGGTACTTAGGCGCAGATTAAAGATGTCGATCTGTGTCGCGCCTGCCAAAGCACTGAGGCATGCGGCGCCATGCTCCATCATTCAACAGATTTGCATGGCCAGGCAAACCGGGTAGGTTTGCCCCATGTCGCGCGTGGAAACTCTCAACCTCTTGTTTCGGTTCGCCACCCTCGGGCTGCAGTTTGTGCTCGTGCTTCGCATGGCGACGGACTTGAAGCTTTATCCGTTTAAGGGCCTGTTTTTGGCCTTTATCGCCTGCAGTGCGTCATATGTGATCGTTTCGTCGGGTGTCTTGTTTCAGTACCACCCGACCGCCGTCCTGTCCCTGGTGCCGCTGACATTTCCCATCACCTGGTTGTTTTGGACCAGCGCCTTGGCCTTGTTCGAAGACGATTTTTCCGTTCAGCCCGTGCACTGGCTTTTGTTGGTTGCGATCGTCTGCTTGTCGTCTGCTGAGTTCTACCGAAGCGTTCAAGTGATGGGTGCGCCGGGCGGCGTTCTGCCGCTGATCAACGACCTGATCAACCTGTCCCTGGTGCTGCATGCGCTCTTTGTGGCCTGGCATGGCCGGGAAGGCGATTTGATGGAAGCACGCCGTTCCTTCCGGCTGATGTTCGTGGGGGCCGTGGGGGTGTTGATCGGCATCATCGTGCTCACCGAACTGTCCTTTTCGCTGCTCAATTATGACGACGCCTCCAACGAATTACTGTTGTTGGCGGCGGTTTCGATTTTCACGATCGTGGTGCTGTTGGCTCTCCAACTGCTCTCGCTGCGTCCCGACAGTTTGCTTGTGGAACTGGCGGCACCGGTGCGGGTGTCCGACCGTCCGCGCATTGATCCGGCAGACCAGGCGCTCTACCGGAACCTTCAGCGGGCGATGACGCAAGACGAAGTGTTCCGCACCGAAGGCCTGACCATCGGGGCGCTGGCCCAGAAGCTCGGCGCGCCGGAACATCATTTGCGTAAGCTGATCAATCAGGCCATGGGTTACAAAAACTTCAACGCCTATCTCAACCAATTCCGGATTGAGGCCGCCAAGACGCAGCTCGCCGATTTGGCGCAGGCGCGCAAACAAGTGCTGACGATCGCGCTGGAGGCGGGCTATGCCTCGCTCGGGCCGTTCAACCGCGCCTTCAAAGAAGCCACCGGGCAGACGCCCACGGAATTTCGCAAACAAGCCTTGCAGCAATCGGCCAGCGCGTCGGAGGACTCATCATGATCAAAAGCTGGGGGCGCCGCAGCGCCTTCAACGTGCAAAAAGTCTTATGGCTGATGGACGAGTTGACCCTCGGCTACGACCATACGGAATTGGGGGGCGATTTTGGCGGGCTCGACGATGCCGATTTTCGGGCCATGAATCCACATGGCAAGGTGCCCGTGATTAACGATGACGGTGTGGTGGTGTGGGAATCCCACGCCATCTTGCGCTATCTCGCCGCCCGTTACGGCGAAGGTTCGGTATGGTCCGCCGATCCCGCGGTGCAGTCATTATCGGACCGCTGGATGGACTGGGCGCTGTCGCGGCTGCAGCCGGACTTCATGGATGTGTTTTGGGGGTTTTACCGTACGCCCGACTCCAAACGGAACTGGAGTTTTATCAATGAGGCGCAGGCCCGCTGCATCGACGACTTCCGCCTATTGGACGTCCATCTCGCGAACCAGCCGTTCCTGGCAGGCGATCAGTTTACTGTCGGCGACATTCCCGCCGGTACGGCTTTGTTCCGCTATTTTTCCCTCGAGCTTGAACATGCGGATGTGCCCCATGTCCAAGCCTGGTACGCGCGGCTCCAAGAACGGCCGGGTTACCGCGCCCATGTGATGCTTCCCTTCGACGACATGAAGGGCAAAGAAACGTTTTAGGTGGCGGTTCGCGAGATCGTGTTTGGGGGGGGGCGCCATCAGGTGCCTTTGATTGGACGTGCCATCACGATCATTTCCGCAAGTTCCGGACGCACGCCACCGCCGAAAAAACGTCGGCCCACTTCCAGGAAGCCCCAATCCAGGTAGGTTTTGAAGGCCCAGTCCGCCGATGTCATCACGTCCAGCCACAGATAGGCTTTGCCTGCGGTTTCTGCGCTCCTCAAGGCGCGGTCGAAGAGCTTGCGCCCAAGCTTCATGCCGCGGGTTTGCGACAGAAGATAAATACGCGGCAGGCCGGCCCCGTTGGGCGCGTGCCGTATGGGGTCGGTCGAGGCCAGGTTCATCGACAAGAATCCGGCGATCCGGTCGTCGACAACCGCCACCCAAACGCGCATGTGCGCTGATGGAAGTACCTTCCGAAAGGAATGCTCGCCGAAGGTTTGCAAATGGTTCAAGTAAGCTTGGGGGCGCTGCCACAGATAGCCATAGGCCTCCGCATAGGCCACGGGGGCGACAAACCCCAATTCCGGAGCATCGTCGAGTGTCGCGCGACGCACATGCACGGTCTCCATCGGGCGATTAAACCCGGCGCGCGCTTGAAAGTCGACCGGAAGCGGGTATCGAGGCTGGGGCCATGTCGACAAACTGGCCGATTCTGAAAATTAGCTGCCGATTTCCCCAGAAAACTGCCGTTTTCGTTTCCGGCAGGAACGCAGACCTCCCGCTTCCTAGGTTCGGGACAACACCGGATGCGTTGTGTCCGGATACCCGAACCAAGGAGAAGTGCAATGATCGCCTTACGACACATTCTGGCCTTTCTGCCGTTCCCGCTGATCTTCATGGTGGTCAGCCCGTTATTTGGCGGACCGGCCTTCGCGGGCCATCCGACCATCCACGGTTATTGGGCAACCGAACGGTATGCCTCGGTGGTGGAAATCAAACCCTGCGAGACAGGGGCCGCGCAGATTTGCGGATCGATTGTCTGGCTATGGGACGGCGTGGACGCTCAGGGACAGCCGGTCACCGACGCGGAAAACCCCGACCCGGATTTGCGCCGCCGACCGCTGTTGGGCCGTGAAATCCTGTCCGGCCAAATCGATCCGGCGGCTGCGCGGACTGCGGCCAATGGGAACATCTACAACCCGGAAGACGGCCGCACCTATCGCGCCACGCTGCGCCTGATCGACGACGACACGCTGCATGTGAAGGGCTGTGTTCTCTTCATTTGCCAAACCCAAGTATGGCGGCGGTCCGCTTCGCTGCCGCGGTTTGAAGATCCGCGCGTGTGAGGGAGGGGACAATGGACATTTCTCTCGCCGACATTCTTTCCGGCTTGCCGCATCTGGCGGGTCAGATGGCGGACTCATTCTTCAGCAACGGAGTCCGCTACATCCTGATTGCGGGTTTTGCTTATTTTCTGGTTCACATCGTTCTGGCGGTCTGGTACGCGCGCAAGCGGATCCAGAATGTCACGCCGGACGGGCGCCAAATCTCCCGCGAGATCCAGTACTCCATCGGGACGCTTATCGTCTTTGCCGCGCTGGACCTGATCGTATTGTGGCTGCATGAGACCGGCCTATCGCAGCTCTATTTCCATATCTCAGACTACGGATGGTGGTACTTCTTTGCGAGCTTCCTGATCACCATCCTGATTCACGATGCCTATTTCTACTTCATCCACCGGCTGATGCATTGGGGACCGGTTTACGAGCGTGTGCACAAAGTGCACCACAGTTTTACCAATCCGACACCGTGGGCGGCGTATGCATTCCATCCGCTGGAAGCGATGCTGGAATTCGGCATTGCGGTCGTGCTGGTGCTTGTCATGCCCATCCACATCATTGTGCTGCTGGCCTTCGTCCATTACATGCTGATAATGAATTCGCTGGCGCATCTGGGGTTTGAATTCTTCCCGAAAGGCTTTGCGCGCCACCCGATCGGCCGATGGTTTTTGACCGCGACCCATCACAATATCCATCACCGCACCTTTCGCTACAATTACGGGTTCTACTTCACCTTCTGGGACCGTATGTTGGGCACGAACCATCCGCAGTATGAGGATTGGTTCGACGAGGTGGCCGGACGCGAAAGTGAGCCTCGGGCCGCGACCGAAGAATTGCGGGCCTGACCTTCCAAGCTGGAAAGGGGGCGCGTGCCCTTTTTCGATGGGAAGGCGAATGCGCCGCGCATTGTTGATCTTGGCTGGATTGTCGTCTGCGCTCTTGGCTTACAATGCGTTGTTCGTGGTGCATTACGATGTTGATTTGGTCGGGGTCATGGCCGCTACGCTCGGGATTACCATCCCAACCCTTGGATATGGGTTAGCCACATTGGCGGTCGTCTTTTTCGCTTTGGCCATGCGGCGCCGGCCATAGACACTCTAAGCCGGCGCCTCTCCTGCAACAGTGGTGCGGTACATCACCCGGCGATAGCCGTCGTAATCGTTGAAGGCCTGGTGAATGCAAATGCGGTTGTCCCATAGAGCCAACGTGCCCGGGGCCCAACGCAGCCGGCAGGTAAAGGCGGGCTGGGTCATATGGGATACTAAGAAATCCAGTATGGCGCGCGCTTCGTTTGCTTCCATACCTTCAATGCCGCACGCATAGGTGTGATCGCAATACAACGATCGCTCGCCGCTTAACGGGTGTGTGCGGACCAGGGGATGGTAGGCGCCATCGACTTTGCGCTGCAAATCGTCCGGCAGCCGCGTGTGGTCCCGCGTAGCCGCGATACGCCCGAGGGGTGTGTCGTCCGGTGTCACGGTCCTCTGCGTGTTGGCGACCACTTCCGCCATGGACATGTGCACGCGGAGCGGGGCGAGGAGCGATTTCATCGTGTCGCTCAACGTCTCATAAGCCAACACAGTGTTGGAAAAAATGGTGTCGCCCCCGAAGGGCGGGATTTCAATGCCGTAAAGCAGGCTGATGGCGGGTGGTGTGCGCAGAAATGGCGAATCCGTATGCCAACCTGACCCGAAAATTGCGGGCGCGCGATGATCCGCTTCCTTAATGACGGGCTGTACATTCGCGTGGCCATCGACACCTTCGGTATAAGCGTCCTCTGCGAATAGGCCAAACCGTAGACTGAAAGCTTCCTGGTCGGCGTGGCCGATTTTTTGATCGCGTAGATAGACCATCTTGTGCCGGAAAAGAGCGTGCCTTATTTCCGCAAACTGATCATCCGTAAGACCGGTAATGTCGACGCCAAGAATCTCCGCACCCATGGCTGCCGCCAATGGAACCGCTTTGATGTAGGTATAGTCTTTCGCTGTGTTGTCGAATTTTCCGGTGGGGTGCGAAATCATGCGCTAGCCCCGGGCAAACTCGCGGATCACCTGTCCCGGTCGATTGCCCGTATGCTGACCGTCTTGAACCACCACTTGGCCGTCCACCAAGGTTGCATCATACCCCTTGCTCTTGACGATGAACCGGCCGCCATTGTGGGGGAAGTCGTTTACATATTCCGGATGACATGTGCTCAACCGGTCAAGGTCGATAATGTTGAGGTCTGCGTGATAACCCACCTTGATGGCGCCGCGTTCTTTCAGGCCGATCACCCGAGCTGATTGTTCGGTGATGCGATGGACGGCTTCCGCGATTGTGTACACGCCTTGTTTGCGCGCAATCTCGCTTAACAGAACGGTGGGCGAATCCGTATCCGTGAAGAAGCCCACATGGGCGCCGGCGTCCCCCAGCATGGGCACCACATGGTCAAGCTGCATGTATTTCCACTGGTTTTCCAGATTGCCGCCAAAGGCCCAGAAGTTGAAAAACTCGCGGCCTTCGGAGGCAAGCAGCCGCTCCACATAGACCTCGACAACGTCTTTACCGGCGGCATTCGCCAATTGCTGCAGGCTTTGGCGGCGCTCCAGGTCCAGATTGGGTGTGTCGTCCGTGCCGAAGGGATGAAGCTTCGCTGCCATTTTTGCTAAGTTGCCGGCCGCCATGCCATCCTTGATCAACTGCGCGCGCGTTGCCTCGTCGCGCAAGGCATCGACTCGGTCGGCGATCGTGGGCAGGGACATCAACTCCCGCCAGCTGTCGATCTTCTTGGAGAA
>JANQMY010000611.1 GCA_028279895.1 Alphaproteobacteria bacterium
TGCGGCAACGGATCCCAGGCGGGCATGCCGTCGCTTTCGAGCGCGCCACAGCGAATGGCCCTGGAATAATTCCCGAAGGCGTCATATTTCGTACACAGATCGTTAGCGCCGCCCGTGAGAATTTGCGGGTGAGTGAGCAGCACATGATAGGATTCCATGAACGCTTCTTGGACCACTTTCCAGTTTGCGCGGATGACTTTCGCCACATGAGCCATCTTATAGCGGCGCTCATAGGGCAACATTTCGAATTGGGTGGCCAGATCGCCCATGTGATCTTCAAGGGGCGTACAATCCGGGTCCGGATTAATAAAGATGAAGCGGCCCCAGCGGCCCACTTTCACCTCCGGCAGGGATTCTTCATCTTTGTGAAGACCGGAAAAATCATACGCGCAAGGGATCGATTTGAGGCTGCCGTCCAGGTTCCAAGTCCAGCCGTGGAAGGGGCATTGCAGTTGCGTGAGCCCCTTGGCACGCACTTCGCGCAGCTTACGGCCCCGGTGCAGGCAGGCATTATAATAGGCTTTGTACTCGTCTTCGCCGACCCGCACGATCAGGAAGGACATGGTGGTGATGTCATAGGGCACCACGTCGCCCACATTCGGAAAGTCGTCTTCATGGGCGGCCACTTGCCAGACCCGGCTCCAGAGTTTTTCTTTTTCACGTTCGTGATATTCGCGTGACGTGTAACGTGCCACCGGTACCAGAGCGGGGCCCGGGTCCATCGGTGCGTTGCGCCGCAGCGCCTCGGTGATTTGCGTCGGATTGGTATCGGCATCGAGCAGTTTTTGGAAGGCGTCATCCATCGTGCGGACGCCGGCGGTCTTTGCTTTCGGCACGGTTTCGCTCCCTTGCGGCGGTATACTCCCAACTTTGTTGGCGTCTACGATGCCCCAACTTTGGGCGGGAATCTAGAGGTGTCGGTGAGGCAAGTGGCGGAAATCTTTTTGCAATTCGATGGTGCAATGTGGCAAGACAAAATCCATTGACCCCACCCCAGGCGGCTGCTTTGGTGACGTCGGTCCCTATCTGGGTATTTAATCAGTAGGCATATTAAATGAAAAACGAAACTCAAACCGGTCCGAACGAGAGGACGCTTAAGCTGCGTGAGATTGACATGGCCTATGCCGAATGGCGGCCAGAGTTGCGTGGTCAGGGACCCACATTGCTGTGTGTTCATGCAACAGGGTTTCACCGTCGCCTATGGGACGAGATTGCGGAGGCCCTGACGGAGTTTCACCTGATCGCCGTCGATCAACGCGGCCATGGGCTCAGCTCCGGCGCGCCGGTGAGCCATTGGCGTGTATTCGGTGAGGACCTTGCCCAGTTTATCGAGGCGATGGACCTTGGGCAGATTGTCGGTGTCGGCCATTCCATGGGTGGGCACGCTTTGGTGGATGCTGCCGCCAAACTTCAGGATCGCTTCGAGCGGTTGGTTCTGATCGATCCGACGGTGGCGGCCCCCGAAGATTATGCGGGCGGAGGGCGTATGCCGTTCAACAAAGACAATCCCCATCCGGCCATTAAACGCAAAAATGATTTTGCAAGCGCAGATGAAATGATTGACCGGTTTCGCGACCGCAGCCCCTATTCCTTGTTCACGCCGGAAACGCTCAGAAACTATTGCGTATTCGGACTTACACCGGCCGAAGATGGGGGTGGGTACCGCCTTGCTTGCACGCCTGCCATGGAGGCCAGTGTCTACATGACCAGCCGCACCAATGGGGATGTCTACAAAAGCGTACGCGCCATCACTTTACCGGTGCTGATCGTCCGGGCGAAGCAGGCGGACGATCCGAACACGTGGGACTTTACGGCGTCACCCACCTGGCCGGGGCTTGCCGGAGAATTCCGAAACGCCCGCGACCTTTACATGCCCGAACGCACCCATTTCGTCGGCATGGAAGTGCCGCACGAGGTGGCGCAATTGATTCGGTCCGGTTGATGGACCGGGGCCTGGATCCGATGATTGTCCCGCCGGCGCTCTACCGGCTACCTTTTGCGCCGCCGTTTCGAATGCTATGATCCTGCCCCTATGAGCGATCAGATTAAGAGTGACACCACCGCTTCTCCCTTCGGCCGTCCGTCGGCTGAACAGCGATTGGACGCAATTGTCCGTGTGGCGACGGAACTTTTCAACAAACGGGGCGTGGGCGGTGCGACGCTGGACGACGTTGCGTCCGAATTGGGGATCCGCAAGGCGTCCCTTTACAACTACTTCAAAAGTAAAAACGAGCTGCTTTACCTATGCCACGTGCGGGCTCTTGAAACGCGCAGTGCCGTCATGGACTTCGCGCTGGCATCGCCGGGCAGCGGCATTGAAAAGATTGTTGCTTACCTGAAAGAGTTTCGCCGGGTCTTGTGGGGAGAGCCGGCCATGTTTCCGTTGCTGGTGCTGCTTGATGTGCCGGAGGAGTACCGAAATTCTGAGGCAGGCCAGAAAGCGTTGGCGCTGGCCGATATTGAATTGGAGCGTATGCGGAAACTGCTCAAAGCGGGGATGCAAGATGGATCGATCCGGGAGTCTGATCCGGATGTATTGATTTTTGCGTTTGAGTCCCCGTTTGCCTGTCTAAGCCAATGGCACGGTTTGTGGAGTCATCCGCCTGGCGATGAAGTGCACAAGGAGTTGAACGAGTTCATCGTCAACGGACTGCGCGCCCTCTAGCAGGCTGCTGAAAAAGTCATTTTCGTCCTTCGAGACGGGCCTGTCGGCCCTCCTCAGGATGAGGAAAACAAACAAAAACCTCATGGTGAGGAGG
>JANQMY010000011.1 GCA_028279895.1 Alphaproteobacteria bacterium
GCCTGTCCCGGACCTGATCCGGGATGGACTCCGGTTAACCGTCCGATCGCCTGCCTTCGCCGAAGCGAAGCTTAGGCTTCGCGCAGGCAGGCGCGACCAAGCGAGAATCGTAGGCATGATCATGTTTCCGTGAAAAATGATCATGCCCTAGTTCGCAAAGAGCTGAATTTCATCGCCGATTTTGGTGGCGTGAATATCCCCCGCGATCTTCAGGAATTGTACAAAGGATTCCGGATCGTCCGCGTCGAACACGCCCGAAAACTGTTCGCGCGCCAAGGCGTCGTCGGACGTGACCAGCCGAACCTTGTTGTAGCGGTTGAATTCAAACAAGATGTCCGACAATGCGTTGCCCTCAAACACCAATTGCCGCTGCCGCCACGCGGTTGTGGCCGTGACATCCGTTTTGCTCTTGTGAGGGAGCGCCAGATTTTCGGCAAAGGTAACGCCTTCTCCGTCGGATAGAATCAGAGATTCCGCTGAAGCGGTGGATGCGCCGGGCAGCCGATCGGCGCCGGCCGATAGGTCCGTCACTGCACGGATGGTTTTGCCGACGGCAACGCGGCCTTCCACCACCGACACCACGGTATGATCGCTCAGATGGCGGACATTAAAGCGTGTGCCCAAAGCTTCAGCCACTGCATTGCTGGTGACAACGCGGAAAGGGCGTGCGGTGTCTTTTTCTACATCGAACAGGGCCTCGCCGTCGATCACCTCTACCGTCCGTATTGTGTCGGAAAAGCTTACCCGTAGTTTGGTTTGCGTGTTGAGATACACGATAGAACCGTCGGCAAGCGAAACCGTGCGCTGTTCGCCCAAGGCCGTCTCGTAGGCTTCGACCGGATTGCCCAGGAATGTAGCCGTCAGCGGCACCATGACCACCGCAAGCAGCAGGGTTGCGGCGAGCGCTGCGGCGGCCACTGGACGGCGCGTCATCCATGCCTTCCCAGCGACAGCGGACCTCTCTCGGGAGCCACCGTCGGCTCCGAGGTCACGGATGCGGAATCCAGCGGCACCACGTCGGCGCCGTCGCGCATAATCTCGTTGATCAAGATCTTTTTGTCCGGGTCCACATGGCTGAGGCCCGTGAGCAAGGCACCGGCAAGGAGCAACTCGTCCACATGGACCGGTGAGGTCTTAAGCCAAGCCGCCAGATCGATACGATCCTGGGAAGTCAGAGCGCCATCTTCGATTTTGAGAGCCCAATGAGATGCCTCTTCGACAATCTGTGAGTTCAGAGTGGAGTTGTTTTGCATTGTTGTCACTCCGTCCAGGCCGCGCGGCAACGGGCCAGCGCGCGCGTAAGGTATCGGTGCACCGTGTGTGGGGAAATGTTCAGCTCGCGGGCGATCTCTGCGTGGGACAGCCCATCCCGGCGGCGCAGCAGTAAAACAGCGCGGTAAAGCGGCGGCAGTTCGTCCAGAATGGATTACAGGCGGCGCAAGGCGGATCGCGCCTCTAAATGTTGTTCGAAAGCATCCGTGTCGCCGCCGATGCCCGATTCCAAAACGGTGTCCAGCTCGACCGTCTCGCCCGACTTATGCCGTTTCAAAAGAAACTCATTCGCCAGGTTGGCGGAGATCCGGAACACATAGGCTTCCGGTTGACGGATCAGATCGCCGTCGGCCACACGGGACAGTCGCAAATAGGCTTCCTGAGACAGATCCCGCGCTTCGGCCTCGCTGCCCACACGCGAGATCAAATAGCGCAGCAGGGTCGGGGAATAATCCCGAAACACCTGCTCCAGGTCCGGATTCTTTATCCGGCGGTGCGATCGCTTCTGTGGATCCATATTCCGGCCCTCGACGCCGGCCTGTGGGCCGAAATTCTACCTTCACATACTAAAGAGTTCCTGGGTGCGGAAACTGGGTATCAGTTTTTTGACAAAACCGCACGGACTGTCCGCGAAACGGATCCGGCAGCGCCCCCCTATGTGAATTTTTTAAGACCCAGTACCCAATTGGGCCGCTTGTCCCTCTCTTTAGCAGCGTGGGGTTGAGACAAAGCGGTGCGTTGAAGGCCGCGTTGACGAGCCTGGCAGAGGTGTCTAGGGCATGATCATTTTTCACGGAAACATGATCATGCCCCAAAACGCTATAGGGATTCACCGTTGGTCGCGCCTGCCTGCGCGAAGCCTAAGCTTCGCTTCGGCGAAGGCAGGCGATCGGACGGTTAACCGGAGTCCACCCATCCGGTCGAGCCGGAGGG
>JANQMY010000038.1 GCA_028279895.1 Alphaproteobacteria bacterium
GCGGCCGGGCCTCTTGAAAAACGGCGGTAGCAGAGGGCACGGACCCGGTCATGCGGCCTCCAACCGTTGGCGCGGCGCTACGGCCTCGCCCTTCAGGTCCAGGGCCTGGCACGCCGCGCCATATCCCATAGCGCGCTTCACGGTGGGAAAGACGCGCATCGCCGCGATGGCGAAGGCCACATCGATCAGCGCCTGCTCGCCCCACTTAGTAACGATGGCCGTACGCGCATCCGCCGGATCGGCTTGCTTGCCCGCAATCGCTGCCGCGAAGCGATACACCATGGCTTCGTCCTCCGTCATCTTGGCAAGATCGCCTTGAATCGACGATCGGATCAGACCGTCATCGATCCCATCCGCCACGGCATAGTTTACAACGGTTTGGAAACAGGGGCCGCAATCGGCCTCCGCCACAGCGGCCAACCGCGCCACGTGATGCAGACGCAAGGGCATCGCCCGGCGGTGAGCGGCCATGGGCGTGAACATCCCGAACACAAAAAACGACCGCGGCGAGACGCGGGCAATATCGCGCAGCCAGTCGGCATTCTCTCCGGTCTTATTCTCGCTTTGCTCTATCAGTCGATTCATCAGCCATTTCAACATCTTACAGCTCCTCAATCGGTCGCAATTTCGGTCGGCACCCGGCCCAAAAAGACGAGGTGGCGATAACCGTTATGGATTTGACGAAGAACCGGCTCAGTTTGTGACAAAAGCTCAGCGAGATTTGTTGACAGGGACATTCTCGCGCGCCAGTGTGCGCTGAATCCGGGGAAAAACGGTGTCGTAGCATCGCCAAGCCTAAGCGGGTCCGTGAAACATACATGGAGCGGCCGCAACACCGTTGAGCTCAGGGCATTGTGCGATTGGATAGGCCAAAGAACCATGAAAGAACCGACGCCAAAATCGACCGGTCACACCTATCTCGACTTTGAAAAGCCCATTGCCGAATTGGAAGGCAAGGCACATGAATTGCGCCAGATGGCCGCCGAAGGTGGCGATCAGGTGCTGATCAACGAAGCGGCAAAGCACGAAGCCAAAGCACAACAACTGCTCAAAGACACTTACGGCAAGCTGACCGCCTGGCAGAAAACACAGGTGGCGCGGCACCCCAACCGCCCTCATTTTTTGGATTATATGGGCGAGCTGGTGGAAGACTTCACCCCCATGGCCGGCGACCGCTGCTTCGGCGAAGACGAAGCGGTCATGGCCGGGCTGGGGCGCTTTCGCGGCCAGACCTTGGCCATTATCGGCCATGAGAAGGGGTCCGACACCCAGAGCCGGATACGCCATAATTTCGGCATGGGCCGGCCGGAAGGCTATCGCAAGGCCGCGCGTATTATGGAATTGGCGGACCGCTTCAAGCTGCCCGTGGTGACCATGATCGACACGGCCGGTGCCTATCCCGGCCTGGCGGGCGAGGAACGCGGCCAAGCCGAAGCGATCGCCCGGTCCACGGATCTCTGCCTTCAATTGGGTGTACCGGTGATCACGATCTTCATCGGGGAAGGCATGTCGGGCGGGGCCATCGCCTTTGCCACGGCGAACCACATCATCATGTTGGAACATTCGACCTATGCGGTGATCTCGCCGGAAGGCTGCGCCTCCATCCTGTTCCGGAGTGCCGACAAAGCGATGGATGCCGCCACCGCCATGAAGATCACTGCGCAGGATTTGAAATCGCTGTCGGTCATTGACGACATCCTTGAGGAGCCCGTTGGCGGCGCGCATCGGGACCCGAAATCGATGATCGCCAAGGCCGGCGATGCCTTGGAACAGGCGCTGACAACCCTATCCAGCCTGTCGCCGGATGAGTTACGCCGCCAGCGCCGCGAAAAATTCCTGAAAATGGGCCGCGAAGGTCTGGCTTAATCCAAGACCCCGCGCCTTACGCCGACGCAAATCCCTGAAACGGTGTTTTGATCCGTTGAATGTCCTGAATAACATCAGGCGGCAACGCGCCCGGCCTGTCATAGGACGCACTGTCGGAGACAATATCGGTAAATCCCCCGAAATGACCGGCAATCGCCGAGACGATTTCATCGTGCCGGCCGACCGCCGCGAACAAACGCACCACATCATCCGACACTTCGGCGGACATGGCGTCCCATTGATCGGTCTTCGACATGTGGTTGAGCTTCACCCCCAGTTCTTCCAAACCGTGCTGCTCGAACACCGGCCAATAGGCGCGCGTTGAACCATAAAAGGCAACCCGCGCCCGGACGAATTGGGCGGCAGCCGCCACGTCTTCATCGGTTGCACCGGTCGCTAAAAATCCGCCGCCGCTTACTTGAAAGCCAGACCGTTTCCGGCCGCCACGCTCAAGCCCGGTATTGAGTTCCGGCCAGATCACATTCTCAAAATATTTCCGTGTACAGAAGCCATGCAACCGGACACCGTCGCACAACTCCCCCGCCGCACGCAGCATCGCGGGCCCCACCGCGGCAATGGTGATGGGCGGCGGATCATAGGGCATCGGCTCCGGTGTGAAGTTGGGTGTCATCAAGGTGAACCGGTAATGCTCGCCCTCGAAATTGAGCCGCTCGCCGGTTTTCCAAGACCGCCAAATGGCCCGCAGCGATTTCACGTATTCCCGCATGCGCGGCGCAGGCGCAGACCACGGCACGCTATAGCGCCGCTCGTTATGTCCCTTCACCTGACTGCCGATGCCCAGCACAAAGCGGCCTTTACTGCCGACCTGCAGGTCCCAAGACATATTGGCAACCGACATCGGGCTGCGCGCGAATGCGATCGCAATGCTGGTGGACAAGTGCACCCGGCGGCTGTTCACCGCCGCCACGGCCAATGGAAGAAAGGCATCGTGCCGGTTTTCCTGGGTGGCGATGCCGTCATAGCCCGCCGCTTCGATACGCGCTGTTTCCCCCGGTACTTTTTGAAGATCGCTTTGAACGAGCGTGGTGTGGACTTGCATGATGTGGCTTCCCTTATCCGGTCCGCCCCAGGCGGCCCGACCTGCCGGCCATTCAAATCACGGGGCAAGCCTCTGCGCAATGATTTCCAAGACGGCGCCGTTCACCCCCATGCCGCCATGGCTGCTGTCCACCTCAACGTGCTCTACTTGTGGATTGTGCTCGTCGATGCAGGCTTGCCACGAGACCACGCCGTCCGACCGGCTGTAAATGGCGGTAATCGGCGTCTTGATCGGCACCCGGTTGCGCTGCCGCACACGCTCTTCCATTTCGTCCGCGTTTTCACCCGTCAGCATACGAAACAAAGAGAAAATGGTCGTATATTTGTGACCGCCCACCACCGGCGATCCGAGGGTAACGATGCGGTCGACCAAATACGGCCGCTCGCGCGCGATCTCGCGCGAAATCACGCCGCCCAGGCTCTGTCCCACAAGTCGCACGGATTGACCGGTGTCGGACACAATCTCTTCCAGTTGATCGATCATCGCCTGGGTGAGCCGCCCCACGCCGCCCCGATTGAGACCTTGCCCCCAACCGGAAACGTCGTAGCCTAAATAGTCCAGATAGGCGCGCAGCACCCAGGTAGACTGATCATCCGTCAAATATCCGGGCAGCACGACCACGGGCGCGCCGTTGCCCCGCGGGGCCCGATTCAGACTCGCGGCCTTCAACGGCAAGGAAGCCATGTCGAAGGGAAATCTCAACTCGTGCAACAGGTTGAGAAAATGGGGTTCTTCCAGCCTACTCATCCGTATGCCCCGTTCGTGATCGGACCGATGATATGTTGGACGGGACACTAACAGAAAAACCGTCTAAAAAGGTGTTACAATTCTGCACGTTTCCGCTCTTCTCTACACCCGTCACCCTTAAGCAAAGATGATCATTTTACAGAGCATTGCCAGTGTGGCCGTCTTCCTGGGGATTGCCGTATTGCTGTCCGACAATCGCCGGGCCATCCGCTGGTCTTTGGTGGGCCGCGCCTTTGCCCTGCAATTCGCCATCGCGGCGTTTGTGCTGTACGTCCCATTCGGCCAGGCATTGCTTGGCGCCATGGCCGACAGCATCCGTTCGGTCATTACGAGTGCGGAAACCGGCAGCACTTTCGTCTTCGGCCCACTGGCCCAGGACGGCATGGGCTTCATCTTTGCTTTTCGCGTTCTGCCGGTCATCGTATTCATCTCGACACTGATTTCTTTGCTTTACTATTTCGGCGTCATGCAGATCGTCATTCTGTATCTGGGGGGCGCATTGCGCCGCCTGCTCGGCACCAGCCATGCGGAATCGGTGACGGCGGCCGCCAACATCTTCATTGCCCATACGGACGCACCGCTGCTCATTCGGCCTTATTTGCCCAAACTCACCCGGTCCGAACTGTTTGCCTTGGTCTGCAGCGGTATGAGCACCATTGCCGGTGCGGTGCTGGCGGGGGTGGCCGGGCTGGGGGTGGAAATCCAATATCTGATCGCCGCGTGTTTCATGTCCGCGCCGGGCAGCTTGATGATCGCCAAGATCATCTGCCCGGAGACCGAAAAGCCGAATGTGACGTTCAGCCAAATTTCCTATGACGAAGAGCGGGCGCCGATCAACCTCATCGATGCGGCCGCCAGCGGCGCCCTGTTGGGCCTGCGCGTGGCCGTGGCGGTGGGCGCCCTGTTGGTGGCATTCATCGGCTTGATTGCCTTGTCGAATATTATTCTGGGCGCGCTGGGCGGCCTGGTCGGCATGCCCGACTTGACGATCCAATATCTCTTGGGCCTGGTGTTGATGCCGGTGGCCTTGCTGATGGGCGTGCCCTGGGAAGAAGCCATTCAAGTGGGCGGCTTGATCGGGCAAAAAATCGTCCTGAACGAGTTCGTCGCCTATGTGGCCTATATCGATCTGCAGAATTCCTTATCGGAACACGCCCGCATAATTGCGGTGTTCTCGCTGTGCGGCTTCGCCAATTTGGCTTCGATTGCGATGGTGCTGGGAACGATCGAAAGCTTGGCGCCGTCGCGCCGGTCGGAAGTCGCCCAATTCGGTCTCAAAACCGTGGCCGCCGGTACACTGGTCAATCTGACAAATGCTGCCTTGGCGGGGTTGTTGCTTGCGCTATGATGCGGGCTCTGGTTCCACCTCAACGCACGGCAGTTCCCCATGGCCACAATTCACTTTAACGCGCCCGACGACGCCTTCGCCGAAACCGTTCTGTTGCCCGGTGACCCGCTGCGCGCGAAATACATTGCCGAGCGCTTTCTGGAAGACGCTGAGGAAGTGTCGAATGTGCGCAACATGCTGGCGTTCACCGGCAGCTTCAACGGTCATCGCGTCTCGGTGAGCGGCAGTGGCATGGGCATCCCATCCGCGTCGATTTACGCCAAGGAACTGATCACCGATTACGGCGTCAAAAAGATCATCCGGGTGGGCAGCTGTGGCGCGGTGCTGGACAAAGTGAAAATGCGCGACGTGCTTATCGCCATCGGCGCAGGCACCGATTCCAACGTCAACCGCATGCGCTTCGACAATTACGACTTCGCCGCGGTGGCCGACTTCGACCTGGTGGAGCGGGCGGTCGCCGCTGCCCGCAGCTCCGGCGCGCCCTATCATGTGGGCGCAATTTTCTCGTCGGATCTGTTCTACCATCCGCGCGAGAACATTTTCGATTTGTTGGAAAAGTATGGCTATCTGGGCGTCGAAATGGAGGCGGCGGGCCTCTATGGCGTGGCGGCGGAATTCGGCGCCCGGGCGCTGGCCATTTGTACGGTAAGCGATCACCTCAAAACCGGCGCCGCCTTAAGCCCGGAAGAGCGCCAAGAATCCTTCGACCAGATGATTTCGATCGCGATGCAAGCCGCACTCTAACCGGTGCCGGCGGGTGGCGTCCTCCGATCGGACGTCCCTCCGCCGCATGCACCCGTCTTGTTCCGCCCGTCAGTCAACGTAACCGACAACGAATTCGCTGCCCTCGACGATGTAAGCCGACCCGTCCGGATTGTAGCAAAGCGTACAGCCCTTCTTCACGGTACGGCCGCGTACGCGCTCGGTCTTGTAGACGATGTGGCAGTTGTCGCTGCCGGACGACGCTTTGTGGTATTTGCCGCCGCTTTTGTGATAACCGCTATTCCCCTTGTGATAGCCGCCATGGTCATAGTCGGAGTAATAGCCGTCATCGTGATGACGCTTTTTCTTTTTGTTGGCCTGGCTTGCAATGATCGCAATCGCGGCAATGCCGCCGATGACTGCAAAGGGCACCCAGTCCTTGTCCTTCTTCCGCTTATGGTGGTGGCCCTTATGGTAGCCGCCATGGCCTTTGTGATAGCCCTTGCCACCCTTGTGGTAGCCCTTCTTACCTTTGTGGTACCCACCGTGGCCTTTGTGATAGCCGCCATGCCCCTTGTGATAGCCACCGCTGCCACGGTGATAGTCGCCGGCATAGACCGGTGTAATTGTTGTCGCCGCGCATAAGGCGAACGCCGTAAGCAACGCAACCCCTGTTTTCCCAATGGCCATGGTTCTCTCCGCGCTTGACCCTTCTATTGTAGGATAAAGCCTAGGGACGACAGACTGAACGCGACCTGAACGGTTTGTTAAGGTTGGACACCCGGCCCAGAAACGGCAAACGGGGTTAATTGGTGGCGGCGTGGTCGTTCATCAGGCGCAACCTTTGGGTCAGGGTGCGCATCACGTTTAGGGCGAAATAGGGCACTTCGTCGACCATCAACAGGAAATCCCGCTCCCGCAGGACCGAAAGGACGCAATCCGACTTGGCGACGGCAGTGGCGCTTCGTGGCGCGTGATCGATCAGCGCCATTTCGCCGAAAATGTCCGACGGCCCCAGCTGCTCCAAA
>JANQMY010000050.1 GCA_028279895.1 Alphaproteobacteria bacterium
CTTGCATGGCCTGGCTGTTCGCGCTCAGCGCCTCGCGCGCCGTATTGGCTTCGGTCACCACGCCGATGGAGATGGTTGCCTCGTCCGGGCGGGCGGCGACCTCGCCGTTTCCGGTCACGGTTATGACGCGCGGCGGCTCGTCCTGGGCGGCGACGGGCTGGGCGGTGAAAACGAACGTGGCGCCGGCCGCGGCGATGGCGACAACGGCAACGATAATGGCAGACGTGAGCGAGCGCATGGCTGATCCTCCGTTTGGCCCCCCTTTAACCCTTGAGCGCCCACGATGATTGCACAATGGGACATGACTGTGGCGTGAACATTGCCCCGCCTCGACATTGACCCTTCCCACGCTTTGGCTAAGGTGCGCGCGGTTCAGGTGGGGCCTGTAGCTCAACTGGTTAGAGCCGGCCGCTCATAACGGTCTGGTTGGGGGTTCGAGTCCCTCCGGGCCCACCATTTTCTGACCGCTACAAAGTGGCTTATCCTTCCTACGGAGCGGGGAGTTCTGTCGGTGCTCCTGCGGGTGCCGTTGTCGTCGGGGTTGTGTTGGCCGAAGTTTGGTTTGACGTGCCTTGCTCGGTCGTATGGAACTGGCACACTGCTTCTGCCCATCGCGTGGCTGGGTCACCCCACTCCAAAAGGAGATCGGCTCTCTGATTGTCTTCTTTGGCTCGGAATGCCTCGCGGTCACGCTCGTAAAAGATATCGAGCTCGATATAATCGTCTGCAGCACTATCATCCGCCAAACACGTACGCACGGCTTCAACACGGCGTCTTAGTGCAACATAGTCCGCGACTTCAGTTTCCGCATCACCGACGCCGCGAGTGTTAGTTCCTACCGATTCGCTGCCGGAACGGAGGACTCCCTCCACTGCGGGATTGGCCCCGAGTCTTTGCGCAGCAATACCCGTGGCAAAGAACTGTGCCAAAGCACCGCCAGCTTCATCATTGCTCACATTGCCCCGGGCCCCGAAGCTCGCGAAGACCGAATAGGTGTCAATCTCCAGGTCGGTCCCGCCGCGTGCATCATCTATGCCCCTTGACACACCCACATACTTCGATGGGTCAAGAACCAAAGCAAGGCAGAACGAGTTAAGGGCTTCGAAATCAGTCTCATCGTCATCATTAGTGAACATTACCGAAAACGATTCGGTGCAGTCATTCATGTGACTTGCTGTCTGTTGCGCCTCTGCAAAGCTGCGGTCGTTGTTACCTGCCTCTGTGCCTTCGCTCGTGCGAAGCGGCATCCAAACGGCTTCGTGACGCTTGTAGCCAATGGTAAAAGCCGGGACGCCGGCGTTTTGGACGGGAGCCGACACATCAATGGCCAGTTGCGTTGTTGTTCCAAAAACCATGACGTCATTATGTGTCCGGCCAAGGACGCATCCGCCCATGGCCAGCCCCACGGCGATGGCCGCTATTGTTCTGCTACGCATATCTCTCCCTCGTTTATCTCTAACGTGCTTTCGATGAGCGCACGTGCTTCGGCGAACTGCTCGTCACTATCAATCAAGAAAACAATCTGGCATTCGTTTGCCACGTGCAGTTCCGTATGATGGCGGTATCCGGCACCTGTGCTCTCGCGTCCGAGCCATAGTCCCGCGACATGAGATTCTGTGCGGCTAGTGCCCTTGCCGGGCGTGTAGTCCACCATCACAAGTCCCAGAAGAATGTCGCGGCGCTCAAGCGTCCGATCACCGCCGGGTGCTGCACACCCCGCGAGCATCAAGGCAATAAAGCCCACTATCAGAAGTCGCACCCCAGCATCCGTTAGCCATTTTTGATACTTTCCTTTTAGTAGATTCCATGAGAAATACAACTAGTGCACTATAGGGCGGATAAGGGCTTCGGTGCCTGCTAATTCCGCTGGATGCGGTCACTTATCCCCCGCGATATCCCCATATTCGATGGCTGCCGCAAGGTGCATTGTCGGAACTGAATTCCACTATTAAGATAGAATCATAATAGAACCCGCAAAACGGGTATTATGTTCTGTGTAAGGAATAATTATTGGATGAGGAGGCAAACAAATGACCGCGAAACTTGCTATTGTTGTCGGCCATACAAAAAACAGCCCGGGCGCCGAGGCTGTCGCGCCCATTAGCCAACATGAATACGAGTGGAACAAGGACCTGGCGCTCATGATGACCCAGACGGCGCTTCAGGATTTCGGCCCGGGCAAGGTGGGCGTTGAGGTGTTCTATCGCGATGGCATCGGCATCACGGGCGCCTACAACCAAGTCAAGGAATGGGGCGCCGACGCGGCGATGGAACTGCACTTCAATGCCTTCACGCCCACGGCTAACGGGTCTGAAACACTTTATGTGACGGACATTTCCAAAGGCCTTGCGCAAGCGGTCCAAGCGGCGACCGTCGCCACCTTGGGGCTCAAGGACCGGGGAGTGAAGACGCCCCAAGCCGCCAGCGGCGGGCGGGGCCAGCGCAGTCTCAGTCAGA
>JANQMY010000095.1 GCA_028279895.1 Alphaproteobacteria bacterium
GGCCGTGGGTGCAGGCGACCCGTGGCGATGACATCGGCTTGATGGTGCTGGGCCTCGAAAACGGGTTCGAAACCGACGATGTGGCCGTTATCAGCGAACAGGACGTTCTGGGCGACCGGCTGATCCGCTCACGGAAGAAGACAAAGCGTGGCGCCGATTTCATCCAAGATGCCGGCACGTTGGAGTTGGGCGATTTAGTGGTGCATGTAGACCACGGCATCGGGCGTTATGACGGGTTGAAGACGCTGGACGTGTCCGGTGCGCCGCACGATTGCCTGCTGATCCTCTATCACAATAACGACAAGCTCTATTTACCCGTCGAGAACATCGAACTGTTGAGCCGCTATGGCTCGGAAGACGACGGCATTCAGCTCGACCGACTGGGGGGTGGGGCTTGGCAGGCGCGCAAAGCAAAGCTCAAGGAGCGCATCCGCGACATGGCGGAACAGCTCATCAAGGTGGCGGCGGCGCGGGAGCTGCGCCATTCCCAATCGATCCAGGCGCCTCATGGGGTCTACGCGGAATTCTGTGCGCGTTTTCCCTTCGAGGAAACCGAGGATCAAGAAAACGCCATCGAGGATGTACTGGAAGATCTGGGCCGACCGCGGCCCATGGACCGTCTGGTCTGCGGCGATGTGGGCTTCGGGAAGACGGAAGTGGCCTTACGGTCGGCCTTTGTGGCCGCCATGTCGGGCCATCAGGTGGCCGTGGTGGTGCCGACCACCTTGCTGTGCCGCCAGCATTATAAGACGTTTACGGATCGTTTTGCCGACTGGCCCCTAAAGATCCGGCAATTGTCGCGCCTGGTGACCGCGAAGGACATCGCGGAGACCAAAGAGGGGATGGCCAGCGGCGATATCGACATCGTCATCGGCACCCACGCACTGTTGGGTAAGACGGTCAAATTCAAGGATTTGGGGCTGCTGATCGTCGACGAAGAACAGCATTTCGGCGTGGCGCACAAGGAAAAGCTGAAGCAATTGCGCGCCGACGTGCATGTGCTGACCCTGACCGCGACGCCCATCCCACGCACGCTTCAATTGGCCCTGTCGGGCGTGCGGGAAATGTCGCTGATCGCCACCCCGCCGGTGGACCGGCTGGCCGTGCGCACCTTTATCAGCCCGTTCGATCCGATGATCGTGCGCGAGGCCCTGTTGCGCGAGCACTACCGCGGCGGCCAAAGCTTCTATGTGTGTCCGCGTATCGCCGACTTGGCGGATGCGGCGGAGTTCCTCACCGAGCATGTGCCCGAAGTGAAATTCGTCACCGCCCATGGGCAAATGCCGGCCACGGAACTGGACGAGGTGATGAATGCGTTTTATGACGGCAAATACGATGTGCTGGTGTCCACCACCATTGTGGAATCGGGCCTCGATATCCCGACCGCCAACACGCTGATCATCCATCGGGCGGACATGTTCGGCTTGTCCCAGCTTTATCAGTTGCGGGGCCGGGTAGGGCGCGCCAAATCCCGCGCCTATGCGTATTTCACGGTGCCGCCGAACAAGAAGCTGACGGCCAATGCGGAGCGCCGGTTGGAGGTGCTGCAATCGCTCGATCATTTGGGCGCCGGCTTCAGCCTGGCAAGCCATGATCTGGACATTCGCGGTGCCGGCAACCTTCTGGGTGAGGAACAATCAGGCCACATCAAGGAGGTGGGCCTGGAGCTTTACCAGGAAATGTTGGAGGAAGCGGTCAGCGCCTTGCGCGACGGCGCCGACGATGTAGGTGAAGACGGCCAATGGTCGCCGCAGATCAATATCGGCACATCGGTGCTGATCCCGGAGAACTACGTGCCCGACCTCAATGTGCGCCTGTCGCTGTACCGGCGCCTGGCCGAAGTAGAA
>JANQMY010000161.1 GCA_028279895.1 Alphaproteobacteria bacterium
AGCCCCCGCGGCTTCCTCCTTGGGAGGTTTTCCAACGCGGGCCGACGCCGGTTCCAATGGCAGCCATCGAGCAACGGCCCGCATCGAAAAACCTTCACCTTTGCTGCCGTTAACTGGCGTCCAATAATTGTCTGCGTTTGGAGCGTTTACATATCAAATTCTACGCTCACCGTGGATGCAACCTCGAAGCTCGGAGCAAATCTCCGCACTTGAATTGGTTGCAAGTTGCCAAAGCTTCGAAATCCGAAGATCGCAAATTCATATGCTCGTTTAGTCTCCACGAACAAAATCCACTATTGGATCGATCAGCGAATAACTGAAACAACTGCCTGGAAACTGTCCCAGTTCGTTTGCAACCCGCAACCTGAGCGCTGCCAACTCATCTGGATCAGAGAACTTTTGAAGCTCAGTAGGTGCGTGCTTTTCGTCTAGAAAAACAAATAATCTTGCAGCCACATCGCGCAAATCGGTTTCTTGTGAATGCAATGCCCACCAAAGATGGGAACATCTTTTGTCTGGGGTTAGCGAGAGGTCATCGGCAATCTGTTCGTGCGTAACCGGTGCACTCACTGATCTTAAGACCCTTTCTGCTTGGTCCGCTTCGCCCGACATTGTAAAACTAAGAGCTACATTTAGCTTTGTGTTGTCATCATCCTCAATGAGTGCAGCAAACTCAAACAAGGGCCTGGACGCTTCAATCTCACCATTGCCGATGTAGGAAAAACCCGTGTTCACTAAGATGCTTACATAGTGGGCCGTGTCCTGCAGAGCCTTACCATTACTTTCGGCCCAGCGGCGAGATTCATCTCCAAGTTGGATCGCTTCATCGAAATTCTTTAGCACGACATGCGCTGCAATCATGTTCGCCAACGTGCCGACATTCCTGTGCTCTGGATAGTTGTCCAATGTTGCTTGCCAAGCACCCAAAGCATCTTGATAATCTCCTCTGTAAAAGTGAGCGTTTCCTATATTGTTCTGAGCACTCGCGATAAGCTGTGATGTAGCAAGGCGTTTGTGACTAGAGTCTCGAACTTCAGAATACAACCGGACAGCTTCGTCAAACAACTGGTCGGGGCTGAGTTCGCCGAAGTCTTGCGCTACTGAACCTGATTGCGAGATCGCTTCTGCGACAAGTGAATGAGCTTCCGCCAAAGCATGTTTCCTTAGCGGATGACGCCGCCAGACGTCATCATCAGAATTTGCCAGAGAGCGAAGCAGCAGACGCGAGTTCACAACATCGATGGTCTTAGCCTCGAGATTTCTGGCTCGCCTGAGCTCAAATACTCTCGTAACAAGACTAAGCTGGTCGGCAAGCAGTGGGTTTTTGTCAGCTACGGCGCCAATCAGACTGGATGCCTCTTCAGAGCGATCGATTTCGCCAGCCAATATTGCGGATACAAGCCTTTCATAGCTTGGCGGCGGATTTTGTTCAGTATGCCTAATGACAAAAAACGACACAGAGACCGAAAAAGCCGAGAAAAACAACATCATTTTGTGAGATTGAAAAAACTCATTGCGCAGATAAGAAATTGTGTTGCTTGGTACATCCGCAAGACTTTTGCCCGCTAAAAAAGCCAAGCCATAAGTGGCGATCAAAATTATCATGGGTGGAAAAGCGATTTCAAACGAGCCAACGTAGCTCCAAAAGGGCACGAATGCGCTTTCGGTTTGGTGATGCAGGAAGCGGGTTAGTACGAAAAGGAGCAATAAAAACCCGGACAGCGACAACAACTGAAGCAAAGAAGTGATTGAAAGTAGTCTTTTTGACAGCACTTGTTTCAATCCTGAGTGGATAAAACCTCCACTACACTAAGAGTATTACCCCCAAATTTGCAAGTGGCTCGCTTTGGCCCTGTTTTCGCCCACAATCGTCTGCCCATCATCCTCAAGAGCGCGCGAACAGGTTTTCTATCGGCGGACACATCCGGTTTTCACAACGGAGAGTGTCATGCTTTGGGTCCTTTGTCTTGACGCTGTCGGCCAAACAGTCGTCTATGGGACGAGCGCGCCGTTTGCAGTTGTAAATCTGTGTCGCGCAACCTCAGAATTGATCAACAGGTCATTGCAACGAAACCCGAAGCGGACCTTTGAGCATTGTGCAGCATCAAGCATTGTGGGCTCTGTCCGGCCGAATCTCGCGTCGCGGCAATCTCTCTTTTGCAGCCTTGTATGAGCGTCAATCGCGGCCCTAAGCGGACTTTTAAGTACAAAATGGTTGGCGTTTGCCATTAGTCCGAAGCGGACATGATAGTGAATACAAACTAGTCAAATGACCGTCGTTAAATCCTTGCTGAACTGACACGGCCGATAGCACATTGAGCCTATCGATATCTATTTTCGCCTTCGATCACGAGCCGCTCGGGCACGGCGTTGCTTTCTATTTCCTCCCTGTGTTTCTCTGGCCGGTCGCGGTACATCGGGAAATTCGCCCCCTTTATAACGCGTTTCCTTCATTTGACCCATGATTTGTAGCGCAGCGCAGTCTTCTCGGTTTTGTCTGCGGTCTTCTCTACTCCATTCAGTTTGAGCTGCGTAGCAAATGTCTTCTGAAGTATCTCCGCCTTGTTCTGGAGGCTCCATTGCGATGCCGATGAGCCTTTGGAGGTAGGAGTGCTTCATCAGAAGTGCTTGTGCGTAGGTCTGAAGATAAAAAACCCGCATCTGACGATACGCCTCGTATCCGCCTTTATTTTCCATCCAGTCGAGGTACTTCATCGTCAAGAAAAAGAAGCCGGTTCCGCTCTGCGGAGATTCTTGTGGCGCAAGAAGTGCCCTGAAGAATATCTCCTTTTTCTGGCCAATTTCCAACGCGTTCAAAATGGCCTCACTGTGACCGCGCCGATAAAAACGGTTCTGCAAAGCCATGTGGCGAACGGCTATTTCGCTATTCGTCAGCGAGTAAGTGTGACCAGGGAGGACAATCGTGGAGCCGCCGATGAGATGTCTCGTGAAAGTCTCGATCAAACCATCCCAAGCATAGGAGACCTTGTCTGCCTCCTTCTTCGCAACATATTGCGGATTAGACACGTAACGCGACCAATTCCCGGGGTTGATTGTTATCGATTTTATAGCTGCCCAAGTTTGGCCTTCTGGCGCGGCGAAATCGTGCTCTCCCTCTTCGTTGAGCCGGATCGCATAGTAAGCAAGAAGGTCTTCCTCTCCATGTGCGAGCTCAAGCCGCCCCGACCTTAGAAAGGCAGAGCGTTTATCGAGATATTGCGTGAAGTCGGAGATCGTATCGAGTTCTCGCATGACTATGTCGAGAGAGGCTTCATCGAAGACATGAACGAAATCACCATCTGGATCTATGTCGCCTATAGAGAAAGGGGCGTAGGTCTCAGCTTCCGGAGTATAGTGATCCTGCTTCTTAATTTCGGGGTTTATGATGAAAGTACCAAGCCCGCCCTCGAAGTATTGCCGACAAGCCTCCTTCGCTCCTCTAGCGACGACTATCCGGTGTATACGTCGGCATTCGACCGGCGGGAAGCCAAGTGGAAACGGCGTCTCGCAGAGCTTGTCGAGGAAGATGCGATCCGGGAATTCATTGATCCATCGCTCGGCACCCTTGAGCTGTATAGCAGCATCAAAGACAGCTCGTCGGCACCAACGAGGCCAAGCGATATCCACGTGCTTGTCGGTCCAATTGATGTCCTTTTCTGAGAAAACGATGATGTGCGGATCGCACACAACAAGAAGATCGCAGACTTCCTTTCCATCGCCCGCGCCTCCGAGTTTCTGTGAACGATATGGATTCGGATATGACCAAAGGTTCAAGAACGAGCGGTCGGCGAGTTTGGCCAGATATCTCTCGGATTCAGTCGATCCTTCCGACCGAATGATGGGTGGGCGAAGCTGTTGGAAATGGTCTCCCACGTTGTTTTGTCTTTCTACTATTAATGGCCTTTAGATCCGATGAGATCTTTCTTCCCTAAATATGATGCAAGACGACTGTGATTGGCAAAGTCGGCAGAGCCTTTGTCCGTTCATGCCACGGTGAGAATCAGCTTCCCACCCAATTTTCGAATTAAGTCCGCCGCCGTAAAGGCATTGAAAGGGCTCGGAACGATCATGCGGTGATGCAAGGTGAGGGTCAATTTCAGGGTTGCCTGAATGTCGGCTTCCAATGTTTCAGCATTGCTGGCTCGCGCTTACAACGTATGTCAGCTTTCCCCCCAAATGACACAAAGCCGGATGAGGGACACATCCGAAATGACCGCATCGCCGCTCAAAAAAAGGCTGTTTCCACCAACCATATTTTGCCTATTCGGGTGCGGCGTTGGGGTCGTTCCCCTCACAGCCTATCCAAAAGCGTAAGCGCCACCTGCGCATCACACCCCGCCGTGCTCGACGCGCTCGAGCTGCTGGATTTTGCGCACCGACGGGAACAGCACGGCCCACAGGGCGGCAATGCCCATCGCGCCGAGGCCGCCGAGGATGACGGCCGGGACGGCGCCGATCAGGGCTGCCATGGAGCCGGCGCGGAATTCGCCGACCTCGTTGGAGACGCCGATGAACACCATACTGACGGCGCTGACACGGCCGCGCAGTTCGTCCGGCGTCCACAGCTGGATCAGCGTCTGGCGGACATAGACGGACACCATGTCGGCGCCGCCCATGACCATCAGGGCGGCAATCGACAGCCATGCCGTGGTCGATGCACCGAAGACGACTGTCGCAAGACCGAACAGGCCGACGGCGATGAACATGGTCCGTCCGGCGTTTGCCCGAAGCGGATGCATGGCCAGGGTGATGCCGACCGCCACGGCGCCGATGCCGGGCGCCGACCGCAACAGGCCAAGGCCCCATGGTCCGAGCTCCAGCACGTCGCGGGCGAAGACCGGCAAGAGGGCCACCGCACCGCCGAGCAGCACCGCGAACATATCCAGCGAGATGGAGCCGAGCACCACCTTTTCACGCCAGATATAGCGAAACCCGGCGGACAGTGTCTCCCAGCTCTGATTGTGGACACCGCGCTTTTGCTTCGGTTTGGGGATGGCGAAGATCAGGCCGGTGGCAATCGCAAACAGCGTCAGGCTGGTCCAGTAGGGCACCGCGTCGCCCAGCCCGTAGAGAAGCCCGCCGGCAACCGGGCCGCCGATCGTGGCGGTCTGCCAGGAAATCGAATTCCAGGCGATGGCGCTGGCGAGATCCTCCTTCGGCACCAGGTTGGGGGCCAGTGACGTTGATGCCGG
>JANQMY010000163.1 GCA_028279895.1 Alphaproteobacteria bacterium
GGCCGTAGCCCACGCGCTGGCCGCGGCAGACCTTTTGAAAGAACAGGATATCGACGCGGAAGTCATCGATCTGCGCTCGCTCCGGCCGTTGGATACGGCAACGGTGATTGCCTCGGTCGAAAAAACCAACCGTCTGGTCACCGTGGAAGAAGGCTGGCCCATCTGCAGCATTGGCTCGGAAATCTCTGCCAAGGTGATGGAGGACGCTTTTGATTACCTGGACGCGCCCGTCACGCGCATCTCCGGAGAGGACGTGCCGATGCCTTATGCGGCGAACCTCGAAGCGCTGGCATTGCCGACGCCGGAGAAGATTGCAGAGGCGGCCAAGGCCGTCACCTATCGGTGAATGTAGAGCTTTAGGAAGATAGGACGCCGCGTTATGCCGATTGAGGTTCTCATGCCTGCGCTGTCTCCCACAATGGAAGAGGGCACGCTTGCCAAGTGGTTCGTCAAAGAAGGGGATACGATTGAGGCGGGGGACGTTATCGCCGAAATCGAGACCGATAAAGCCACGATGGAAGTGGAAGCCGTAGACGAAGGAACGCTCGGCAAGATTCTGGTGAGCGAAGGCACCGAGAACGTGCCGGTAAACAATGTAATTGCCGTTATTCTGGAAGAAGGCGAAGACACTGCGTCTTTGGATGGTGCATCTCTGACCGGCGGCGGAAGTAGCCCTGCACCTGCCAGCACACCGCCTTCACCGGATGTTGAAGCGCCCCAGCCTAACGGCGCGACGGCTCAGGTGCCTTCTGCCCCGAAAATGGAGAAAACGCCTCCACTAGCGTCCGCAAAAACGATTTCGTCCGGAGGCGAACGGTTATTCGCAAGTCCGCTGGCTCGCCGCCTGGCGCAACAGAACAACATTGCATTGGAAGCCGTTCAGGGCTCCGGGCCTAAGGGCCGGATCGTGAAGCGAGACATCGAACACGCACTGGCTGGCGGCGGCTCCGCGATGCCCACGCCCGCGGAGGCGAAATCTGCTCCGCCTGCTCAGGAGCCCGCGCCTTCGCCCCTCGGCCTTCCGGATGCCCGTGCCTTCTTCGAGCAGGGCAGCTACGAAGAAGTGCCTCATGACAGCATGCGCAAAACCATTGCGCGGCGGCTCACGGCGGCCAAACAGGGCATGCCGCATTTCCGGTTGAACATAGACTGTGAGATCGATGGGCTGCTGGCCCTGCGCAAAGAGCTGAACGCCAAGTCGCCGGAAGGAGAGGGCGTGTTCAAGATCAGCGTTAATGATTTCATCATCAAAGCGCTTGCCTTGGCACTGTTGCGTGTCCCCGCGGCCAATGCGAGCTGGACCGACGATGCCATGTTACGTCACAAGCATGCGGACATCGGCGTAGCGGTCGCGATTGAGGGCGGATTGATCACACCGATCGTGCGGAAAGCGGACACGAAAGGGCTGTCCGTCATCGCGAATGAAATGGTCGATCTGGCGAGCCGGGCGCGAGACCGAAAACTCAAACCCGATGAGTTCGAGGGTGGATCGTTCGCCGTCTCAAATCTGGGTATGTTTGGCATCGACCACTTCGATGCGGTCATCAATCCTCCCCATGCAGGCATCCTTGCCATCGGAGCGGGCGCGCAGCAGCCTGTCGTCAAGGACGGCGCTTTGGCGGTCGCCACTGTGATGAAGGTAACCCTGTCTTGCGATCATCGGGTGATTGATGGCGCCCTAGGCGCCCAGCTTTTGGCCGCCTTCAAAGGCTATATTGAAGATCCGGCGACGATGCTATTGTAAGGCGCAGAAGCGGAATTGGTCACCGAGGGAGAGGGGTGTTGAAGTTTCGGTCAAAAGTTCTGGCCCTGCTCTTCGGTGTGCTTTTTGTCCTCGGCAACGCGCATGCTTATGACAGCACGTTCAACTCAGCACCATCTTCGCTGCCGCAAGTCATCCGCGCCTTTGACCGTCTGAGTCTGGATCTCGAATACATCACGTCGGCGCGCGTTTCTTACGAGGATTTTGAAGATCTGGAGGGCGCCGTACTGGCGATTGCCGTGTCCGTGCCCAGGGCCGACAACCAAACGATGGAGAGGTTTGCGGCAAGCCGGGACAAGTACAAAAATGACGTGCGGCGCATTCTCGCGGGCGTGTGCGGCATCTTGCTGGAGCTCGGCGCAACGGAAGATTATGACCGCCTGGTGGTGTCGCTTGTTCAGGGACGTTACGGCGACGAGTTACGCGACTTTGGCGTGTGCGAAACCTTGGAAGGTCTGGACAATGTGGAACGCATCGCGACAGAACTCGACCCCCATTTGACCATTTTTGATTTTCACGTCGGTAAGACGATCAAACACTGAGCTTGCCGGCTCATTTCACTAAAGGATGTCTTATGAGTGAAACTTCCTTCGACCTGGTCGTGCTCGGCTCCGGTCCGGGTGGCTATGTTGCTGCCATTCGGGCAGCTCAACTGGGGATGAAAACGGCTGTCATCGAGCGGGAGCATCTAGGCGGCATTTGCCTCAACTGGGGATGCATCCCCACAAAGGCGCTGCTGCGGTCGTCGGAGATTTTTCATACGCTGCAACGCTTGGACGAATTCGGATTGAGTGCCGACAATATCTCTTTCAATCTGGACAAGGTTGTCAAGCGCAGCCGCGCCGTTGCGGACCAACTGTCCAACGGTGTGAAATTTCTGTTGAAGAAGAACAAGGTCACGGTCATCGAAGGCGAGGGTGCACTGGAAGAACCAGGCCAAATCAGTGTACAGAGCAAAAAAGGAGAGCAATCGGTTCAAGCAAAACACATCATCATTGCGACCGGCGCCCGGGCGAGAACGCTGCCCGGTTTGGAACCGGACGGAAAGCTGATTTGGACTTACAAAGAAGCCATGGTCCCGGATGTGATGCCGAAGTCTCTATTGGTGGTGGGGTCGGGTGCCATCGGAATTGAGTTTGCCAGTTTCTTCCAAACCCTCGGCAGTCAGGTGACGGTGGTCGAGGTGATGGACCGGATTCTCCCGGTCGAAGACCCGGAGATATCGGCCTTCGCCGCAAAGGCATTTATGAAACAGGGCATGAAGCTTAAGACGAGATCGACCGTCAGCGCCCTGAAATCCGGCAAGGACAATGTGGCGGCGACTGTGAAGGATGCGTCAGGGAAGGAAGCGAGCGAAAATTTCGACCGTGTGATCCTTGCCGTTGGCATTACCGGGAACACGGAAAAAATCGGGCTTGAGAAAGTCGGTGTTCAGGTCGATCGCGGGCATATTGTCATTGACGAATGGGGCGAGACGGGCGTGCCGGGCATCTATGCCATCGGCGATGTGGCGGGACCGCCTTGGCTGGCACATAAGGCGAGCCACGAAGGCGTTGTTTGTGTGGAGAAGATTGCCGGGCTTTCCGGGCTGCACCCGCTCGACACGTCTAAGATCCCTGGGTGTACCTATTGCCATCCGCAGATAGCGTCGGTGGGGCTCACGGAGGAAAAAGCCGTCGAGGCCGGCTATTCGGTCAAAGTGGGCCGTTTTCCCTTTATCGGGAATGGCAAGGCGATTGCGTTAGGCGACCCCGAGGGGCTTGTTAAAACGGTTTTTGACGGAAAAACCGGTGAGCTTCTGGGAGCCCACATGGTGGGGGCCGAGGTCACGGAATTGATACAAGGCTACACCGTGGCGAAAACCCTGGAAACGACGGAGGCGGAACTGATGCACACGGTCTTTCCGCACCCGACACTGAGCGAAATGATGCATGAGTCCGTTTTGGACGCTTACGGACGAGCGATCCACATCTGAATTTCAGCTAACGGATGAGCGCGGAGCCGAAGCGTTGGATTAATCAAAATCCGCAAGTCTTTGAAAAAACAAGATAAAATTATGTGACTTGATAAGCCGTGGCCTGAACATAATATTTACCGTAATGCTTGTATGATCCGCGCCATGTGGGGTGCGCATGCTTTATGGTCGGTGGTTCCTCTCCAGGAAAGGTTTAAAGCCTCAGTCATCCCAAACTTGGCCCTTTCTCGGGGCCGCCGGCCGCCAGCAATCAAATTCTTAAGCTAGTTCTCCAGTTAGAGGTGTCTGATCGACGTCCTGCAGATGTGGGCGGGCCGTTGGCTTTAGGGGGCGTACGCGATTTGAGCGACCATCCGTGGACGGCTGATTGAAAACTGATCCACATTTACGCTGCCGACCCACAGATCTGCCAAGGTGGGCTGGAACTGAAAATCGAGTTCGGTGACGATTAGGCTTTCCCCCTCGGGAATTTGCGGCAACTCGGCAATCAACTCGGCGGGAAGCACTGCGTCGTGAGCGGTTGCGTTGTCGTTTGCAAAGCTCCACAGAACGACATAATTGTCGTCTTCGTCTTGCTCGACGCTGGTCATAATTAGTTCGACGGCTACACCATCAGCGTACTGATCTAGAAGCGCTTCGGCGGTCACGAACAAGCTGTCTCTATCGGCGGCGGTGATTTCTAGTTTACGGGTTGCGATATCGCCTACCATATCCACGGTCGAAGATGCTTTCCGCAAGCCACGATAGGCATCAAATCCGTTTATGGAAAAGACCAACAAAGCGACCAGCACCGGGCCGATAATGGCAAACTCCGTTACCGCCACGCCGCGTGCGCACTTGATGAATTTGGAGACTAGTTTTTTTACGGGGGTTAACACTCTACTCATCCTTTAGAAAGGCTCGCTCTCGAACGCGAAGGACGTGACGATGGCGTATTTATTGTTTGCCGACTTTGGCAGCGCCAATCCAAGACCAAGGCCCGGTGTAAGAATGGGTACCGTGACACAGACACGTACGAACACGGTATCTGAGCCGGCGCCGGGCGTATATTCGACCACGGGCGTAATCTCGTCGTCGCTTTCGTCGCATGTGGCATTCGTGTCGGGTATGCCGCCAAATCCGGAGAGGGTCTGAACTTCAAGCGTAATGCTGTCCCCGCACTGAATAAATCCATAGGTCTCGTCGCAAATCAGTTGCTTGAGATCGTTTTGCGTGATGCCGCCACTCTGCGCCGCGCCAACATAGATTTGGCGCGAGGCGGTCCGTGTGGCATCTTCCACGAGGGCAATCCGGGTAAACAGCAATCCCGCTTCGAACAGCGAAAAGATGAAGGCGAAGAACAAGGGGCTTACCAGGGCGAACTCGACGGCGGCAGCGCCGGCATTGTTCCTGCCGAGACGTTTGGTGTGCCGCCGTATTTTCTTGAGGAGCTTAAACATCAGTCCGTCCTACATGGTCAGGCGAAGGTCGTTAATGGTTGCAGCGATCACCTCGAAGGCGCTGGCAATATCTAGATCTTCGATCAAGAAGTATTGGCTGGCATTGGACGGACACTGGCTCAACAGGATATCTGCATCGCTGTCCGCCGTGATCTGAAAACCGATCGCCCAAACCGACACATCGTTGTCGCGGGCTTGCTGGCAGACCGAGGTGAAGCGTTCGCCGGCGATGACTTCCGAACCGCTATTGTCCGCATTGATCGGATTGATTTTCCCGTCTGTCATCACGACCAGGAACTTGCGGGTTTCGTCGTCGGAAAAAGCTCTCGGACGATCGGAGAATTCGGGCGACGCATTGATTTGGCCTT
The DNA here is from genome assembly GCA_028279895.1 of Alphaproteobacteria bacterium. Classification (GTDB taxonomy): domain Bacteria; phylum Pseudomonadota; class Alphaproteobacteria; order JANQMY01; family JANQMY01; genus JANQMY01. The sequence continues at coordinate 5,545 of JANQMY010000163.1, forward strand.
GCCAGTTCGGCGACAGCGCTTTGTAGCCCCACATGGTGGCAACGTGCATCGCGGTGCGCCCGCGGGCTGAGTAGGTAAGGATTTGGCCGAGGATGGCGTCCTTGTCGCCCGAAACGAAGATTGGGCTGACAGATGGGCGGCAATCGCGGTTCCGGTCGGTGGCGGACTGGCCGCTAATGGGTAAGACGCTACTGCTGTAATCTGCGGCGTCGTAATCGAAGCAGCCGTTCCAATCGGCAATTGCCTCATCGATCTCATCTTGCGAGAAGTCTGAGATATCGCAGCTCGACCCCTCATCTTCACAGAGAATTTCTTCAACGTCCAAATAGGAAGCAAATGTCTGACCGAGATTAACGTTGCTTGAATATGGAATGACCGAAACCGAAATCCGATCCTCTGATCCTTCGATCATGATTTCGTTGATGAATGCGGCTGCTGCATCTTTCATGGCTGTCAGTTTCGCGCCTTTCATGGAGCCGGAAACGTCCAGCACGAGTGAGACCTCGACATTGGGCACGGATTCAGTGCCGCTCGAGCTTACGCTGACGGGCACCGTGTGAAAGCCGATCAGATTGACGAACAGTGTGTTGATGTTGAAGTTTGCGGTCACATCGATCACGGAGGAGTTAATCGACTTAGTAGAGGAAACCGTCAGATTGATCGAGGCGGGATTGATGATGGTCGAATCCACATTGGTATCCAAATATTCGCGAATAACCGTTTCGGGATCCCGATTGTTTGTCAGCGACGTTGCCGCCAGCACACCGGAGTCGATGGCGCCCAGCACCTCGCTCTTTGCGCCGGCGATCCGCATCAGATCCACGGCACCGCCAGCGAGCACGAACATTGGAATGGCCAGAAGCGTCGTCAGCAACAATATGTTGCCGCGCTGATCCGACATAAATCGTGAAACCAAAGACCGAAACATCGGTGATCCCCCTGACGGTTGCATGTTTCCGGCGAGAAATCCGCAAGATTTATGCCGACCGTCATGCCGGTGGAATCGGGCAATTTTTCTTGAAATTGAGGCTTTTCAGGGCGAGGCGGGATCGTATAAGCCGTGCCAAGTTGGCACATTGTCCCGTATTGGCACGCTATGACCCCCCCTTGACTGGGTGCCGGGGATCGCCATTCTCTATTTCGAAGAACCCCTTACCTCGACAAGCGCGCCATTGGGAGATAAACCAGCCGCTCAGTATTGGATTGCAGGCGATTGAGATGGCGGTCATCTACGAACAAAGACCCACGGAAACAGCGGAAGCCGAGCGGCCTCGGCATCCGGAAAAGGCCCATAAGCCGGACAGCCCAGTTTTGCGCAAGCCCCCCTGGTTGCGCGTCAAAGCGCCGACATCGCCGGGGTATCAAGGCACGCGCAACATCGTGCGGGAGCATAATCTTGTCACGGTGTGCGAAGAGGCCGGATGCCCCAATATCGGCGAATGTTGGGAAAAGAAGCATGCCACCATGATGATCATGGGGGATACCTGCACCCGGGCGTGTGCGTTTTGTAACGTTCGGACGGGGCTGCCTGCGCCGCTTGATCGAGACGAACCCAACAATGTCGCGCAAGCGGTCCGCAAACTTGGCTTATCCCATGTGGTGATTACTTCGGTGGACAGAGACGACTTGGCCGATGGCGGAGCGCATCATTTCGCTGAAGTTATCGACGCCATTCGAGAACAGTCTCCCGGTACCACGGTCGAGGTTCTGACGCCGGACTTTCTACGGAAGCCAGGGGCACTCGAGGTGGTCGTGAAAGCCAAGCCTGACGTGTTTAACCACAATCTCGAAACAGTGCCGTCCCTTTACCTTCGTGTCCGTCCCGGTGCGCGCTATTTCGCCTCTCTCCGTTTGTTGCAACAGGCGAAGGAAATCGATCCCACTTTGTTTACGAAGTCCGGGATCATGGTGGGGCTGGGTGAAACTCGCGAAGAGGTCATGCAGGTGATGGACGATCTGCGGGCGGCGGATGTGGACTTCCTTACCATCGGTCAATATTTGCAGCCGACACGCAAGCATCACCCGATCGATCGCTTCGTACCGCCCGAGGAGTTCAAGGGGTTGGAATCCACGGCATATGCGAAGGGCTTCTTGATGGTATCGGCCAGCCCGTTAACCCGTTCGTCACACCATGCGGGCGAGGATTTCGAACGTCTCAAAGCCGCAAGGACCGCCTCCAGCGGCCGGAGCTAGGATATCGATGACGGTTCACCAAGAGCGTAAAGTGCTGCCGTACCGGCCGGAGCAGATGTTCGCTCTGGTGGCCGACATCGAAAAGTATCCGCTTTTTCTGCCGTGGTGTGTTGGGCTTCGCGTGCGAAAGCGGGAGATGGTGGACGAACTTGAAACACTGACGGCCGATATGGCAGTGGCCTTCAAAGTGTTCCGCGAGCAGTTTACCAGCCGCGTGGCCCTCGACCCGCAGGATCAAAAGATCGATGTTCAGTACATCAACGGCCCGTTTCGTTATCTGAACAATCGTTGGCGCTTCGAACCCCATGAAAACGGGGGGTGTACGGTCGATTTCTTTATCGATTTCGAGTTTCGCAGCCGAACGCTGCAAAAAATGATGTCGAAAGTGTTCACCAAGGCGGTGCTGAAAATGGTGGGCGCGTTCGAAGATCGGGCGCATGCGTTGTATCGCAATGCGGCGGCACCTCTGCCGGTACTTAGTCCAGTTGACGTTGGAGAAGCGTAAACGCCACTTCCAACGATTTCAGGCGAACTTCAGAGCGGCCGATATCGCCGAACAAACATTTCTCGTGAAGAATGCTTCGGTCCGAGCGCGCGCTGGCGAGATGCACCAAGCCGACTGGCTTGAGGTCCGTGCCGCCGCCGGGGCCGGCAACGCCGGTAACCGACACCGAAATATCGGCGAGGGAATGGGTCAACGCGCCTTCGGCCATGGCGCGGGAGACGGGTTCCGATACCGCCCCGTAATCGGCGATCAAATCGCCGGGCACACCCAGCAGATCGCGCTTGGCTTCATTGGAATAGGTGACGAAGCCGCGGTCCACCACGTCCGACGAGCCGGCGATCTCGGTGAGACAGGCGGCGATCAAGCCACCGGTACACGATTCAGCGGTCGCCAGTTTTAGCTTTTGCTCACGGCAGGCTGCCAGAATCAACTGGGCATGTTTCAGAAGGGCGTTATCGAACATGATCTACCTCCCCAAATAGAACAAAGCGGCCCAAGCGACCGCTAGCGCCGCAACCCC
>JANQMY010000188.1 GCA_028279895.1 Alphaproteobacteria bacterium
CTGCGCCGATAGTGAAGAGGTCGTAATCATACTTGCTCATAAGACTGGCTCCTTCGGCCGTCGGTACTTCTTAGTTCTTGTCGAGCTTCCGTGCCCCATTGTCGGACCCTATGATGAGCGTATCGCAGAGATCGATAAAAAGTCCGTGATCGACCACACCGGTCATGGAATCGAGTGATGACGCCAAGCCTTCGATGTTCGTCATCTTATTGAAGGCCGCATCGATAATCAGATGTTCGCTGTCGGTCACGTAGGGCTCGCCGAATTGATCCGTCCGCAGACGGATGTTTACTTCGCCTTCCCCGTAAACCCCCAGCAGTTCGGTAATCCGCTGATAGGTCACACGCACGCCAAACGGCACTACTTCGACGGGCAGAGGAAACTGCCCGAGATGATCCACACATTTGGCTTCGTCGACAATGATCGCCACGTGATCCGAGGCCGAGGCCACAATCTTTTCCCGCAGCAAGGCGCCGCCGCCGCCTTTGATGAGGCGAAAGGCGGTGTCCACCTCGTCGGCGCCATCGACGGTCAGGTCCACTTTGCCCTCGTCGCCCAGGCTGGTCAGCGCAATACCCTCTTTTTCCGCGAGAATTCGTGTCTGTTCCGACGTCGGAATCCCGCGAATTTGGAGCCCCTCGCGGACACGCGCGCCCAACAGTTTGACGAAATGGGCGGCCGTGGACCCGGTGCCCAAGCCCAGCACCATGCCGTCTTGCACCAAATCGACAGCCGCTTCGGCCGCACGCTGTTTCTGGACATCCTTCGACATGAGTTCACCGCATTGGGGGGACGGACCAAGGCCCTTCGTTTACGTCAATTCGGTCCGGCTTTCTAGGGGGCCTGGGGCTTCAACTTTTTTGTCACCTGCCCAAGCCGGGACAGCAGCCGCCATATCAAATCGGCCCGGAACAGCGTCGCATAGCCCAAGGTAATGCCCATGCCGTTGAGCGACCCGATAGCGAAAGACCGGGTGAGCTTCGAGAACCCTTCCAGTGTCGCCTCAAAGCGGCCGTTTACAGTCAGCGTGTCGTAACCAAAACTGTTGTCGAAGATGAACTTGAGGGAGGATGAATGCATGGCCACATCATGACCCCCCTCCACTTCGCGAAACCCGTCCATGACCGACACCTCGATCACTTTTTCAAGGTCGGTCAGCAAGATGCGCACAGGCAGAAAACCGCGCAGCACCGGGTTGTGGCGCGCCAGAAGCGCGATGGTGTAACTGTTTTCCTGAAAGACTTGGGCTTTGTACGCCTCAAAACCCGTTTCGAGATCCTTCAGCGAAACACTGGCCATGGGCGTGCGCCGCGGCAATGCGGGCACGGAGGCGTAAAGGTCACGCCAAAACCGCAAGGCCGGTGCATTGTCATGGGGCGCGTCCACATCCCAAGTCTCGCCGGGATGCATTAAGACGATGTCGGCCCCATGGGCGGTCTGGTTTTCGAGCACATCGTCCGGCGTGTTGATGCCGTCATTGAGATAATCGTTTTCTTCATTGGAGAAATACACAAAGGAAGCAAAGGGCAGCACCGCCTTCGCCTCCAGCTCGCGCACCTGCAGCGCCACTGTCTCCAGCTTCTCGCGGGCGGCGGCCACACGGAAGGCCCGATTTTCACGCCCCCCTTTCCAGGCTGCGTAGCTGAATTGGGTCAACAGCACATCCGGCGCCCCAAGACGTCCGCGCAGCTTGCGCAAGCCGGCGGCATCACGCATGGGGCAGTCGTTCAGGTTCAACGCGGACTGATTGCCGTCACGTACATGAAGATAGGAATCGTAGAATTCGGACTTCCCGCACACAAGCTCCGTCGTCGGACCAACAGGCACACCCTCACCATCGGGCATTTCGATGACGCGAAACCCTTTCTTCTCAAGAAATGACACAACCCGCCGATCCCGCGTCTTCTGGAACAACACGGTAACGGACTGCTTTTGGTCTTCGGTCAACTCAGAAAAAAAAGCCGGCGAGAAATGATCCGGATGTTCATGGGAAACCCAGATGTGAGTCACGTCGGAGAGCAAAGCCTCAAGGTCGTCGGGCCCCGGCACCAGCAAATCCCACCCATCATTGAAAACCGCACCGCGATACCACGGATCGGTCAAGATCACCGCGTCCGCGGTATGAAATTTCACCGATGCATGATTGACGAATTCGATTTTCATGTAGGTCCGTTCTTCCACGCATGACAGCCGCCCGACGCACGCGGCATCATATCATTTTGCGGATATCTCAGGCCTTATTCAACCGTGACGGACTTCGCCAGATTGCGGGGTTGGTCGGCGTCCGTGCCTTTCGCAACAGCGGTATGGTAGGCCAAAAGTTGCACCGGCACCGTATATAGGAAAGGTGAAATGAAGGGGTCCGCCTCAGGCACTTGGATCTTGGCCCAAGCGTCGTTCGCCACATGGTCGAGCCCCTTCTCGTCCGAGATAAAAATGACCCGTCCGCCCCGTGCGATGACTTCCTGCATATTAGAAATGGTTTTGTCGAACAGCCGGTCATAAGGCGCAATCACAATCACCGGCACGTTTTCATCGATCAAGGCAATGGGCCCGTGTTTCAACTCGCCGCCGGCATAGCCCTCCGCATGGATGTAGGAAATCTCCTTGAGCTTCAATGCCCCTTCCAGTGCGATGGGATATTGCAGGCCTCGCCCGAAATAAAGAATGTCCCGGGTCAATGCCAAATCGTGAGAAATGGCTTCGATCTGCCCGGCCACACCCAGCGCATCCGAGGTGAGGCGCGGCACCGACGTCAGCGCCCGAACCAGCCGGGTTTCGGTTTCTTCGTCGATGGTATTGCGTGCGCGGGCTGTAGCAATCGCCAAGGCCGCGAGTACCATGAGCTGACAGGTGAAAGCTTTGGTAGACGCCACGCCGATTTCCGGACCGGCGTGAATCGGAAACACCACATCGCTTTCACGGCCGATGGTCGATTCCACCACATTGACGATCGATGCCACATGTTGGCCGTTTGCTGCGCAATAGCGCAGGGCCGCCAGCGTGTCTGCCGTTTCGCCCGATTGAGACACGAACAGGCTCAAGCCGCCTTCCGGCAGGGCCGCCTCCCGGTAGCGAAACTCGGATGCCACATCGATCTCCACCGAGACCCGCGCCAGCTGCTCGAACCAGTATTTGGCCACCATCGCGGCATAATAGGCAGTGCCGCAGGCTGAGATGGTGATCTTCGGCACCGCCGAAAGATCAAACGGCACGCGGCCCAAATAGATCGTCTCCTGCAACGGATCGGCATAGGCACTGATCGTATGACCCAGCACTTCCGGCTGTTCGTAGATTTCTTTCGCCATGAAGTGTTTGTGATTGCCTTTGTCCACAAGCTGGGCGCTGGCCGACATCACTTTGAAGTGGCGTTCTGCCGTCTGCCCCTGCGCATCAAGGATCGTGACGCCGTCGTGGCGGATCTCGGCACAATCGCCGTCTTCCAGATAGCAGACGTGATTGGTCATCGGCGCCAACGCGAACGCATCGGACCCGAGATACATTTCGCCGTCGCCCTTGCCGATGGCAAGCGGTGGTCCGTGGCGGGCCCCCACCATGAGATCGTCCTGGTCCTGAAAAATAATACCCAGCGCGAACGCTCCCTCTAGGCGTGCCACCGCCTGGCGCGCCGCCTCGAATGGTGTCGCCCCTTTCTCGAGAAAATCGGTGACCAAGTGAGCGACAACTTCCGTATCGGTTTCAGAGGCAAAGCTGTGGCCGGCCGCCTCCAATTCGTTGCGCAACGCCCGGAAGTTTTCGATGATTCCGTTGTGGACGACCGCCACATGGGCGGACACATGGGGATGCGCATTCTTTTCCGTCGGCGCCCCGTGGGTCGCCCACCGTGTATGACCAATGCCGAGCGTACCCGGCAAGGGAGAGGACGACAGAACATCCGCCAAATTATTGAGCTTGCCTTCCACACGCCGACGGTCGATTTGCCCACCATCGACGGTCGCAATACCGGCAGAATCATAACCGCGATATTCCAGACGCTTCAGGGCCTCGAAAATGAGCGGAGAGGCATCCGATTTGCCGATTACTCCCACGATACCGCACATGGCAGAGACTCCGTGTTTAAGATGTGTTCTTGACCGACGACGGATCGGGCTTGGACCATTTACCGGCCGCCTTCTCCGACGACTTGCGCTGACGGTACCGCGCTGCCGCACCGTCCAACTGACGCTGCGCACTGCGTGTCACGCCCAAGCCGTCCGGCGCAATGTCTTGAGAAATCACACTTCCCGCACCGGTGTTGGCCCCCTTGCCGATGCGAACAGGCGCCACCAGCGAGGTGTTCGACCCGATGAATACATCCTCTTCCATCACCGTTAGGTATTTATTGAAACCGTCGTAGTTGCAGGTGATCGTACCGGCACCGATATTTGTCCGTGCACCGACAAAGGCATCGCCCACATAGGACAGGTGGTTGATCTTTGCACCGGGTTCCACAATCGCATTTTTGATTTCGACAAAATTGCCTACATGAACGTCAGCGCCAATGTCCGTCCCCGGCCGCAGACGCACAAAGGGGCCGACGGTCGCGCCCTGGGCCACATGCGCCCCCTCCAAATGGCTGAATGCCTTGATGGTCACACGGTCTTCAACCATAACACCAGGTCCGAACACCACATTTTGTCCGACGGTCACATCTTGCCCCAACACCGTATCGGCGCTGAAATAAACCGTAGACGGATCAAGCAGCGTAACGCCGTCTTCCATGGCCTGGTCGCGCCGGCGCTTTTGATAGACGGCTTCCGCTTCTGCGAGTTGCACCCTCGAATTCACGCCCATCACCTCATCCGCCGGCGCTTCCATCACACCGCAGGTAATACTCTGCGCCCGTGCCAAAGAAACGATATCCGTTAGATAATATTCGCCTTTCGCATTGTCGTTGGATACGCGGTCGAGCAATTCGAACAAGATCCTACCGTCCACAGCCATCAGCCCCGCATTGCATAGGCGCACGGCCGCCTGTTCCGGCGTTGCATCCTTGAACTCTACGATCGCCTCCAACGCACCGCCTTCATCGGTGATCAATCGTCCATAAGCGGCGGGGTCGTCCGGACGAAATCCCAGGACGACGATGCCCGCCCCGTTCTCGCGCAGCGTGCGCATGGCTTGGAACGTTTGTGCGGTGACCAATGGCGTGTCGGCGAAGAGAATGAAGACCGTGCCCTCAAATCCGGCCAAGGCCTGTCGCGCCGAAAGCACGGCATGACCGGTGCCCAAAGCTTCTTGCTGGATGGCGATGGTCGCACCGGTGGCTGCGTCGGCCACTTGCGACATGTCCGGCCCAACGACCACGACGGTGGATTTCGGCGACAAAGAGGACACGGTGGACAGCACATGATGCAGCATCGAGCGCCCGGCGATTTCATGCAGCACTTTGGGAAGGTCGGACTTCATGCGCGTCCCCTTTCCCGCTGCTAAGATCACCGCGGCCATCGGCGCTTGATCAGCCATTCACCACCACCTTACCCATCTTTCCCGTGCCGGCCTCTCCATTTTTGAGTGCGGCACCTACGTGCCAAATTGCCTGTTCGAATGCGGCGGGATCATGGCACGGTCGGATCTTTGTTAAGAAATAAAAAGATGTTTCGCAATTTTGCGCTATGAAGCTCACCGAATCGGTCGCGTCGACCGTTATGGTGCGGCGGCGCGCGTTAATATATTTTTAATCGGAACTCGGAGCATCATGGCCCACCCTTTTGACGACGCCACTATTATTTTCGATCTGGACGGCACGCTGGTCGATACGGCGCCCGACCTTACGGAAGCGCTGAATTATGTCCTGCTCGCCGAAGGCCGCCAAGCGGTAGACGGTCAGCAGGTACGGCACATGGTCGGGCACGGCGCGCGCGAAATGATCCGTGCTGGGATGGCCGCCACCGGCGCGCCCGCGTCGGAAGCGGATCTCGACCGGATGATGGAGCTTTTCTTAGAGCATTACATCGCCCACATCGCGGACAATAGCCGGCCGTTCGACGGCGTGCTCGATGTCCTGAGCACCCTTTCCGCTCACAAGGCGCGCCTGGGCGTATGTACCAACAAGCGCGAGCACTTGTCGGTCGCCCTTTTGAAAGCGCTGGATCTACATCGTTATTTTGATGCGATTGTAGGGGCCGACACGCTGCCTGTACGCAAACCCGACCCAGGGCATTTGCTTGGCACGATCGAACGGGTCGGCGGCGACAAAACGCGGGCGGTCATGGTCGGCGACAGCACCACCGACGTTAAAGCCGCGAAGGCCGCGGGTGTGCCGGTGGTGGTCGTGACGTTTGGCTATCCGGATGTCGCACCGGACCAAATGAACGGCGACGCGGCGATCGATCATTACGACGACCTCATCGCCGCCATGGAGCAGTTTTTATAGAGACGCGACGACCGCGCGCGGGCCGCGAGACAGGCTTTAGAGATTGGGCAGTAACGGCCCTTTCTTCGGCTGGGTCTCCAACGTGTAGTTCTTTTGGAACTTGTTGTATTTGAGGACTTCACGGCATGCCTCGCCGCCGATATAGGGGCGGACAGATGACGGCGCCTGAGCCTTCGAGCGGTTGATTACTTTGGCGTTGTCCGGTTTCGCATCGAAACGCCCATAATTCGGGCCCAGCGCATTCGACAAATGGCTGTCCATGATTTCCCGGTCCAAGCGCTCCGAGATATAACGGTTGCGTTGGCTGAGCCAGGCCCGTTCATAGTTCGGCCCCTTCCATAAAGTGACCGACGCGTCCGGCTCTCGAGAAACCGTAAAGACCAAATATTGATCCTTGTAATGAGCTTCGCAGTTGCACTTAACGCCGTGCTTCAGATGGTAGGCATGTTCGCTTTCGAACGCCTCCGTACGCGGCGCCGGCCCTTGATAGACGAGCTGGGTTTTGGCGCGGCCGGCAACCGCATGACAGGCCCGTAGCTTATATTGCGATCTGCCCGCGCTCGGTTTCGGATAGAGAGCAGGCTGATAGCGTTCGAAGAAATCTCTTATCACCCTGCTGCGGGCCAGAAGGCGCCACTGGTCTTGGTTCTGCCAATGGATCCACCAATCGATCCGATGGACCACGCTGTTATAGGGCTGGGAGTTGTTCTTACCGTCGACCGGCCCTTTTGGGCAATTGGGCGTTCCGTTCACCACCGGCGTTGAGGCTCCATCACCACTCTGCCCCTCGGGATCGGACGAGTAGTAGCCCGTATCTTTTACTTCGACGTCGTCCTCTTCGGCAGAAGCGGTCGCTTCGGCGTAATCGGTTCCCTCACCCTGTTGCGGCGATTCTTCAAAGGCATTGGGGTCGCATTGCGCGGACGTGCGATTGGGAAAATCCCGGAAGCTGATCTTGATGTGGCTTGCCCAACTGTACGGCAAAAAACCCCCGCGCAAATTAATGGCGGTGATGCACTTAAGATCTTCTTCCACCAAATTGCCGGTCACGCGCGACAAATCCCATCGCGCGAGTTTGTCGGCCGCCCAGTCTTGTTCCGCTTTATGCACCAGATCGATCGTGCAATATCCCATTTCAATTTCGAGGCTGGGATTGTCGAGGTTGCTGCTTGCCGAATTCTGGCGGCGCACCCTCGCATCGACGACGCACCCTGCTCTAATCACTTGCTCCCACTGATTGTCGGTAAGATCGGCAAAGCCACGCGTCACAACTTCCGAAATGACGCTGCAGGCACTTTGATCAAGTTGGAATCCCGAAATCTCAAGCGGCTCTACCGGTGTTTGCGCAAAGGCGCTCCCCCACACCGTCATCGAAACGGCAGCCAACGCAGCCATACCGATGCGGCGACCACCGCCATATGCCGCGGTTAATGGCTCAACTGAAAAATTACGCATCGCTCAAGAGCCTATCTACCCCTGTCAAACGCCGCCCCCAAACTGCAGGTTCGGGGCATTCCCCGAATAGCGTATCGTGGCATAAGCGACATACAAAAAAAACAGTGCCATCGCTTCCAAAAGAGTCAATCGAAGCTCGGTAAACAAGAAGAATACCAGCAACACAACCCCGAGTGTCAAAACAGCCAAGTCGAAGTGAAAAAAGGACCCGATGGCAATGGCCGTTCCGGTGGGCTGAATGATCGCGGCCAGCCCCAACACACCGAAAATATTCACGATGCTGCTGGCGATGAAATTGCCCGATGCGATTTCCGGCTGACGCCGCAGTGCCGCCAGAAATATGGTCACGATTTCAGGCAGCGCCGTAAAAAAAGCGATCAATGTCAATGTGATCGCGTTCAAACTTTCTCGTAAATCTGAACTTCCCTCCAGCGAGCGAATCCAACTTGCCAGGGCAATCATCACCAAAAGCGACCCGATGATCAGCGCAAAACTGCCGATCACCAAATTGAATGCGGTGCCTCCGGTCGAGGCGTGCCCATCGCTCAACACACGCTTGAATACGGGCTGCGCCCCCGCGGCCACCAGCGACCGTTCCGTGGCGAATGAATTCACAAAGTAGAACAGCAGGCCACCGAGCAACAGGGCGCCGTCTTGTACACTTAAGACACCGTCGCGCCATACGAACCATAGCAATAGGCCGGACGCCCCAAGCAGAATGATTCCGTCGCGAAACACCGTATCCAACGTGATATGAACGGAACTGCTGGCCCCTTCGCTTTCCAAACGTGACCGAAACGCCACAGCCCACAAAAAAACTGTCAGTGTCGTTATGAGCAGCGTGTTGACGATGGAACTGCCGACCACGACTGCAACCGGCAAGTCCGCGCCAAATCTGGAAATGACTTCGCTGCTTTCGGTGACGATGGCGACAAACCGATTCGCGCCAAGTTGTATGACTTCCGTTGAGGCTGCACCGGCGGCCGCCCCTGTGGGAGCAAGCGCATCTGCCCCAATGAATTGCAGGATCACCGGCGAAAACACTAGGGCCGCTTCCGGCGCGGCCGTAAAAAACGCAATGACGATGCCGACCCATAGGGGCGACAGACCGGAGATCTCGGCAAGGTGCGAGGCCCCCCGCAAAAACCTTTCGCCGCCGACAATCAGAATTAGCAGTCCGCCCAGCAGCAGCAGTGCGATGTAGATCCACCCTGTCTCGCCATCAAACATGCGGCACGCCCCCCTAGAGGCGCCTCACGCGGCAGACTCTCAGCGTAAGCCCCCTCAATCTGAGGTTTACCATATATCAAAGCACTAAGGTAAACAAAGAGATGGAACCGGAAGCACATGTTTTCTGCGCGGTTTTGTGATCTCCGTCACGCGATCCCAGCGCGGGCCGACATACCAACCGGCGATGAAACGCCTGCGCTTTATTGCAAGTATCGGTTATGTGACAACCGTCAATGGCCGTGACTCCTCCCAACGCTTATATTAAGGTTATTAAACAGGCTGACGGGCCGATTTCGCTGGTTTATCGGGCGATGGAGTAGGGTCCGTCGGATTAGCGTATTGCCGGCGCTGCGGGGGGTGCTTTGCTGGTCAAAGCAATTGTCGCAGATGCCCTTTTGGTGGGTGCGTATATGGGGGATGAAATCCTGCAGCGCCGCGAGCGGTGGCAGCCCAACGTGAAGTTCTTCGGAACCACACTGTTCGTCGCTGCACTGTTGTTTCTTGCATTCAGCTGGGGCGTTGCCAGGGCCGATTATGCGGACGGCGCGCGCGCTTTTCAGCGCGGCGACTATACGCGGGCGGTCAAGTTGTGGCGGCGCGCCGCTTGGCAAGAAGACGACCTCTATTCTCAGCTCAAGCTTGGCGAGCTTTATTCCGAAGGCAAGCTGGTCAACCGGGACTATGTGGAGGCCTATGTTTGGTACTACATGGCATCGGTGAACACGACCGTGCTGGGCCTAAGCCCCCGCGCCTATCGTGAACGCCGGGTGAAACTTGCCGAAGCGCTGGACGATCGGGAAAGAGTGTTCGTTCCTATGGTGCCCCAGGAACGGGCGGAAGCACGCGACCGCATTGTCTACATCCTGGCCAGCCGCGGCGCGGAGGGTTTTTTCAAGCTGGGCGAAATCTTCGATGAACGGCGCGCGTGTCAGAAGGGCCCCGGCTATCAAGACCGCAAAGAACTGGTAACGACGAACGAAGACGGCCAAGAAACCGACCCGAGGGCCAAGAAACCGCTGATCGTCTATTCACGTTCATTGGTGCCCGGTAACGAATCCTATTCTTCCGACGAAGTGAAATGGGATAAGAAGCACATCTTCTATATTCCCGACGACAGCAATCCGAACGATGTGCGGTTCTGCGACCCGCGTCATCACGAAAGCCTGTTCATGACCGAACACGGCATTCCGCCCAACAATGCCGAAGCCCTGTCTTATTACATTTTGGCAGCCGGTAAGGGGCACCCGATTGCCGGTGACCTTCGCCAGGAACTCACCGATCATATGAACGGCACAGGAGGCGCGCGCGAACCCAGCCAGCCGATTACGATCAGCACACGAATTATAGAATCGGCAAAGCGGCGCGCCGCGAACTGGCGCCCCCCGTTCGAGAGATACCCCGGCAGACACAGCGATGAATCGGAAGGCGATTCAGATCGGGAAGATGCCCTTGCCCGCATCAACGAGCTTGACCTGAGATGGATCCAAAAAGCCATGGCGGCATTGGGCATCTACAAAGGCGAAGCCGATAATGAGTGGGGCAAGAACACGGCGGATTCGATGCGGGCCTATCAGAAGATGATCGGCGCGCCCGTCACCAAGCAGATGACCGAATTCCACAACCTCAAACCCGAACAAAAGATTCGCCTGATCAAAACCGTGGCGGCCCGCGGCGACAAGGAGATCCAGAACGTTCTGGGCAGCATGTACTATTACGGTATCGGCGAGCCGGTGAATTACTCCAGTGCGCAGATTTGGTTCGAACGGTCCGCGGATCAACTTTATCCGTATGCGCTTTACAATCTGGGTGTGATGTACCGCGATGGGTTCGGCACGCCGGTCGACAAGAACCAAGCCGCCACCTACTTCATGGCGGCCAAGCAGGCCGGTTATCCCGGCAAGGAAATCGATCGGGAACTGAAAGAACTTGGTTGGTGCAATACCGAAGACTGCCGGCTGGATGCGCCGGGGAACTGACGGCAGGGATGACGTAATATGTTAGGGTCGAAAATGCGCTTGGGTTTGGCAGTGGCGGCCATGTGTTGGCTTGCTCCCGTGGCCATGGCCGAAACGCCCCGGTATCTCGACTATTGCTGCAGCGAAATCACGCCGCCGCCGGCCAATTATGGCAGGTCCGGCGGTCACCGGGGCGTCATCGTCGATCCCGACAGCACCGATCCGTCCTGCTACAAAACGATCGGCGACGCTTACAAGGCGGTGCGCGCCGGCGGCACGATCTGGGTCAAACCCAACAACAAGAAAACCCTCATTGAGAGCCTCACCCTTCGGAAGCCGGTGAAGATTCGCCGTTACGTGAAGTCGGAAGTCGATGACGCCCGCGGTGTCAAAAAATGCAATCTGGCGCCGGGCCTTGGCCAAGAATATGTTCGGGGCCTGAACCGGGACATCGCCGAGATGGAAAAACGGAAGAAGGCGTCCCGCGACAAGCAGGAACAAGAGCAGCTCCAAAAAGACATCGACCGGCTGGAAGGCTACAAGGACAATTACGACCGGCAGGCCTATTACCGCATCCAACCGGTATCCGGCGAGTATTGCGCGAAAGTGTCCCTCAAAAACTGGAAAGGCTGGGCGGAAATTTCAGGCGCCAGTTTTGTGCCCCCACCCCAGGGCGAACAGCGCACGATGGATTGCATCTATCATACGTCCGGCAATCTCACCGTCTCGGATTCCCGGTTCGAGGGGTCGTCCGGCTTCTTCATGAGCGGCCGCGCCAGCTACCGGGCGATCGTGATCAAAGACGGATCGGCGACTATCACCGGCAATTCCATCGAAAATTTGAAGTCCGGCGTTGTGGTCAATCACGAGCCCAACATTCACGAGAACCGCGTCTCGACCACGCCGAGGGAGCGGAATATCGTGATCACGGAAAACTGGATCAGCGATTCCACCGAAAACGCCATCGCCATTTTGGCGCCGGTAAACACATCGATCAAAAACAACAAGCTGATATTCACCCAAGGCCAGGCACCGACCGGCCCTGTGTCCTATGCCGGCATCACAACCTATGGCAAGGGACCCATTTGCGGAAACTGGATCGAACTTCATCCCATCGGCATCGTGCACTATGGCAGCGGCGAGTTGACGGATAATACGATCGTGGAGAACGGCACGGGCGTATCGCTGCGCATCGACAATCAAAAGCCCGACGAAAAATTCCGGCTCTACAACAACATCATTGCCGGCAATAAAAAGGTCGGGCTGTCCGCACCGCGCGGCTCGATCCAGGAACACGACGCCGCCTATATTGAACGGCTCTACAATGAAGGCCGGGAAGAAGAGATCTACAAAAACGATCGCGGAGACAGCACCTATTTCAACGGCAACCGCTTCTGCAACCGGACGAATGTGTTCCGCATGAGAGATTTGCCGCCGAATGCGCGCCGGGCCAACACGTTCAAAGGGGGACGCGCCTGGGGCCGCCGATGTGAAATTCCGCCCCTATATGTCAGTCCGCCGAGGTGCAGCCTGGCAGGTTCGTGAGACGCGGATGCAAATTCGCCGCAACGAACAACGCGCCTTTTGATTATTGAAAAGAGTGACGGGTTTTGCGGCGGCTATTGCGGCTCGTCGAGGATGTAATATTCCTGCTCGGCGCTGGTCAGGTTGATATCGATCGACGACGTCAAGAATATCAACGCCACGGTGATGCATATGCCAATCAGCATGCCGGAGAAGAAAGGATTAACCGGCCCAACCTCTTGCGCAACGGCTTTTTTGCCCCAAGGTTGCGGCGGCCGAGACCGCCCACGAGATGCAAATGGCATCTCTACATACTCATTTCGTGTCGCAGTCATCGACATGGAACGAACCCCTTACTACTCCTTGTAAATATAGTTCGAAATACGCGTCGTGAAAACTGCAATTACAAGGAATGATCATTTGTCACACAATTTTGGCCACAAAAAGCACGCGGGTGCGGTTTGACGGCCACAGGCATACGCGCCTTCGGCGCACAATTGACGCCTTTTTGCGTTTTTTGATTCGTCAAACTCAAGTAAGACGGATGGGCAGCAACGCGCACCACCTCCCAAACGAAAGAATTCCGCATGACGAAAACGCCCTCTCTCTTCGGCAGTTGGCCCTCTCCGATTAAGGCAGACCTTATCGCCGGGGCCAGTGTCGCCGCATTCGATCCGAAAGTGGATGGAGACCGCATTTATTGGCTTGAAAACCGGCCGTCAGAGGGCGGCCGCGTGGTGCTCATGCGTCGTGTCGGCAACGCACAGGCGGAGGAGATTTCGCCGGCCGACATGAACCTGCGCACGCGCGTCCACGAATATGGCGGCGCCCCCTACACCGTGGGCGGTGGCCGTGTGTTCGCCGTCAACTTTGCGGATCAGCGCCTGTATGAGATTGCAGAGGGTCGAACGGCCCACCCCCTGACACCCGAAGACGGGAACCGGTTCGCGGACATTCATGTGGATCTTCAACACCAACGCTTGATCTGCGTGCGGGAGTCACACACGGAAGGCAGTGAACCGGTCAATGCCATCGTCGCCATCTCGCTTGATCCGCCTCATGATCAAATCGTACTGGCGCAGGGGCACGATTTTTTCGCCTTCCCTGCGCTCAAGCCCGGCGGATCGCAGCTGGCCTATGTGGCATGGGATCATCCCAACATGCCCTGGGACAATGTGCAGCTCTATGTCGCCACCCTCAACACTGACGGAACACCCGCGCAACCCCGTCGTTTGAATGACGGCATCGACGAGTCCGTCATGGACGTGCAATGGTCGCCAACAGGCGACCTCTACTTCATTGCCGATCGCTCCGGCTGGTGGAATCCATACCGCTGGAACGGCACGGATACGACACAGCTCGTCGACGAAAGCGCGGAATTTGGCGGCCCGCTTTGGTCTCTCGGTCAACGCAATTTCGGCTTTGTCGCCGACGATTGTGTCTTGCTGTCCTATGCGGACACGGCCGCGTCGCATCTCGCCCTGCTTCATCTTGCCGATCAGACGTTAGAACCCATTGCACATGACTGCTCCGGGATCGGCACCGTCCACTGCTATCCCGGCGGCGCCATCTTGGAAGCCGGTTTTTCGGATAACACGCCGGCCCTTTTTCGTTTCGACCTAGAGAGCAAATCGCTCAGCCAGTGGGCGCGCCCCTCGGAACTGACAATACCGCAAGCCTTTCTGTCGACGGCCCAAGCGATCGAATTCCCAACGGCCAATGCGCTCACGGCGCATGCTTACTTCTATCCGCCCTGCAATCCGGAGTTTGCCGGACCTGAGGGCGCCAAACCGCCGCTGATCGTCAAAATCCATGGCGGGCCCACGGGTCAATCCTCCGCCAACCTCCAGCTCGCGATACAGTTCTGGACATCGCGCGGCTTTGCCTTTGTCGACATCAATTATGGCGGCAGCTCAGGCTATGGACGCGCCTACCGTAAACGCCTCGAAGGCAAATGGGGTGTTGTCGATCTGGCGGATACGGTCGCGTGCGTGCGGTACTTGGCGCAACAAGGTTTGATCGATCCCGATAAAGTCGCCATCCGAGGCGGCAGTGCGGGCGGCTATACCACATTGGCAGCACTTGCCTTCAGCGACGTGTTCAAGGCGGGTGCCAATTATTACGGGGTAAGCGATCTGGAAGCGCTGGCCAAAGACACTCACAAATTCGAGTCTCGCTATCTGGACGGTTTGATCGGCCCCTATCCGGCGGCCAAACGTGTCTATGAAGAACGCTCGCCGATCCATCATTTGGAGGGGTTCACCCAGCCGCTGATCGTATTTCAAGGGTCGGAAGACAAGGTGGTGCCGCCCAACCAATCCGAGATGATCGTCAATGTACTGAAGGAAAAGAAGGTGCCCGTCGCCTACCTTCTGTTCGACGGCGAACAACACGGTTTTCGGAAGGCCGAAAATATCATCCGTTCCTTAGAAGCGGAGCTCTTCTTCTATGGACAGATCTTCGGGTTCAAGCCGGCCGACGATATCGAACCGGTTGAGATCGAGAATTTGGTAACGGCATAACACGTCATCGTCATCCCGTGCGCGATGCCGCATGCCAATGCTGCTTCGCAGACCCGGGATCCATCGCACGAGATCCCGGGTTGGCATCGCATCACTTCGTGCTGCGAAGCACCCGGGATGACCCAATTCCCTATTCGTCAAGCAAAGCGAGGCTGGCATCGTCACCGACAGCAACCTCCTCGCCCGAAGGCAGGGCCGCGGTTTTGTCGCCAATCCAGCGGTCGATATCTTTCCACACCCGCTCGCGCTGCAAATCGCGGGTCAGCATGTGATAGCCCTTCTCATACACCACCGCCCGCTTGGGTCCGGCCAAATTGCCGATCAGATCGAAAACGGGCTTCTTGGGCACCACCTGATCTTCCTTGCCGTACAAAATCAGGGATGGCGTCTCGATGCGGTCGGCCGACAGATAGGCCGCATCCATCAGACTCACCAGTCCGTAGATGGTTTCGATGCGGGTTTCCTTGATGACCAACGGATCGCGGGAAAACGCCCGCAGCATGTCGATGTTATCGGACGGCCAGACTTCCAGCCGGCTGCCGGTGAGCGTCTTGCGCGGAAAAGTGTGCGCACCGATCCACAATGTCGCCTTGTACAGAGGATTTAGCGTTTGCCACCCCCACACTGCCGGGGCCACAAGGATCAGTCCGTCTGCCTGCGACGCGGGCCCGCCTTTCGCGACGGTCGCCAAGGTGACCGCGCCTCCCATACTCAGCCCCATCAGAAAAATCGGCACCTCCGGATGGCGTGCCGCCACCAAGGCAAAGAACGCATCCAGGTCGCGGGTCTTCACCTCGGTGCCATACCAGGCCCCGCGCTCGGGTGTCTTGCCGAAACCCCGCTGGTCGAAGGCATAAACCGCGATGCCACGTTCAGCGAACCAAGGGGCGGATTCCGCAAACGCATTCGAGTAATCGTTAATACCGTGAACGCCGATCAAGACGGCAGACGGTTCTTCAGCCAGCCAACTGCGCGTCGCGATATCGTGTCCGTCACGGGTCGACCAAACGTCTCCGGACCATGTTGGCGTCTGCGACAGTTCCCCTTCCCCCACAAACCGTGGAGCACAGGCAACCGTCAACAACAACACAAACAGGAGGACCCTCAAAAGCCGATAATTCATCTGTACACGCTACGTCATTGCCGCTGCCACGCGTCGACGCAATTCAGGCAGAAGCTCGGTTTCGAACCAGGGGTTCTTTTTGATCCATGCATTATTGCGCCAAGACGGGTGAGGCAAAGGTAAAAATTCCGGCAGATAATCCTGCCAATGCATGACGGTCTCGGTCAGCGTTTTTTTGCGTTCTTTTCCCAAGTGCCATTTTTGGGCGTATTGCCCCACCAACAGCGTTACCTCAATGTGGGGTAAATGCGCCATCACTTGAGCGCGCCACAATTCGGCGCATTCTTTTCGAGGGGGCAGGTCGCCGCCCTTAGCGTCGAGTCCGGGAAAACAAAATCCCATGGGCACAATCGCAACGCGCGCGTCGTCATAGAACTGGTCTTCCGTCATCCCCATCCAATCGCGCAAGCGATCCCCGCTCGGGTCGGTGAACGGCTTACCGGATTTATGAACTCGCGTCCCCGGCGCTTGACCGGCAATGCAGATGCGGGCTGTCCGCCGCGCACGAAGCACCGGTCGCGGTTCGTGCGGCAAATCATGCGCACATGCCTGGCAAGCGCGAATTTCCTTCAGAAGCGTATCAAACGCGCGTTGGCTCATAAGGCACAACCAGTCTAGAGCGCGATCAGGTTAAAGCCTGTCCCGGACCTGATCCGGGATGGAATCCGGTTAACCGTCCGATCGCGCGATTAACGGTGAATCCCCATAGCGTTTTGGGGCATGATCATGTTTCCGTGAAAAATGATCATGCCCTAGGCAAGCGCAGTCTCGCCGGTGTCGTCCGGCGGCACCAGCCCGGCCGGCACGGCGATTTCGAGATCGAGCAGCATTTGGGCGAGCGCCTTGCCTTGGGGATCGTTCCGCAGGCTGGCAATCCCGCCACCGCCCAACGCTTCGGTCATCAGGAAATTCAGCCCGTCAATGCCGGGCAAATCGAACCGCGTCACTCTGCCCTCGACGATATGGGCGAAATAGTCTTTCACGGCCTGTTCGGTCAGCGACGCGCGGATATAAGGCAGATACTCGATCTTCCGCGCAATGACCCCGATATTCGAAGAATTCCCCTTATCGCCGCTGCGCGCCCAGGCAAGCTTTACCAACGGTACCGTGTCGGTCAGGTTGGCCGCCAAAATCTCCGGCCCGACCGGCCGCGAAATCGAGGCCGGATCGAAAGGCCGGCCGTTATGCACCGATACCGGGAACATATTGCTTTGGCGGTGCACCGCCGGCGTGACATCGGATTTAGGCACCAAACAAGAAAACAACCGCACCACCGGCGACACTTTGGGCCGGTTGCCGCCCATGCCGGTCGTCCCCGGCGCCATGGACGTGGCACTGGAGGTGGCTTCGCGCACCAGCATGTTAAGCGCCTGGGGCTTTTCGTGCTTTGCCGCCAGTTTGAGAACCACTTCGCGGGGCGCCGTGATACGTGAATGGGGGCCATAGGTGGCCTCCGATCCGATCACTTCAAACGAGGTTTCGGTGAAATCGCCGAGATTGGTTTCCGACAGCATGCGGGAGAGGCGCGTAAAAACGGCATCGGCTGTCTTTTTCGCTTTTTTATCGGCGTCGATTCCGCCAATGGTGAGATACATGCCGACACGGAAGCCGTCCCCATAGGTGCCGGACACCTTAAACGTATCCGTCGGAGCAGCCCCCCGGGCACCGGAGACGCGTACCTTATTTTCTTCAACTTCTTCGATTTTCACGTCGCTGAAATCGCACACCACGTCAGGCAGAATGTAGGCCTGCGGGTCGCCGATCTCGTACAGCATCTGTTCGGCAATGGTCCCCTTTGAGATTAGACCGCCCGTGCGCGGCGGCTTCTCCACCACGAAGGTGCCGTCTTCCGAAATCTCGGCAACCGGGTACCCGATGTTCGACCAATCGGGCACCTGGTCCCAATCCGTATGCAGACCACCAGTGGCCTGTGCGCCGCACTCCAGAATATGTCCGGCGAGACTGCCTGACGACAAGCGGTCGAATTCTTCGTCCGTCCACGCGAATTCATGCATGCACGCGCCGAGTGTCACGGCGCTGTCGACGACACGGCCCGTAATCACCACATCGGCACCTCGGCCCAGCGCGTCGGCAATCGGCCGCGCCCCCAAATAGGCATTCATACTGAGCATATCCGGCGGCAGTGGCGCGCCGGTGAACATTTCTTTGATGTCTTGTTTGCGCAAGTCCATCAGGCGATCCATCAAATCATCGCCCGTCACATAAGCGATATTGAGATTAACCCCTTCCTCGTCGAACACGGTTTGGAGCGCGTCGGCGCACGCGCCGGGGTTCACGCCGCCGGAATTGGCAATCACCTTAATGCCTTTTTCTTCCACCTGCCGGGCGATGGACTTCATGGTGGGTGCCACAAAGTCCGTGGCATAGCCCATAGTCTCGTCTTTGGCTCGCGCCCGCGCCAGGATCGACATGGTGATTTCGGCCAGATAGTCGAAGACCAGATAATCAAGTTCGGTGCCGTCGACCAGTTGGCGCGCCGCCATCATGCTGTCGCCCCAAAAGCCGGACGCACCGCCGATCCGAATGGTTTTACCAGACATATTTCAAGAGTCTCTTTTTCGTCAGCTTACGGACCGAAGGAGATCGCGGGCAATTACAAGCTGCTGCACTTGGCTTGTGCCCTCGTAGATACGGAAAATGCGGACATCGCGGTAGAAACGCTCAACGCCATAATCCGAGACATAGCCCGCCCCGCCATAGACTTGTACGGCGCGGTCCGCCACGCGCCCCACCATTTCGGAGCAGAAATACTTGCAGCACGACGCATCGGCACTGACATTTTCGCCTGCATCTCGGCGTTTGGCCGCGTCGAGCACCATGCAACGGCCGGCGTAGGACTCCGTGCGAGAGTCCGCCAGCATGCCTTGGACCAATTGAAAGTCGCCGATCCGCTGTCCGAACTGTTTACGCTCGGCCGCATATTCCACAGAGTCCTGCAACAGGCGCTCCGCAACACCCACACAAATGCCTGAAATATGCAGGCGTCCCCGGTCCAGCACCTGCATGGCGGCCTTAAAGCCCTTGCCTTCTTCGCTGCCCAGAAGGGCCGATTTGGGAATGCGGCAATCCTCGAACACCACATCGCAAATATGGGCGCCCTGCTGCCCCATCTTCTTTTCAGGTTTGCCCAAAGTAATGCCGGGAAGGCTTGCATCGACAATAAACGCCGAGATGCCGCCCGCGCCCTTATTGTCCGGATCGGTGCGCGCCATCAGCGTGAACAGGCCCGCTTTGTTTGCATTGGTGATGTAACGCTTGGTGCCGTTGATCACATATTCGTCCCCGTCGGCAATCGCCGTGGTGCGCAAAGACGCTGCATCCGACCCGGCCTCCGGCTCCGTCAGTGCAAAGCTGGCCACCACCTCGCCGGTCGCCAATTTCGGCAGCCAGTATTCCTTTTGATCCTCGCGCCCGAACATGACGATGCCTTGGCTGCCGATGCCCACATTGGTGCCGAACACGGAACGGAAAGCCGGCGAGGTTTTGCCGAGCTCGATGCACACCAGCACTTCTTCTTCCATGGTCAAGCCGAGGCCGCCATATTCAGGCGGGATGGTCAGGCCGAACAAGCCCAGCTCTCTCATCTCCTGAACGATGTCATCGGGCACCGTATCGGTTTCCGACACCAACTCCTCGTTGGGGCGCAAGCGCTCGCGCACGAACCGCTCAATAGAGGAGATTAACTGGTCTCGGGTTTCCTGATCTAAGGCCATCACTGCTCTTTCTTTTCTAAACGAACTCGGGAATTTAGAAGCCTGCCGGGACCGCGTCAAAACATTCGCGCATGGGCGGCATGCAGAATTGTACATTGCACCTAAATGATTCTGCCCTTAGCGTCCGCCGGCTTTGTCCACAAATCTCATTATACGTGGGCGCCGTCCCCGCATGCACCCCTATGTGCTGTCGGGCGTGGTGCTCGGGTTCTGCTTCTTCTTGAACATGGCGGCGGGAGGCATGACCCAGGCGTTTTCCGTCTTCATGTCGCCTGTTGCCGACGGCCTCAATCTGGATTGGGGCACGATCGCCAGTGTCAGCTCCATCACCCTGCTGGTGTCGGGGCTGTTTGCGCCGGTGACGGGCATGCTGTTCGACCATTGGGGGGCGCTGCGCGTTTATGCCCTGGGCGCGGTTCTGCTGGGCGCCGGTTACTTCATCGCCAGCGGGGCGGACAGCCTGTGGGAACTTTATCTCGCCCTGGGCATTATGATCGGCATGGGTGGTTCGCTGGTGGGCGGCGTGCCGGCCTCGGGCCTTGTGAACCGGTGGTTCGTGCGGCGCACCGGCG
>JANQMY010000249.1 GCA_028279895.1 Alphaproteobacteria bacterium
ACCGTTGCCTGTGCCGACCTTAAGCAGGAACCGCTCAGCGATGTGGCAAGGTTTCTCGAGAAATATCCCGACACGCCCGTCATTAATTATCCCGAAAAAGTGCGCGCCACCACGCGAATTGGCATTGCGGAGCGGTTAAGAAATGTCGACGGTGTGGTGGTGCCCAAAACCGTCCGGCTGAAGGTTGAAGGGACGTCATCGATTATCGCCCGTCGCCTCTTGGAGGCTGGGCTTACACTTCCGATTATTCTTCGAGAGGTCGGGACGCAAACGGGAAAGTCCGTGGCGCTGGCGCGAGACGTCGCTTCGCTGACCCGAGCGATTGAAGAACTGGGTGAGGGCAACGAAATATATGCAATTCAGTATTTTGATTGCCGTGGCGCCGATGGCTTTCATCACAAGACGAGAGCATTTTTTGTTGATGGGACCTTCTATCCGGTGGCAAACCTGACAAGCGACCACTGGCAAATCCATTCAGGCGACCGCTATCGCGTAATGGACAAATTGCCGGAGGCCCAACGAGAAGAGCAAGCCTATCTCAAAGACCCGGTCGGTTACCTGGGAGATGGGGTGTTCCGCGCGCTCAATGATATCGCCGCAACTATTGGATTAGATTTCTTCGGCATCGATTTTACAGTGGACCCGGAGGGGCGCCTGGTGATCTTTGAGGCCAATCCGGCCATGCGGCACAATTTCGACCACGCTGGCAATTTTCCTTATACGCGACCTTACCTGGAAACGATTTCTCAGGCGTTCATGGCGATGGTGCTGCGCGGAATGTCGGTCTCCCGCGCAACAAATCGCGATCATGTCCCGAGTATGCAGGGCGGCTAGACCCCAAAGGGCGTGACGCGGTTTACTGTATATCCGTTCCCAATTCATTTGAATTAAGCATACCTTAAGTATATACCTCACTGCGATGCCGGGGAGATTGGCAGGGCTTAAGTAGTTCTTCGCTGTATCGAGGATGGATACTTAATTGCGCGGTTGCAGATAGCCGATGGGTCGTGAGTTGGCGGATTAGTAGGGAAACCAAGCCGTCTTTCTCGAAATCGGTGTGTCGAGCAGTCCGCGTCTGCTAGCGGGGGCCATTTCTGGCGATGAAAGAGGCTGTCAAAAGCTTCGCTCAAGATTATTTGGGCGAGTATTACGTTCTGTTTCGCGAAATTTTTAACGTGGTTTTCCCGTTTATTTCGCCCTTCACCCGATTTTACTGGCTTTACATTGTCACGTTTCTTGTTGTGGCCTTCGTTTTGTACGCCCGTCAGGAAAAAGGCCAAATCAACCTCATGCGGATGTTTCAGTTTGTGTTTCCGCGGTCGGTTTACCTGCATCCAAGCGCCATCCTGACCACAAAGTTCTATTTCGTGAATGGCATTTTGGTAACGGTGCTTCTTTTCAGTCTGAGCGTGCTAACGGCGACGGAAGTGGCGGGCGTTGTGTCCGGTGGGCTGCAGATGGTGTTTGGCGAAAATCCGGGCGCGCCGGTCAGCCTTTGGGGCATTGCGTTGTTCAGTTTACTGATCGTCATGACGATGGATTTTGCCAATTGGTTCGGCCACTATGTGTTCCACCGCATTCCATTCTTGTGGGAGTTCCACAAGGTGCATCACTGCCCAGAGCAGCTCACTCCACTCACCAACGAACAGCAACATCCATTCGAGATGATAGTTAGGCGGCTCATCGGCGCCTTTTTCGGCGGTTTGACGATCGGTTTCTTCAATTACGCTTACCTTGAGCCGGTGCAGGAATTCACGGTGATGAAGGTCGGCGTTATTTTTCTTGCCTTCAGCCTGTTGGCCAACTTCCGCCATAGCCACATTTGGCTGCCGTTTCCGATTTGGCTATCTCGGGTATTGTCCAGCCCGGCGATGCATCAGGTTCACCACAGCAAGGCGCCGGAACACTGGGACAAGAACTATGCGGTTATTTTTTCTTTATGGGATTGGATCTTTGGAACGATCTACATCCCCCAGAAGAAAGAAACCCTCCGGTTCGGTTTGGCTCACGATTCCGCGGCGGACTACAACAGTCTGGTGAATCTCTACTGGGTGCCCTGCAAAAAGGCGTGGTACGGACTAACCGGAGCGAAAGCGGAAGAGCAGAAAAGCGAAACCGTGTAATTAGTCTATATGTTCCATGACATCGGCTTAACTGGGCAGGCACAGCTATTGAATGCCATCGCCATCCGCCATCTTGGAAGTATGCGGATGATAGTCTCCAGCGTGATTGTCGTCGGTTCGCTTGACGAACTTTTGGACGCGCTTTGCAAAGACGTCAGCCACGTAAATGGCACCATCGTCTCCGACGGCGATGTCATGTCCCATCAACGCTCGATCCCCGCGGATCGCCGTCGTAAAGCGACTGATCAGGGAGCCTTCCGAATTAAGCTTTATGACGACGCTGCGGTCCTGCCAACCGGCCTCAACGACGAACACATCGCCATTGGCGGCGACGTCAATGCCATAGGGTCGGCCGAGTTGGCGACCTTTCCATTGGTCGATAAAAGCACCGTCCTTGTCGAAGATTTTGACCCGGGCATTGCCCCGGTCGATGACAAATATCTGATCGTCAGCATTCACGGCCAAGCCATGAGGAAGATTGAACTGGCCACTGCTTTTGCCGGGTTCGCCCCATTCGGTCAGGAACGTACCGTCCGGCCGATACTTGACCAGCCGTGTATTGTCATAACCATCTGATACGATCACCGATCCGTCGCTCAGAAATGCCACATCGGTCGGGCCGGCGAACAGCGAAGGTGAGTTGCCGGCGATGCCGGTTTCGCCAAAGGTCAAAAGATGCTCGCCGTCGTTGGTAAACTTGTGAACTTGATGTGTGCCCACATCGGTGACCCAGACATTGTCATGTTTGTCGATCGAAATGCCATGGGGGATTACAAACTTTCCGCGCCCCCATTCGGCCAAAATATCGCCGGTGTCGCCATCGATCATCAGAATGGTGGATTGCTGAATGCCGTGCTGGCTCATATCCCCGGACCAATCGCGATTGGCCCGGTGAAACACGAAGACATGGTTATGGGAGTCGACCGCAACGCCGGTGACTTCCCCGAGTTGCTGTCCGTCGGCCAACCGGGGCCACCCTTCGACGCGCACATAATCTGTCGTTCCTGGCGTTGTGAAGAATTGCCAGCCTGCGAAACCCAAAACTCCGCACAATGCGACCGCTAAGGCGGCGGTCCGCCAACCTGTCAAACGCTTTACCAAGTGGAAACCCTTATTGTGTGCGGCGGTTTAATGCCGACAGCCGTACCCCTGCAATTCTTCTCGTTTTCTTTCCGCCGGAATAGGTGACAACTTGCTACCTGTCGTTAACTAAACAAACAGTGCTATAGAAGCTCCGAATATTCGCCGACTACTTCATTATTACTTGAGTTTCGGCGCCAGTTCCATTGGAAAGAGTATTTGTTGTTAAAATATTGGCGATCTATTTTTGCTCAAGATCAGTATGCAGGCCGTCCTCTGTATGCTTGCCGCATCGGGATCAAAATCATCAGTCATTAAGTCTTTTTCCGCGGAAAACTGTTAACTAAACAAGGCATTTCGCCTGATCTTGGGAATCGACCGTTTATGTTGTTGCGCCAAACGTCCATTTACGGCATTGCGCGGATCGCAACCGCGGCCATCTCATTCGCGTTGATTCCATTCTTTACGCGGATTATGTCGCCGGACGAATTCGGCATCTATACTTATGCGCTGGCCATGATCACGCTGTTCCACCATGCCGCTATGGGCTGGATCGGGATGGGGGCGTTGCGCCTTTCCGAGCGGGAAGGACAGAAGGAACGCATTCTCAACGCCTTGCTGATGTGCATCGCCGCGGTGAGCGGCATTTCGATTTTCATCGGACTGATTGTGATTTTCACGTTCGAGGGATGGCCGCAAAAACTGCTCATGATCACCTGTCTTGCGTTCTTTTTGTCTCAGGGTTGGCTTGAGACCAATTTGGCCATCATGCGGGCCCGGCTTCAGGTGACCCAATACGCTCTCTATACGGTCGGCCGAACGGTAGTGGCCTCGTTCTTTGGCGCTTGGTTCGCCTGGATTGGGTGGGGCGCGCAGGGAATCTTGCTGGGCGGTCTTCTGGGCGTTGTATTCGCTTCTCTGCCACTCAGTTACCAGGTTTGGGCCCGCCATCCGGCGGCGCTGGCCAGCCGGGAAGATGTTTGGTTGTTGCTGCGGTATGGCGGGCCTTTGGCCGTGAGCTTCACGGTCGGCGCCATTATTATGGTCACGGACCGTTTCCTCATTGAAATGCTCATTGGGATCTATGCACTGGGAATTTACGGTGCGGCATTTCAAATTGCCGACCGCATTATGCGAACTTTGACGGTGCCGCTTGGCAACGCCGCCTTACCCCTGGCGATCAGCAAGCTGGAGACCTCCGGCCGAGAAGCGGCGAACGAACAGCTACGGAACAACTGGCTGTTGCTCATCTTGGTTTCGTTGCCGGCATTTCTGGGATTATGGGCCGTCACGCCAAATCTGATGGAACTGGCCGTCGGCGACCAATATCGGGAAGGTGCGACGCAAATCGTTCCCATCATTGCCTTTGCCACGCTGCTGAACGGTCTGCGCATCAACTATTTCGACCACGCGTTTCATTTGGGAGAGAAGACCCAACTGCTCCTCATCCAGTCTGGGACGGTTGCGTCCGTCAATTTTGTGGCCTCTATCTGGCTTATCCTTGAATTCGGCATCATCGGTGCGGCCTACGGCACGGTTGTCGCGCAGGGTGTGGGGGTCACCTCGGCCGCATTGTTGGGGCGTTTGTCCTTTAAGCTGCCGATGCCGGTGACGGATACGAGCAAAATCGTATTGGCCTCCGCTGCGATGTTCTTCGCGCTCTATGCAGTCCCGTTCCCCGACTCTGCCGTTATTGCTCTGTTGCTGCAAACCCTTGCAGGGGCTAGCATTTATGCGATCTGCGTGTTTGCACTAAACCCGTTCAACTTACGCCAGCAGACAATCGAAATCGTGAAGATGCGCGTGCAGCAACTATCCTAGAGCGCGATCAGGTTAAGCCTGTCCCGGACCTGATCCGGGATGGACTCCGGTTGACCGTCCGATTGCGCGATCAACCGTGAATCCCCATAGCGTTTTGGGGCATGATCATGTTTCCGTGAAAAATGATCATGCCCTAGAAGCGTCTTCTTGCAGCCCCGACAGAGCCTTCCTGGTTAATTGAGTGACAGTCGCTGCTCAAGTTTTAACCATCTTCCTTCGCGAATGGTGCACATGGCGGCGAACACCCTCGTCGGGAGGCTGCATTTCTGGTGTATTTTGATGGTTTGAGCCCATATACTGCGTTTGTTCCGGTGTGGTCGAAAACAGGCCTGAAACCTGCATGCCCGGGGCAAAATAGGGGTTATGAAATTCGTAGTACTGCAAATCGCGCGGATAAGCGATGTGCGGGTGGGGCAAAAATCGATGAGTTTCAATCAGTTAGGCTATTGGATTGATGGCCAGGTGCAGGCCTTGGGCGTTGATGGAATTTCCGGGCAACTCGGTGTGTTTGCGCTGGTATTGATCGTTGCGCTTCTGATTGCCGCCCTCATCGGCCGTTTGAGCCGCATTTTGCCCTTAGACCGGCCAGGCGCTTCGGTTGCCGATAAGGCCCCCACCATCGTTGCGGCCCGGCCGAGCGTAGAAATAGCCGCAACTCGAGCGGCTGCGGCTTCACCGGAGCTGCGATCATTGACGATAGAGAGCCGGAGTTCGGCACGTCCAAAGAAGAAGAAAGTGAAAGCGACGCCGAAACGCTACGCGATCGGTCTGGACGATCATCCATCGGATCCCATGTTTCTTCCGCCTTTTGATGCCGCCGTGCCCTATCGCGACCGTATCAGCGCTGCGGGGCCAAGACGCAGAGCATAACCGACGCCAGAGGCGGGTTAGGCGGCATTAAGGC
Organism: Alphaproteobacteria bacterium; assembly: GCA_028279895.1. Lineage (GTDB taxonomy): Bacteria > Pseudomonadota > Alphaproteobacteria > JANQMY01 > JANQMY01 > JANQMY01. The sequence goes on from JANQMY010000249.1 coordinate 5,929, forward strand.
CATGGATGTACAGTGCGGAACACAAGATCCGCTGGTGTTACTTTGGCGGTACAAGGTGCTAAAACCTTCCAGATACCTTGCGTCGCGCAGAGCGGAAGCGGCCACGCAGGTTAGGAAGTGGGAGAGACGCGGTTGTTCAAATGGTTGTTTAGAGGTGGCGGAAAAGCCGGCCGGGCATCCGGCAAAGGCGGCAAGAATCGGCCGCGAACGCCTGAGAACATGCGTGTCTATGCCGTCGGCGACATTCACGGGCGCCGCGACCTTCTGGAAGATCTCATCTCCGTTATCAAAGAAGATGCGTCTCATCGCGACCCGTCAACTAAAGTGAAAGTCATTTTTTTGGGGGATTATGTGGATCGCGGCATGGATTCGCGAGGGGTCATCGATCTCCTATTGTCCAGGCCGTTTCCGGATTTCGAAACTGTGTTCCTCAAGGGAAATCATGAGCAGGCAGTTATCGATTTTCTTAGAGAGCCGAAGTTTGGCGGTACCTGGAAGTATTACGGCGGCCTTGAAACACTGCACAGTTACGGTGTGACGGGACCGACCGTCTCTGATGAGCCCGATGTTTTTGAAGCGGCTGCGGTCGAATTTGCGCATGCGCTGCCCAACGCGCACCTGGATTTTTTATCGAACCTGCCGGTTTCGGCGGTGGTTGGGGATTATTTCTTGGTTCATGCGGGCGTGAGGCCAGGCATCTCCATTGAACGGCAATCGGCCGAGGACATGCTTTGGATACGGGACTCATTTCTGAATTCGAGGGAGGATTTCGGCAAGGTTATCGTTCACGGTCACACCCCAACTGAAGAACCGGTCATCGCACCGAACCGGATCGGCATTGACACCGGCGCATACATGACCGGTGTTCTGACGGCATTGGTGCTTGAAGGGGAAGAACAACGGTTTCTTCAAACCGGTGCGGGAGCCGGTAGAGCTGGTTCAAAATTTCAGGCAATTGGAGCTTGAGTTAACCATTTCTGTTAAGGATGACGTTAGGTCTGGCGATTGCAGCTTTTTGACGCAATATTCGTGACAAAACGTGTAGTCCTAATCTTAGGATTTAGCACCTAGGATTAGGACAGTATCTGTCGAGTTTTGCTTACCAGTCGGCGGTCTCGGGCTGGAATGGCATATGTGTTATCGGCAAGTTGAGGTTGTATAAATGTCTGAGCCAAAAACCAAAGTTCTTGTCATCGGTGTTGATGCGGCGGAACCAACTTTGCTTGAAAAGTGGGCCGGTGAGGGGGACCTGCCGAATATTGCGGCCTTGATAAAGCGCGGGGTGAAGGGATCGGTCCAGAATCCCGTCGGGTTTGAGGCGGGCGCCGTCTGGCCTACATTTCACACCGGTAAGATGCCTGGCAAGCAGCAGCAGTACGAGGCGATGCGGTACTTCGATCCGCGGACCTATGAATTTGAGTATTACAAGCAATCTGATATCGAGACCGATCTAATGTGGGAATACTTCTCCAAACAGGGGAAGCGTTGCGCCGTGATCGATGCGCCTTACTGTCAGATCGATCCGTCGCTCAACGGCATTATGATTTTCGACTGGGCGGCCCATGTGCCGGCAAAGGGCGGGCCTGTGATGGAATTTGCCACGCATCCACCGGAGATTGCTCAAGAAGTTTTGGATCTGGTCGGTCCCGACCCGACTGAGGGCATTCAAAGCGATAACCGGATTCTTGAGAGCGTGGCAGATCATATCGCTTTTCGCGATTTGTACCTGGAACGTCTCGATAAGAAGGGAAAGCTGATCAGTCACTTTTTGAATAAAGGTGGCTGGGACTATTTTGAGGCGGTGTTCACAGACTGCCATAGCATCGGCCACAAGCTGTGGCATGTGAGCAAACCAGATCATCCGGAATACTCGGAAGCCCTTCACAAAGCGATGGGGGATCCCATTCGCGATGCTTATATGTTGCTGGACAAGAAAATCGGTGAGGTGCTGGCCTGTATCGATGACCGGACACTTGCGTTGTTGTTCATCAGTCACGGTATGGGGCCGCATTACTCGGGGACAAAAATCCTCGATCGCATTCTCGAAAATCTCGAGCAAGGTGTTCAAAGCCACGGCGAGAAAAACCTGAAGGAGAAGATCCGCACGGTTTGGCATCTGGTGCCACCGGAAGCGCGCGCAAAGCTGCGGCCGATCAAGAAGCACTTCAACGGCATGCTACAGTCAAAAGACGGTGAGTTTTCGGGTAATCGCCAAAACCGGAGATTCTTCGAAGTCTTCGTGAACAATCGGACGGCTGGTGTGCGCGTCAATCTCAAGGGCCGCGAAGCCAATGGTCAGGTAGATCCCGCCGAGTTGGACGGTTTACTTGGGCAACTGACAGAGGATCTACTGGCGATTACAAATCTCGACTCGAATGAGCGATTGGTTGAAGAAGTCATTCGGCCCAGCGACCACTATTCGGGTGAGTTTATGGATCGTTTGCCCGATCTTCTGGTGACCTGGAACCGAAGCGGACCGATCAACAACATCCAATCGGACAAGATTGGCACCATCCGCCGCGCCTTTCCCGATGCGCGGCGTGGTGATCACACGCCGTTTGGCTATTTCCTTGCCGCAGGTGATGGGATTGATGCCCAGGTGCTCAACGACCGGGTCGATACCATCGACTTTTTCCCGACCATTTGTTCGGCGCTTGATATCGCCGCTGACGAATATGAAGGAAAACAGGTCGATGCAATCTTGCGGTTCAAGAACGAACAGAAGATGGAGCCGGCTTAACCGCTGACACGGCGCGACGCCGCCCGCGCTAAGCGCGACATGAAATTTGGCGCAAAAGCGAGTTCGCCAAGAAATCGCTTGGCGGCCCGGCCAACTTCACGGCGGCGCATCAGCGTCAATACTTCTCTGTAATAGAGACTTTGGTTGATCAGATGCCGCCGGTGCTCGACGGCTTGTTTTGTGCCGGCATCTGCTGTCGCGGCAAACGCTTCCTCGATGATGTCCTGACCACGGCTCATGAGCTTCAGCGCATCCAGCCCATCAAATTGTTGGGTAAGGGCGCCATCGCGTTTGATGCGGTAGAAGTACATGGGTTCGGCGGTCAGATAGAATTTGGCACCGTGCGCCAAACAATCACTGTAAAGAAGACAGTCTTCAATCCGTGAGAAGGCCGTGCGGTACCGGATTCCATGTTGGTTCAGTAAGGCGCGGCGCATGATCGGTTTCAGGAGCCCGTAACCCTTCGTTTCCGGGGCGTCTCGCTGCAGGAAGTCTTGGGCGGTCATAAGCTCAACGCCTTTTTCGCCATGGGAAAGCAGGGTTTGCTTCGGTTCTTCCTCCTCCGATTCCACCAAGTATTGATCGTCTGCAACCAAATCTGCTGCATGGTCTTCAGCAACGGTCAACATGGATTGCAGGCGGTGATCCGATATCCAATCATCAGTGTCTACCACGGCTATCCAGTCACCGCTTGCATTGTCGATTGCCGTGTTTCGCGCAACACCGACACCTTGGTTGCGTTCTTGATAGACCGGTTTGACGCGAGGGTCTTTGTTGGCCGTGCTGCCGATAACTTCCCGCGTTTCGTCCGTAGAGCAATCATCAACGATAACAATCTCGAAGTCCGGCATGGACTGGGCAAGAATGCTGTCGAATGCTTTCGGCAAGTAGGGGGCGACATTGTATGCTGCCATGATTACGGAGATTTTCGGCGTTGCGTTCATTTGGCGTCTGACCAGTTTTTGTTCGTTATCCGCTCGGCTTGGTCCCGCTGTCGAAAGCGTCTGCTAAAGCCTTCCAGGCGAGTTTGCGGCGCATCTTGTGGTCAAGCGGCAAGGACCTCTGGGGAAGGCCGTCGATACGCGGTTTGTGCTCGTTCACCCAGGTGTAACGGTCGCTCAAGCCCCAAGTGACAACCGCGTCTACCGCCGGGTGAGTGGTGTATACGTCGGCGAACTGCCGGTATTCGTCGGCAACGCTTCGATCCCGGGAGGCTACATCGGCTGAAATCCACTTGTCTTGGACATCCAGTTCAGTGACGTAAATCCGAAGACCCAACTCAGCCACTTCGTCGAAGAAGCGAATTAATACGTCTCGGTCGAATGGGTAACGCCCCGCATTGAGGTGTGACTGCATGCCTAGGGCATGAATAGGAATGTTGTTATTTTTCAATCGCTTGAGTAAGGCCAGAACAGCGGCACGCTTTTCGTGGTCCTGTTCGCGTGCGTAGTCTAGCGCATAATCATTATAGATCAGCATGCCGTCCGGGTCGGCCTTGGCAGCGGTTTCGAAGGCCAGGTCCAAATAATCAGGCCCCAGAGCATCGAACCATAGGCTAGGGCGGTATCCGCCCTCCAATCCGTCTTTGATGTTGATTGCTTCGTTGACCACGTCCCAACTGTGCATTTGCCCTGCGTAGCGTCCTGCAACTTTGTTGATGTGATCGACAATGATTTTTTCTGCGTTCGACTTGTTGACCAGGTCATCCAAGTAGGACGGGATAGACCGGTACCACAGCAGCAAATGCCCCCGGACTTGCATCCCGTTGTCTTGCGCGAACTTCTGAATGTAGTCCGCATTGCGGAAATCATAGGCACCGCCGTCCCGCTGGAGATAGAACCACTTCAGGTCATTTTCTTGAACCAACATGCCGCATTCACGAATAACCGCGTTGCGGAATTCTTTGTCCCGCCGGAGCTGATCGGCGGTCAAAGCGGCACCGAATATTCGTCCGTTGTTTTCGGCGCGTACCCGCAGGGGCGCTTCATCGTCAAAGCCGATCTCGGCCGCCACGGCAGCGGTCTGCGCGCGCGAACACCCACCAAGGAGGGCAGGGGTTGTGCCGACAAATGCGCCGGCCAGGCTGCTCTTTTTCAGAAAAGATCTACGCGTAAACATACGAGCTTCCCATCGGTGCAGTTTGTCCGCGGATCGCCCCGCCTGTTTCGGGGACGAGGCGCCAAACTTGGTTCACTTGTATTACAATCAAAAAATGATGGCCCTTTTTTGTGCTTAACAAACTTCGCCAAATCAGTCCAGAAATAGCCGTTTTTAAGGGCCGTGAGACACCAATTAATCGGAAACATGGTTAAGCCTCCGCGATGAGGACGCGATACTTGATGGAATGTGTATTGCTGGCCGGCTTTCGGTGTCGGCCGTCATACATCTCACATCGGTTAGCTGGATAATCCGTAAGCGTACAAATCTCTTCCCTCGGTGACCATTCATGATTGGCGGACCTTGAATGCAAAATGCTCTAGAAGGCTGCGTCCGACCGTCAATGGACTGCGCGGGCCTTCGGCGGATGCCGAGGCGTTGCGTCCATAATTGGCTCGAAGCTGACTATCGTGATGAATCTCAACCAAAGCATCCGCTAAGGCTTTCGGGTCGCCCGGCGGCACCAATGTGCCGAAGGGTCCGCTCGGTTCGTCGAGGATTGCCGTTCGGAAATCCCCCACATTGCTCGCAACGACGGGAATGCCGAAGCAGGTGGCAATCGCCGTCACACCACTTTGGGAAGCTTCCACATAGGGCAGGGCGACGACGTCGGCGTTCTGAAAGAGCCCGGCGGCCGTGACCTCCTCCACAAAACCTTCGTGGATGTCGAAAAGCTCTGCTTGACGGATGAAAGACTTACAGCGGTCGAGGTCCGGTCCACGACCGGCAATGATCACGCGCAGATTAGGGATTTTGTCGGCGGCTAATTGCGCGGCATTGATCAGGTGCTCTAGACCCTTGTATTGAAGAATGCGGCCGAAAAACAGCACATTGAAATGTCTGTCGTTACGTTTCGCTTCATGGCTTTCAGCAATCCAGCGATATTGCTGAAGGGCAACGTGCGGCATCACAAAGAAGTCGCTCGGCGGCCGCGAAAATTTTTCAGCCGCTTTAGCTCGCAACTCTTCGCTGTGAACAATGATCGTATCGGAGCGACGCCGAACGATGGCATCGAAAAAGGGCGGGACCTTCTTTGTGTAGACATCGCCGGGATGGGTTTCCACATCATGCACCGTGGCGATCACCTTGCACTTCGGCAGGGCCCACAAAAAGAGTGACAGCCAAGCAACCGAGTTTCCCGGGAAGTAGATGATGTGTGGGCGGCGGCGATAGACTTCGCGATAGATCCGCCAGATCAGAGCGGCGTTTCCGGGTGATCGGAGGCGGGGCCAGTCGAGAAAGATCGGTTCCACACCGCTGGGGACATAACCCTTGAACTTCCCGGCAATGGTCCGCGGGCCGATATAGGTAATTTCCGCGGGTGTCTCCTCAGCCGCCAGCGATAGTGCCTTCACCATTTCCAGAGCATAGTCATGGATGGCGGTGGCGATGCACAACACCTTCAGCTTGGAAGTGGAAGCCTCGCTTGCATCCGATTCGGCCAGGCTGTGTTGGGTAAGCTGATCTTGATCCATCAGTGACTTGGAGAGCCTTGGTAAAACTGAACGCGCAATCTAAGGAGTTTTGGTTAATATTCCTATTGCCATGGAGACGGGGACGGCCAGGGCTGGACGCCGGCTAGGGGCACAGAGAAACCGATGGTAGGGGCCCAAACGATTTGGCTGTGCCCGTTTGAGGTTGCAGCACTTTGTGGTATTCAAAAATAAAGAAAACCGTTTAACGAAAACGTAGCCAGTGGGACAGACGGCGATCATAGTGATCTTTGTGTCCCGTGCGTCAGACGTGGTGGGCATAAGTGAGTCTTCAGGCTATCCAAACGCCGACTGATTATCGCGAAACCAGCGCGATCGAAGACGCATATATTTTCTATTTTCTCTTTTTTGCCTCCGGTGCGCTGTTCACGCTGATTGCCTTTGACGGATTCTCTGGACAGTCCGTCACCGACGAGACGTCAAGTTCCACCTTTCTGCAGCTTTTGAGGTTCGGCCTCTATCTGAGCCTTATTCCGTTTCTCTGGTACAAAGCGTCAGAGGTCTATTTTACGCTTCAATCGAATTTCCTCATCGTCATCCTGATCAGTTACTGCCTTGTTTCCGTGCTTTGGTCGAGCGTGCCTGACGAGACGTTGAAAGGTGCCATTGGGTTTGCCGCGTGCAATTTGGCCGCCGTCTATTTCGGTATGCGGTATAGCACGGAGGGCATCCTCAAAATTTGCGCCTATGTGATGATCACGACGATTGTGTTGTCGATCATCTTTGTGTTCACGATCCCAAGCTTCGGAATCATGACCATGGTGCATGAGGGGGCGTGGCGAGGCGCATTCAACCACAAAAACGGACTCGGCAACGCGTCCGCGCTGACATTCGTTCTGTTGCTCTATCTTTATCATATCCAACCGCAACATAGAATTTGGATCCTATGCGGGATCGTCTTATCCCTTATCTGCGTGATCGGATCTCAATCGTCGACGGGCCTGGTCGTGTGCGTGACGATATTCACCGGATATATGTTGTGGCCGACATTGCGCGCACGTGGTTTTGACACCTATTTCGTCGTGCTCACGGCATCTTTGGTGCTTTTGGTCGGTACACCGATCTTCTTGTCCATGCTGCCGCTTATATTCGAGGCGCTCGGCCCGTTAACGTCATGTCCCGGCC
>JANQMY010000259.1 GCA_028279895.1 Alphaproteobacteria bacterium
TGTGGATGTTCATTCGGGTCTTTCTCCTAGGATGTCTGAAGCTTGGTAACTCCAGTCTCCTCGGTCAGGCCCGAATGGACAACCTGTCGAAAGCTCACAGCTAGTCGATAGACCCCGTTTCCGCGATGAGGGCAAGCATGTCCAACCGGAACAGATTGAGCAGCAGCTGATAGATGAAGCCGCCGATCAGCGTTGCGGCAAATCCCAGCCCGATAAACAGCCAGTTCACGTGAACCTCGGTCGGCAATTCCTCGGCCGTCAGTTGAAGAAATGCATCGAAGGCAAAGAAAGCAAAAAGGAAAATCGACAGCACATAGATCAAGAAGCCGAACACCGGCAATGCCGCCTTCATCATGACGCGCCACGCCGGCAAGTCGGTGTAGGCCCGCGACTGCCCCACATAAATGTTGGAAACGAAATAATCGAATTCACCGCATTTGTACCAGACAACAGCACCGAAACTGGCCAGGATCAGGAACATCGAGCCACCCCAATACAGCAAAATGCCAAGACCGGAGGCGGTTTGATAATCGAAGACCAAGTCGGTCCCAACGACGATGAAAGTTGAAAGTAGCGTGCCGTAGACGATAGCCCACGGCAACAATAGGGGCTGTGCATTCGCGTCGATGACCACCGATGCCGGGCCAAAGCGCACATCGCGAAACAGGTCGCGGGCAGCGATTACCCTGGCCAGCGGATACGCCATGCCGGCCGTCAGCAAGACCAGTGACCACACACCTAATAACGGCAATAATCGTCGCGGCGATTGAGGCAGACGTTCGAAGCGGATACCGTGCCAAGCCGTATGGTCGAGGTTGTACCGGCGACGCCATTGCAGCCAAACTTGGTAGGTCAGAAAAAGGCCCGCAAGGAAGAACAACTCCAGCGTAGCGGTGACCGGCCTAAGCGGTACGAAGATCTGCGGTGCAATGATCAAAAGCCCTGTCAGCCCCAAGACCATTGCGAAAACAAGCATAAAGGCCAAGGCGGAGTCGGTCCCCCTGCCCTGAAAGTCTGGGCTCTCGCCTTGAAAGCTTACCGCGCTCCACAAAAACCGACGCACCTGTCTCTGTGCCCAGACCCTGTATGTGCCCAGCGTCAGGATGGTAATCAGGCTGTTCTGAAGCGTTAGAAGGAGCAATGCCGAGCGATCGGCAAAATATTCAAGGTTCGGCTCGCCCTCGGCGGACTGAAGGACGTCTTCTTCCTCATCAAAATCGTACACCGCATCTGCCGTGGCGTAGCGCTCGGAATCCCGGTCGAGGGGCGGTTCGACAGGCTCCATGTCGTCCAGCGCATCCTCGTCGTCGAAATCAGCAAAAGTAGGTGCCGGTGCTGCAGCCGACCGGCGCATGCCAAAGGAGATATTGCGGAGGACACGCCGTCCCGGCGCCCGGTGGTCCCGAACCTCTGCAGCGCTCGCGTCAGAGTTGCCAGTTCTGTCTTGGTCTGCTGACCCATCGGGCGCGCCCTGGGTGTCGACATCAACAGGCGTATTTTCGCCACCAATTACTATCGAAGATTGTTCAGGGCCCGACGCTCCCAGGCGTTTTTCGCCTCGGCTGCCGGCTTTTTTCAGCTCCCTAAATGCCGCCTCAATACGCGCGGCATACCCTTTGTCATTCGCCCCACCGTCCACGACGCAACCTCTGTTCGAACGGTATCTTACGCCAATAAGGCCCTCGGATTTGCCCGATTATCGCACTTTATTGCGACGATAAGTGTGACACATCCAGACACAAATGGGGGCAAAAAACGGAGACTTCTGACATATTTTTGCGGGACCGGGCTGCTTAACGAACAATCGTCCCATCAAGGATTTATGACATTGCCCCCTCATGTCGCAGGGGACAAAAGACAGGGCGTCGGCAGCCGAACGATAACCCTTTGGAAATGCAGCAGAATCCCAAACACGGGTTTGTCACATACCGATCAAGAACGGCAATTCACCATGTTGCTGAACTGTCAAATTCACAAATTGTCTGTATCGGGAATGTCACAATTAGTATGACAGCGGAGGGATTAGGCAGCACACGAAATTTTTTAATATTTGTTAATAAACACAAAGATGTGAGCGGATCAACCCTCGTCAAACGTTACATTGCGACGCAGCCGGATCGTTTCTCGTTTCGAACGACCAACAATTCGTTAACTAGGGTTAATAGATCCAAACACTAGGTCGAACCTAATCGTCGGCACGGATACGATCAGCATACAGGGTTCGTTAACTTTGTTCGCCTGAGGCGATACTTGACCAGCAGACCATGGTCCTCCTATCGTATGAGTGAATGGCGTGTTGGGCAGGCAACGCAGCATTACCCGAATGTCATAATCCGTACACGGTTGTCTCCTTGCACTTCGATATTCCCTTTAGGGGCAATGCGATGAACGGCGTGCTGTCGGAAAGTCAGATTAAAGAGATTCGAGCGTATTACGATGCGCCGGGTCGCGCCTATCACAATGGCGATCACCTGGACAATTTGCTGTCACATTTTCAAGCCATCCGCCCACTGCTATTGAACTCTCAGGCTGTAGAACTCGCCATCTATTATCACGACATCGTTTACGATCCGCAGTCATCGGATAATGAATGGGAAAGCATGGCTCAAATGGTGGCCGACCTTGCCGGCACCATGGAGGCCGAATTTATCCGCGACGCCGCCGTGCTCATCGAGGCAACGGTCAAACATGAACTGCCGGAGGAAGCAGACCCAACCGTCCTCAGCGACTGCGCCTATTTCCTCGACATGGACTTATCGATATTGGGGGCCGGCAGCGATCTCTTTGACGCCTACGAAGCCGGCATCCGCGAGGAATATTCATTCGTGCCTGAAGATCAGTATTGCGCGGCGCGCGGCCAGGTGCTGGAGCGCTTCCTCAACCGCGACAGGCTTTATTTTACGGACTATTTCTCAAGCCGGTACGAAGCGCGTGCGCGATTGAATGTGATGCGCAGCCTGGCTTCGCTCAACAGCCTGGCACCCGCCCACTAAAGCATGTCCCGTTTAATCGGATTCACTCGACATGCTTTATGTCTTTGTTCTTCGCGTGTCTTTTGCGCAAAACCGGCATCCACTTTTGCGCGACACGCTTTAGCGGAACTATCTGTCGTTCAACAAGGCTTTCGAAAAGCGGCGGATGCGGTCTGCATTCGTGCCTAAGTCGCTGACCCCGATGCGCGACTTCGACCGGATATCGACGCGCGTGCCGCCTTCCACCGGCCGGACCCGCACTACAACGTCGTCCTTAAAACCGAACCAGAAGGTGGTATCGACCGCTTCAATGCGGCCCTCCTGGGGCGACACGGCAATCACTTCCCATCCCTGGCGTTCAATGACGCGCAGACAGCGGCTCAGCACCTCTTTCGGGTTTTGACGCAAGGTGATGGGCTGGATGTCCGGATAGAACTGGGCCTGTTGATCGGCGATATCGTCCCCGGCATAGGCTGCGGGATTTGCAGACCACGCCAAACGCACGGGCACGGCATTTACGAATTCGGGTGGCGCGGCCATATCGGTGGTGATGTCGTGAATGGGCGGCAAAGACCGGGCCCGCAGGCTCTGATCCAGCGGCACCAAAAATGTCACCAATCCGATGACACCAGCCATAGCCGCCGGCCAAATGCCGCTCCGCGAGCGCGCCGCTAAGGAAAGAATGGCCCAGAAAAACACAAGCAGCAGCGCATAAAGCGCCACGAACACCGCCGACGGCAGCACGCCGAACAGGGCTTGCTCCAGCGACCACCATTTCCA
>JANQMY010000277.1 GCA_028279895.1 Alphaproteobacteria bacterium
CGGGTCTACGCGCCGCCGACGGAACCTGACTATCCGTTCCATGACCGAACCGTGCGCGTCACACGATGTGGCCGCATCTGCATCGGAAAGCGAAAGATCAATCTCTCAACCGTCTTCGCTGGTCAGGTTCTGGGACTCACAGAGGTCGCCGATCAGATCTGGATGGTGACTTTTATGACCTATGATTTAGGGTTCTTCGACAGGGAAGAGGACCGTGTCGAACCAGGGCCCAACCCCTTCACCCCGGAGAAAGTGTAAACCATGTCTCCGGTATCAAATGTAAACCATGTGACAAGAATGGACCGGAAACCAATGGTGCCCAGGGGCGGAATCGAACCACCGACACGCGGATTTTCAGTCCGCTGCTCTACCAACTGAGCTACCTGGGCCCACGGAAAGGAAAGCCAGCCAAACCCTTTGGGGTAAGGCCGGAGCCGCCGGGTATAGGCGAAATTTGGGCGCCTGTCCAGCACCGACCAGCCCCCATACCAGCTCTGGACATCTACGGCGATTTCAACAGGTTAGGCGAAAAAGCCGGCCGTCCTACCGGTCATTGTCGGGCTCGGGCACGTAAAACTCGGCTTCCGCTCCGAAATCGTCGGGCGGTTCGGTTGCCGGCAGGCTGTAGGTCCCGCCCAGCCAACGCGCCAGATCCACATCCGCACAACGCTTGGAACAGAAAGGTCGGAATTTGTCCTCGCGTGGCTTGCCGCAAATCGGGCATGTTTTCAATCCGGCACCGCTCATGTGGTGACCTCGTCCAGAGCATGCACATGAAAGCGATCCCGCGGCGAGGGCACCTGTTTCTCGAACTGCACGTCCAGAATGCCCTTTTCGGCAAGCGCCGTTCGAACCGATTTTTCACGGGCCTCGATCCATCGCACCACATCGCCGGACGCGACCGCCTTGAGCGGCTTGCCGGGGTAATCACGCGCCGCCCGTTCAACCGCACGCAAAACATCATTGGCGACCGTCGCGGCCGTCTGCAAGCGTCCTTGACTCGAGCAGGTACGGCACCCTTCCGTCAACTGTCGCGACAAGGGTTCGCGCACCCGTTTGCGAGTCATTTCAATCAGTCCGAATTCAGACATAGGGGACACTTGGAACGGCACGCGATCGCCCGCCAACCCTTTTTCCAAGTGCTCAATCACACGGGCATGATTTTCGGTTTTGTCCATGTGAATGAAATCGATCACAATCAAGCCGCCGATGCCCCGCAAGCGCAACTGCCGGCCGATTTCATCAGCCGCATCGATATTCGTCCGCACGCTGGTTTCTTCCAGGCCCGTTTCTTCGGTCAAACTGCCGGAATTCACATCAATCGCGGTCAACGCTTCCGTCGTCTCAATGGTAATCCAGCCGCCTGATTTAAGAGACACTTGCGGGTCCAGACAGGCTTCGATTTGCCCTTCCACATCGTAGGCAGAAAACAAGCTGTCAGGCCCTTTGAACAGCTCGATGTCCACCATGCGGTCGCCCAATAGCTCGTCCCGAAAGGCAAGGGCTTGCCGATAGGCGTTCAATTCATCAATCTGCACACGGAATGTATCCTGATTGACGAAATCCCTTAACACACGAGCGATCGGATCAATGTCGCGGTGGACCAGTACGGGTGGCGACGAATGGCGCCGCGTCTGTTCGATCCCCTGCCACAGTTCAAGAAGCTGCAACGCATCCTCTTTCAAGGCGTCTTCGCCAAGCCCCATCGCGGCCGTACGCACAATGAAGCCACCTTCCGTGTTCGTCTCCAACAAAATGTTTTCGACCAGCTTGGTCAGTCTTTCCCGCTCAACTTCATTTTCGATCCGACGCGACATACCTACACCCGGCTGATTCGGGACATAGACCAAGAGCCGGCCGGGCACCGTTACATTGGCGGATAGACGGGCCCCTTTGTCCGCCATCGGATCTTTGACCACCTGCACCAATATCGTTTCGCCTTCGCGCACACACGCGCTGATAGGCGGAAGCTGCCCATCGTTCATGGCGGACATCTCTGCCAAGCATTGGGCCTCCCGCGCGCCGAGAAAACCGGCCCGCTCGAGACCCACATCGACAAAAGCGGCTTGCATGCCCGGTAAGACGCGTTGAACCCGGCCCAAAAGAATGCTGCCCAGCACGCTATCGCCGCGGGACGTGCCGTCCACCTCGTCTCGATCCGCAGGGCGCCGCTCGATATGCAGTTCGCACAGTCGACCATCCTGTACGGTCGCAACGCGGGTTTCCCCAGGGCCTACATTGATTAGAATTTCATTCTGCAAAGGTCGGTCCTCGCTTGGCGTCAGCCGTGAAGCTTAACACAAAGTCGTCGAAGACCGCGACCTACACAGGCCAGCCTCAAAACGACAGCCCCGCCGCCTCCAATAGATGGGCGGTTTCGCGAAGCGGCAAGCCGACCACATTGGAATAAGATCCGTTGATGGATTTCACGAACACAGCCGCCTTGCCCTGGATCCCGTAGGCGCCGGCCTTTCCCTGCCATTCGCCGGACTGCAGATAGTTTTCGAGTTGGCGCGCGCCAATCCGGCCGAAGATCACCCGAGTTTCCACAATCCGCGTCCAGCGGTCCGATCCATGGGCCACACTCACGCCGGTATAGACCCGATGTGCCCGCCCCGAGAGAAGACTCAGACAGTCGCGCGCTTCTTGCACATCTTCCGCTTTGGGAAGCACCCGGCGACCGCACGCGACAACCGTGTCTGCGGCCAATATCACGGCATTTGTGCCCTGACGCTCAAAGTGGGCGGCGACCGCATCGCATTTTTGTTGGGCAAGACGGCACGCCAGCTCGCGCGGCTGTTCTTGCGGCGCAGGCGCTTCATCAATGTCGGCAGGGTGGACGATGTCGGGCTCAAGGCCGATTTGGCCGAGCAGCGAAAGCCGCCGGGGCGACCCGCTGGCTAAAACGAGCACCGGGCGGCGACCGGTCAAAAGCGTTTATTTGAAACGATAGGTGATGCGCCCCTTGGTCAAATCGTAGGGCGTCATCTCGACCAGCACTTTGTCACCGGCCAGGACCCGGATGCGGTTCTTCCGCATCTTGCCCGCCGTGTGCGCGATGATTTCGTGGTCGTTTTTCTCAAGTTTGACCCGAAACGTCGCATTCGGCAGCAATTCCGTCACAACGCCCGGAAACTCCAATAGTTCTTCTTTAGCCATTGGCTCCTCTTGTGGATCACGTCGAGCGGGACCATGCAGATGAAACGGCTTAAAATCAAGCGCCAACGCACAAAAAGCACGTTTTCACGCGGCTGGTGCCGGAGAAACGCCAAATCTTGCCCGGATCCGCGCCAATAGGTCGTCACGCACCGCACGATAAGCTTCCAAGCGTTGCGCGCGGCTGCCGGTGGCGATCGTAGGGTCCTGCGTGGGCCAATACTCTGCCTCCACCGCCATGGTCCGTGTCAGTTCCAGGGCATTGTGATGGGCTTCCGGTGTGAGCGAGATGATCAAATCAAACAGCGTATCTTCCAGCTCATCGAAGCTCTTGGCGTGATGGTTAGATATGTCGAGGCCAATTTCTTCCATCACCGCGACCACGAACGGATCGATCTGCCCTGCCCGCACGCCAACCGAATCCACATAAACTTTCCCGGGGAACAGATGCCGCAACATCGCCTCTGCCATCGGCGACCGCACCGCATTCATGTTGCAGGCAAACAAGACAGCGTCCGGCACTGCGCGGCGGTCGCCGTTGGTCATCGGCGCCTACCCTTTAATATGCAATACGCACAGCAGCGTAAAAAGCCGCCGCGCTGTGTCGAAGTCCATCTCGATCTTGCCGTCGAGACGATCCTTCAGCAGTTGAGACCCTTCATTGTGAAGGCCGCGACGGCCCATATCGATAGATTCGATCTGAGACGGCGTGGCGTTGCGGATGGCTTCGTAATAGCTCTCGCAGATCAGGAAATAGTCTTTGACGATTTTGCGAAACGGCGTCAGCGACAGAATAACCTTGCCATGGGGAGCGTCGCTTTCGGTGCGGATATCGAAGACCAGCCGGTTTTCTTCGATGGCCAAATGCAACACGTAAGGCCCACCCTCGGACCCGTTCGGCCGAAAGAAGTTTTCTTCCAACAGGTCGAAGATGGCCACCTTACGCTCATGCTCCACATCCGGCCCCCGGCGCACAACCGTGCGCTCGTCCAGAATCAAATCGGCGATTCTGAATGCCTCCAGGGTCGGGTCGGATGGCGTGCTGTCGGGCATGTCGTCAAATCCAGACCGATGTGATCTGCGATATCATGATGTTACGTGTTGGGCTCGTCGGCCGCCCCTTTGTTCAGCAAACTTACATTGTGAACGGTTAACAGATTGATCCAGCAGGTAGATCACCGATTGAGGCGGATGGACACGGAGCGCGCATGGGCGTCGAACCCTTCCGCTTTCGCCAAGGTTACCGCAGCGTCTCCAATCGCCGCAAGCCCGTCGGGCCGGCATCGCACCAGCGACGTTCGCTTCATGAAGTCGTAAACGGAAAGACCCGACGAAAAGCGCGCGCTGCGCGCTGTCGGCAGCACATGGTTCGTACCCGCCACATAATCGCCGATCGCTTCCGGCGTATAGCGGCCCAGAAAGATGGCCCCGGCATTTCTGATCTTACGCGACAACCGATCCGCCTCACTATCGGACACCGCCAATTCCAAATGTTCCGGTGCCAAGGCGTCTACTAACGGAACCGCGTCGTCCAGCGTGGGCACGGTGATAGCCGCCCCGTAATCGGTCCAGCTGAGACGCGCCGTCTCGCCGCGCGGCAAGTTCGCCAACTGCTTGTCGATTGCTTTAAGGACCTGGCGGCAAAAATCCTTATCGTCCGTAATCAGAATAGATTGGCTAGACGCATCGTGTTCGGCCTGGCTTAATAAATCCGCGGCGATCCAGTCGGGATTGTTTTCGCCATCGGCCACCACCAAGATCTCGGACGGACCGGCAATCATATCGATGCCCACTTTTCCGAAGACCTGACGCTTGGCGGCCGCGACAAAAGCATTGCCCGGTCCGACGATCTTGTCGACCGGTTGAATGGACGCGGTCCCATAGGCCAGGGCAGCCACCGCCTGGGCACCGCCGACTTTGAAGATTTCCGTGACCCCGGCTTTGGCAGCCGCCGCCAACACCAACGGGTTGAGCACACCTTGCGGCGTCGGCACCACCATGGCAATCCGATCGACACCGGCCACGACGGCCGGAATTGCGTTCATCAACACGGAACTCGGATAGGCGGCTTGCCCACCCGGAACGTAAAGCCCTACCGACCCAACCGCCGTCCACCGCTGGCCCAGACCAACACCGGCCTCATCCTCGAATTCGTCGTCAGACGGCAATTGTCGCTCATGAAACACCTTGATGCGGGAAGCCGCCAGATCCAAAGCAGACAAGGTCTCCGCGTCGCACTGACCGATGGCGGCACGCAACTCACCTTCCGAAACGCGCACTGAGTCATGCCCAAGTGCGACGCCATCGAATTTGTCCGTATACCGAAAAAGTGCCTCATCTCCCGTGTCCATCACATCCGATATGATGGCTGCCACGACATCCGAAACTTCAGCGGACGTTTCACGTTTAACGGACAAGAGTTCCGAGAATCGGTCTTCAAAGTCCGGCGAGGTTGCGGAGAGAATGACAGGCATCGCTACTCTCCGGCTTCACTGGCCGCATGCGCCGGCAAGCTTTTCGCCGGCCAGGCATCGCTGATATCCCGCATTAGTCCTTCAAGGCATTCCACATCCAGGCGTATGGCGCCACCGCCGGCGAAAGTAAGGAACACTTTGCCCGAGGGCGGTTCGTCGGCCTCAAAGCCGATGGCCAACAACTCCAGGACGGCGTCACCGTTAGCGCGGCTGATGCCTTGCACCTGGGCATGGTTTACATCGTCGAAATGCAATCCGGTCCGAACGCGCTGATAGTCTTGCTCACCCTTCTTTCGCGGCGCGGCGGCATTCCCGAGAAGCTCCCAGCGAAACCGGTTGAACATCAACACAAAGCGGCGCTCGCCGGGCAAATAAGTGATGTCTCCCACTCGGGCTATGGCATCTTGGAGGTGCGCCGAAACGATTTGAAGGTCGTCTTCGTCTTGGACGATGAGATTAAGCTTATCCGCCATGCCTGCCTTTCACTGTCAGCTCGAGACGCGCCGGATATCCGCCCCGCACGCGCCAAGTTTTTCTTCTATGCGCTCGAACCCGCGATCCAAATGATAGACCCGATTAACGACCGTTTCTCCCTCGGCAGCAAGACCGGCCAACACCAGGCTGACCGATGCGCGCAAATCGGTCGCCATGACCGGTGCACCCTTTAGGCGCTCGACGCCCGTAACAGAGGCAGACTGGCCATCGACCGAGATTTCTGCGCCCAAGCGGCTGAGTTCGGGCACATGCATAAACCGGTTTTCAAATATAGTCTCTTTGATCGTCGATTCACCCTCTGCGGTGGCCATGAACGCCATAAATTGAGCTTGCAGATCGGTCGGAAATCCGGGAAACGGCTCGGTGGTGATGTCGGTCGACCGCGCACGGTGACCGTTGCGGGCAACACGCAACCCCTCATTGGTCTCGGCGACTTCAACGCCCGCCTCCGACAGCACGTCGATCACCCGCTGGACAAGATCGGCTCGTGCCCCGATAAGGTCCACCTCCCCGCCGGCAATCGCCACCGCCATGGCGTAGGTGCCGGTTTCTATCCGGTCCGGCAAAACCCGATGGGTTGCGCCGCCTAGCTGCGCCACGCCATCCACGGTCAGTGTGGCCGTACCGATACCCGAAATCCGCGCCCCCATCGCGTTCAGACAGTCGGCTACATCGGATACTTCCGGCTCCCGGGCGGCATTTTGAATGGTGGTGCGCCCCTTGGCCAGGGTCGCGGCCATCAGCGCGGTCACCGTGGCGCCAACCGTCACGAAGGGAAAGGCGATCTCTGCACCCACCAGGCCGTTAGGGGCTTTGGCCAGCACATAGCCGTCCTGCAGATCGATGTGGGCACCCAAAGATTCCAGCGCCATCAGATGCTGATCGACGGGCCGGGTGCCGATGGCACACCCGCCGGGCAGGGACACTTTCGCCTCGCCTTCCCGCGCAACGAGCGGCCCGAGCACATAAAAGGACGCCCGCATTTTGCGGACAAGGTCGTACGGGGCCAAGGTCGACACCAACTTAGGCGCTTGAAGCCGGACGGCGCTGGGGCCGCCCCCATTTACGCCATAGGCCACTTCGACGCCCAGCGTGGCCAGCAATTCGCCCATAAAACGGGTGTCGGCCAGCGACGGCAGATTCTCCAAGTAAAGCGGCTCCCGCGTGAGCAGGGATACAGCCATCAATGGCAAGGCTGCGTTTTTTGCCCCACTAATGGGAATTTGTCCGTTGAGGCGGGCACCGCCTCGGATCGAGATGCTATCCATAGAGCTTACCTAACCTGATGTGGTCACCCGGGAAAGAGCCAGTTTGGCGTTAAGGTCTCGGTGACAATGGCATGAGCGGTCTTGATTTCACTCAATTAGGGCAAAGAAATGGCTTCAATACCGCTAATTTTTGTCCTTTTCCGACGATTCCGGACCCCCGCCCACTTCTTGCGCGGAGGTTCTTTCAGCCGAGAGGCCACCCTGACGCAGGCGAGACTGAGCTTTGCGCCGCTTGAGATTTTCCCGTAGCGCCGCCGACAGTCGCTCTTCCTTCGAAGAGACCGCCTGCCCGTTTGTGGGGGTGGTTGGATCCTTGCTCATAGACCGCATGTTAACGTGCTTCAAACTTCCACACACTATAGATATGCGACGGGACGGAATTCAGTCGAGATCCAGTCTTCCCCTGCCGAGCCAGCTGCGCTATAGCAGGCGCTTCTTTCGGCGATCCGCTGGCGGGCCATCGACCCCATCGCCGCAGTAGCTCAGTGGTAGAGCACTCCCTTGGTAAGGGAGAGGTCGAGAGTTCAATTCTCTCCTGCGGCACCATTTTTTGAAGCATTTTCAAACACTTATTGGTTTGAAACGGTGACATCCATTTTGTCACCTAACCATAAGTGCGATGTAAGTGCAGTGTTTGCACCACATTGGGAAGTCACGTACAGAGCGTTTCGCAAACTTGATTTTTGTGTCCGAAACAACTTCTTATCGTCTTCCCACTGCGTCACGCTGCCCAGAGTTTCAGGTCACGTGTATTAAGAAGCATCAGGACCTGCGGGTGGCGAATACTGGTGCCAGTCTGTTGCCTCCTCATACGCATTCATCAGTTGCAAGAGGGTTTCTTCCTGCCCATGTTTGCCGATCAATTGTAGACCTAGTGGCAACCCGTCACTCGAGAACCCGCATGGCGCTGACATACTTGGCAATCCGGCGAAATTAAAAGGCGCCGTGAAGGTAACAAACTCAGCAGCCGCCTCATCTGGCAGAGGCGTGTGGGGCGGAAAGTCAGACAGGGACATGGCGGGAAACGGAGCACTCGGACAAGCCAGCACATCAGCGTGCTGGAACATGTTTAAAAGTCTCTCAACCCCGACACGGCGAGCTATCCGGAGCTCTTCCGCTTGATCAGCAGTCAAACGAAAACCCTGCTCCAGCAAGTTTCGGAAGACAGGACCATATTGGTCTGAGTGCCGAGTAAATAAATTTTGATGCACACGCACAGCCTCCAGAGCTGTAACCGGCCCCCATAACACGGCAAAATCAGAAAACTGTGAGAAATCCAACTCGACAATCTGATGCCCTTGCTCTTCAAGCACAGCAACAGCCCATGCGAACGCGGTCGCAACCTCAGGATCAACACGGACCTTAATAAATGAAAGATCAACGCCGATCCGCAAACGCGGAGGTTTTGATATCCGTTGATTAGGGTCTATTGGCGAAAGGCCTGCTAAGGTACTGAATAACAGCATCACATCAAGTACGCGGCGCCCGAACACCCCCACATGGTCCAAACTTGGTGCTAATGGAAACACACCAGCGGTGCTGAGCCGATCATATGTTGGCTTAAGCCCCACAATCCCGTTCACCGCTGCCGGAAAGCGAATCGAACCGCCTGTGTCAGTCCCTAACGCTCCGAAAGCAAGTCCAGCAGACGTCGCTACCGCCGATCCGCTGGACGACACACCGGCCCATCTATTCTCACCCCAAGGGTTTTGAGGGGGCTGGTTTTCTGGATGATATCCAGAGAGGGCAAATTCTGTTGTAACGGTCTTTCCAACGATAACTGCACCTGCTCTGCGCAGGCTCTTGACAACATCTGCGTCTTGATCCGGAACCAAAACCTCATCAATGATCGAACCGCATCGCGTGGGCAGACCACGGGTTCCAAAGATATCCTTGACGGCGATAGGAATCCCATGAAGCGGGCCCCGATATTGCCCTTTGAGGATTTCGCCTTCCGCTTCCGACGCAGCCTTGCGGGCACCCTCATGGTCCACGACCACATAAGCATTAAGATATTCGTCCTTCTGCCTGATTGCACTGAGTACTGCTTCCGTAAGGGCAACCGGTGAAAGGTCTTTCGACGCAATAAGCCTGGCAACGTCCGACAGCGGACGAAGTGTTAACGTGTCTACATTCGTCATGATTTTTTACAGCCCCAAAAGAGCGCTCCTCATGGAACGGGCGTCGCCTCCCTCTTGTTGGGTTCCCCTAACCGTTTTTGAGACGGCCCCGAATCCGGGCAGGACCGGGTGTGAATTACGGTCACTCTTGGAGGCACGATCTCAAACATCCAAATACCCCCTATTCACTGACTGATGGAGAGGGGCGGTCCCCGTTACGGTCTGCCGCCGATAGGTTGTATTTCACCAACCGTTCTGACATGCGTTTAGCGTCATGTCTTAGATTGCCGATCCCTTCATAAGGCACACCGCGCGTAACAGGACGGTTGGGATACTTCTCCATCTGCGTCACATGCCGTTCGCGCATGTGATCGAAAGCGAGCCACGCCCAGAGATAAGGCGGCATATCACCATATTCTTCCCGTGTGTCGCGATAGAGATCGGTAAACGCATCCGTCACCAAACCAGGACGTTCCTTGGTCCAGTCGCGCTTAAACTGTTGCTTAACTGTGGCAGCCAACACGTCGCCTGTGTAAATGTGATAATAATCGCGGCGAGACCGTCCCTCACCGTTGAGCAACAAGGCGGTTTGATCGACACCATCAATGACACGGTCCGTGGGAACCAACGACAGCGCATTGCCGAGCCGAGCGAAGGTCGTGAAAAGATCGTGAACGGTGATCATGTCATTCACCACTTGATCTTTCTCAATCACGCCAGGCCACCAGGCAAAGGCGGGAACGCGTACACCACCCTCTCGATAATCGCTTTTGTAACCGGCGAAGATCACCTCGTGCGGACCATTCGGTGCGAGTTCATGCATGGGCCCGTTGTCAGCCATAGCAATCACAAGCGTGTTTTCTTCTATGTCGAGTTCCTGCAATAAGGCGAGCACCTCGCCAATATCACGGTCGAGCTGTTCCATCGAATAGGCGTACCAAGTAGAGGCATTGCTGGTGAGGTCTTCCGGTTTCACGAACGGGTCCGCCATGTGCGGCCAATAGGCAAGATAAAACGGAACATCGTTGTCCGCGTGTTCACGCACATAGTCGAGCGTCTGCTTTTGATGCACGCGCATCAGCTTCTTGTAGTTTTCGGGATTGGGCGGGCCCATGAACTCTTTCGCCGTGCCGCCTTTGCGCGCCTCCAGCTGATTGACGTAAGCAAGCGGGCGAAATTTTTTATCCAGCGTATGTTTTTTGTCCCACTGAAACGGCATGAGGCCGTTGACCTGGCCGGCCATGGCCGCCCGCGCACTCCAGGTCATGAAGGGGTATTGGTTGTAGATTGAAAAATTCGCGTAATCGAATCCCTGATTGTGAAGATAGGCTTGCTCGATATCGCCCTGGTGGCCTTTGCCGACAAATCCGGTGGCATATCCATTCGCACTCAAGATTTCCGCAATGGTCACTTCGTCAGCATGAAGACCAGCCCCTTCAGGCGGGAAGCCTACTTTGAACATGCCCGAGCGCACGGCAAGACGTCCGGTCAATGCTGCTGCGCGCGAGGGCGTGCAGGACGGTTCCGTGTACATACGGGTAAAGGCCATGCCTTCATCCGCCATCTTATTGATGTGCGGCGTGTCGTACCCCAGCACTTTGTTGAGTTCCGGGATACCCACTTCTCCCAAACTGGCATCGTCCCACATAATGTGGATGATGTTGGGGCGTTTCCCGTGCTTCTGCTTCAGAGCTTCTAGGGCCTGGTCGATCTGTCCGTCTTCCTCACGCCACTGATCACGATACTGATCCTTTGTGAGCTGATGTTCCACATCGTAAATGATTTCGTTGGCACCGGCATCGCACGCACCAAGAAAAAGAAGCAATACGGCGAGTTGTCGGCTAATGTTCATGATCGAATGCCTTTCCCATTTCCGCAGTGTCGTTGAATTCGCGCATGACGATCACCTTGCCGCCGGAGTCGAAGGTCAGCCAATGAACGAAACGCATCCGGTATCTGCGCCCGGTAGATTTCACGAGGCTCTCCTCTTCTCCGCGCACCACCACTGTGCAGTCATCGGCGGCCCATTCCGCCATCTGGAGCGGCCCCATGTCGATCGTTTCACCAATTTTGGTGAGATATTCAACAAATCCATCAGCACCGTGATAAACACCGCCAAAAGGAACATAATCCGGCAACGGGTTTTCGAGCGTGAAGCCGGGCGCGAGGTAGGTGGCGCACGCCTGCGCGGGATCGCTAAGCGCCATGGCATAAAAGCCTTTCGCATGATCGATAAGATCGGACATGATTTCCCCTACCCCGGCAAGTCGGCCATCAAGACCTTGCCGAACCCTTTTTCGAAGGGTGTGAAAGCACGCGGCTTCACACGCACATGCTGAAATTTCCAGCCATTGCTGGTGCGCACGTAATCATCTTCGTACTGCGCACAGAACCAGAAGCAACTGCCATCTCCCTTCAGCACCATCGGCTGATGCAGATACCAACGGCCTTTTGCCGTATCGCCCGCCACCTCTATGAGCGGGTTGCTCACCCCATGAACCGCAAAAGCAACAATGGTTGACGCAACCGTGAAAAAGGCGCGAATACCTTCCCGGGTTTCTGCTCGGCCCATGAAATCGCCATCCCAGACCGCATCTTCCGTGAACAGATCAGCCAGGGCGGCCGGGTCATACTCATTGTCACAGGCAAGCGCATAGCGCGCCTTGAGCTGCTTGATTTCTTCAATATCCGCCAGCCACAAAAGCCGGTCTTGAACTTGCTGCTCTTTAGGCGACATGGCGAAGCTCCGGTGTGCCGCGTTCCACGTCAGCTGCGAAGCGCGCCAACAACTGCGGCGAAAAGACTTGATCCAACGGCACACTGCCAAGAAACGCACCGATGAAAGCACCAATCGCGTCTTCATTTCCTCGGATCAGCGGCAGCCCTTGTTCCACCTCGCCGGGCAGGGGCTGCAACATAGACAGATGCACCGTGTAGTCGAACATGGGCTTCAGTTTTTCGAACTGACGCCGGTCATAGTCAGCAAGCGCCCGGTCGATCGGCTTGTCACCCTTCAGGCCAGCCGAGAGCTCTTCCGCCAGAATGGCCGCATGGGTAAAAGCATTGGTGATGCCTTGCGCCGTGATCGGGTCGCGATGCAGCGCTGCATCCCCCACCAAAGCCCAGCCGGGGCCGTGGGCCCGCCGAAAGAAGTTCGGCAAAAGATGCGAGCCGGTAATGCGTGTCTCCCGCGTTCCTGTCCGGATACGTGCGTCAAGTTCGGGAACCAGCTTCAGGCTGTTGGAAAACGCGCCGTCAAGATCCTTGCGGACGGAACTTGCTTCTTCCGCCGGCCAGAAAAGAAACAGCATATCGAGACCGTCATTGGTGGGAAAGGTGATGTAAAAGCGGCGGTCGCCCGTACGAATGTTGAGACTGGCCGCATGGTCTTTGTCCCGTATGCCGGAGTAGTAAGCGTAATAGCCGCAAGTGTGCGACCCGCCATCCACATAGATCTCAGCCCCCACCGATTTGGCAACCGAGGACCGGATGCCATCCGCACCAACGACAACCTTGGCTCGTTCAGCTGTTTCAATGCCGTTTTTGCCCGAACCGCGGATGCCCGCAACGCGCCCCTCATCGAATATCAGTGAGCGGACTGTAAACTGGTCGCGCACCTCTACGCCGGCGCTGGCCGCGGCTTCCACCAGGATAGGATCGAGGACGGTGCGGCGGGGCGTGAAATCTTCACCAACCCCGTCACAGGCAGGCGCCTGTCCAGACAGTTTGATATCGTCGATATTAAAGTGAAGCTCAGAGATTGCTGGTGTGCCGGCGTCTCGTACGGAATTCAGCAGCCCCCATTTGTCGAGCAGGCTTGCACCCGTCCGCTTGACAAAATGGGTCGACATAATGTCTGTGCCGATGGCCATACGATCCACCAACAGAACCTTGTGGCCGTCGCGTGCAAGCAACATCGCCAAGGGGGCCCCACCACAACGGGCACCGACAACAATAACGTCATACATAACCTTACCCCTTTTCAGACATGCCACGCATGAATGTTTGAATTAGGGGATCAATAACTTCCTCCCCCGTCATGCCAAGATCGAGCTGGCTTGCCACCTGCAACGCCGCAAGGCCGTGAACGGCAACCCACATCAAATGGGCCAACTCATTTTTGGTGAATGACAATCCGTTTTCTTGGATGATGTCGGCGGCAATGGCTTCGGCGGCGGCAAAAGCTGCGCGCCGTTCCTTCCGGACAATCGGCAGTTCAGCTACATCGCCCTGGTCCAACTCGTACATGAGCTGGTAGACCGCCTTTTTTTCCACCGCGAAACGCACATAGGCGCGCATGCCATTTGCGCCCGCATCAACCCCAGAGGAAGCCACTTCATGCGCTTCCGCAATGACGGCTTGAATTTCCTTGAATCCGTCCGCGCGTATGGCGGCAACAAGGGATTCCTTATTGTCGTAGTAGCGATAGAGCGCGGTAGCGCTCCACCCCAATTCTTTTGCGATCGCCCGCAGGCTGGTGCCGCGATATCCCACTTTCTCGAACAACTTTAGCGCTGCCCGCCGAATGTCGGCTTCGATTTCTTCGCGCATCTCTGATGTGTATGCCGGTCTTGCCATGGAGATAAAATAACAATGTTAACTTAATACTGTCAACTAAAAGTTGGGAAGAAATTTGATCAGCCTTAACATGTGAAAAAACACCGGATTTCTAACGAAATTCAGGGCGTTACTAGAATTTGTTGGGGGCAATCGCATCACGGCGATACGGTCGGCATTCTGCAATTCAACACATTAAACGGTATAGCTACCTATACTGTGGAAAGGGCCCTTCAGTTAGCGGACCAGGCAGTTTCTCTACTGAATAAGCCTCCCTTACCACCGCAATCTCACACCGAAATTCCCTTCTACGGCATGTGAGTCCTGCAGGCGTCCGGTTAAGGCACCGGAGCCGCTCACCTCTCCGTAAACACTTACGTTTTTGTTGACCGCAAATGTCGCCCCCGCACCTACACGCCCCCAAACCTTGTTACCCACATGGTGGAACTCTTCACCCGACGATATGATGGATGTTTCCCGGTCCGCTGCATACTGAATATCGAAGAGGCCATAGACCGCTAGATTGGCATCTTCACCCGCCCAATGGGCATCGCTCGTATGTTCAATTGCAAAGCCTTGCGTGACGGTAAATTGCTGATTGTCTTCAAGAGCAACCTCCGCGCCGTCCGCGTCCACGAAGTCATCGGCATAAAGCCCACTCCAAACAAACTGCACGCGCGGTGTGAAGAAAAGCTGATCGGAAAGCTCTTTCCGCAATCCAGCTTCCAAAGAAGCCGACACGCCCCAGGCATCTATATCTGCCTTCGTCCCCTCTCCATCCACCGAGACACTGGTGTTAAACTGAACGGCTTGGGCCGAGGCATCTACGTAAAACCCCCCTTCTTGCCGCCATGTCATGGAACCACCGGCTCCGTGATAACGTGTATTCAGCCTTGACCGGGCTGTTTCATCTTCCCGATCCCGCGCGGCACTATTAGCGCGGCCGACAATGCCACGCCCCCCCAATGTGAGGCAGCCGTCCGCATCCGTGTGGAGTGACCGGTCGACACCAAACTCCAACTGGCCATATTGCATACGCATGGGCGATCCGATCTCGGGCGTGTCCCGAAAGTGTCCACCCCGCGCTCGCGTCCAAGGCTCGGACTGATCACAATCGCCTGTCGCATCATCCGTATCAGGATGTTCGAAGTAGTCCGCCTGTCCCGCCCGTTGATAGAGACTGTCGCCCCGTCCCCCTACGGCGTTGCTCATAATGCCCAGCATGCCGGGAAGCGCCGCCACATAACCTGCAACCTGTTCAAGTAACGTGCTTTGCAGATACCAGATGCCGTCTGACTCCAGATTGAGATTATAGCCGTACTTCCCGGCCACAAGCTGTTCGTTGAGGACGAAGTCTCCGGGAGCGGTTCCTCCCGATGCCGAGACATCGACGACCACGATTCCCGCACCGGGACCCGTCCCGGTTGCCGCACCTTCACCCGTGCCTACATCGGTCACTTCGAGTATCGTCGTTCCATTGGAAACCGTTCCCAGCAAAGTCGTCGTCACATCGCCGACCTGCCCGCCAATGACGAGCTTGTCCGCCACCGCCGTCGCATCCAGTGCCGCATCAATGCGCAGAATGCCGTCGCCCGCATAATCGCCGCTCACATTGATCACATCGTCGGCACCGCCATCCGCCATGGTTACGACGCCGAGATTGACGAGATCGCCCATGATGTTAGTCACGCCCGGACTATTCCCGTCCGCGACCAGGGACGAACCGTCTTGCACATAGGCCAGCATGACATCGAGGGTACGCGCACCCAGGCCAGGCATGTGCACATCGGCATCCGTCGCATCGAGAAGGTAGATCTCTTCGAAATTCGTGAACATATCGGGCAACACACCGGAATGACTGTGTATTCTCAGTTGGTCGGTCCCATCACCTCCATCGACCATGCCGCTGAAGCCGCTGATGTTGGAACCGGCATGGACGACCATAACGTCGTCATCCGCCAGCATATCGATATTGCCCGCTCCACGGAGGGTGCCCGCCACGTCGAACGAGTCCGCTCCCGGTGTGAAGAGGAAACCGCCTGCCAGATTGAGAGTCGCACCGGCCGCGACAGTCGCCGCATTCACATTCGTAATGGAACCGGCCGCGGCCACATCGACCGTTCCGGCATTGACGTTAACAAAATCAAACGAAGACGCACCGGGACCGGTCAAATTTAGGATGCCGACACCAGTCTTTGTCAGTGTTTCAAAACCAAACGTAGCGCCAAGTGTCGCAACGGTATTGATGTTCGGATTGAAAACGTCCGTTCCAGCACCGCCATCTACGGTGCCAATGACCATTGTCCCGTCATTGATGGTGAACGTATCGTTGCCGGCGCCAAGGAAAAACGTACCAGCGCCCGCGTCCAACGTGCCGGCAACGTCTAATGTATCCGCTCCATCGCCAAGATCGCCGGTCGCCAGCAGCATTGCCCCAGCGTTGACGTTGACTGTGTTCGCACCCGCCGAGCCGGTAATTGCCGCCTGCGTCGGCCCAGCAGCCTGAACCGTGCCGTCCACATTGAGTATTGTGGCGTCCGCCATGGTTACGGTAGGCGTTTCCAGCGTGTCGTCCACATCAAGCGTGCCGCCATTGATCGTCGTCGCGACGGCATAGCTTTGCGTCCCGGCGAGCGTCAGCACGCCCGTATTGTCTTTTTGCAGGGTTTCGAAATTCGTCACCTGCGTGCCGCTAAAGGTGAGGGCGGATGCGTTGTCGACAACGACTGTGTCGGCGCCCGCATTGCCGTCGATCGCTCCGGTAAAGCCGGACAGGTCGGCGCCGTCGCGCAGCGTCAGCGTGTCGGCGGCGGCCAGCATGTCGAATGTTGCGGCACCGGACACAACGCCAGAGATATCGAACGTGTCCCCGCCTGCCGTGAAGTCGAAGGCACCACCTGCATCAAGTGTTGCGCCAGACGCCACAGTCGCCGCATTCACATTCGTAATGGAACCCGCCGCGGCGATATCGAGCGTTCCCCCATTGACGTTCACGGTCGAGAAATCGGAAACGCCGGGTCCGGTGACGTTCAGCACACCGGCGCCAGTCTTGGT
>JANQMY010000302.1 GCA_028279895.1 Alphaproteobacteria bacterium
GCCAACCGGTTGGTCCGGGAGCAGGGGCCGTTGAGCGATAAGGTGCCGGCCTTTCCCCTCGCCACACGTGAACTTGCGCCCTTGCGTGCTGCGGCCCAAGAAAAGGGAGATGGATCGTTTACGGCCCTTTGGTCCGGTCAGGCGGCGGGGTTGGCAGTTTCCAAACCTGCGGCGGACATTCTGAACGCGCTTGCGGATGATGCCCTTGCCTTGATGCACTCCCTATCGGGCAAAACCCGGTCGGACTGACGCCGCCCCCCTTTCCATGGCGGCATCGCCATGAAATGCTTAGCCCGTAGGGGTACTTCGCCGGAATAGACATGTCTCGCACGCAAGAGTTCTTGAATTGGATTCGCTCTCTTCCCAAAGCCATGGGGGTGGCGACGACCGATACGGCGGCCTCTCTTTTGCCCGACCTCGATCAGGCATATGGGGAATTTGTCGACTATCCGGAAAACCCGGCCGCAGACAAAGGACGGGGCCGCGGGCCGCGTGACACGTACTGGGTCTACACCAAACGCTACGACGTGGAAGTCCGTGGCGAACGCCTGCACACACTGCTTGAATCGGATCACCGGCGCAGCGTCGGTGAAATGAAAAAGATATTGTCCAATCAAAGACGGAGAGCGCCGCAACTGGTCGAAGAAGTGCGCAGCGGCGCGGTACGCCAATTTCAAGGCATTTATGAACGACTGTCGCCGCGTCAGGTACGCAACTCAGTGCTCACACTGTTGATCGACCAGTCCGGCTCCACGCGGGGAGAAACGGCGGAACGCACATCGGTTTTGTGTGAAGCCGTGGTGGCAGCCTGCAATCATATCGGTCTGCCATGCGAAATACTGGGATTCACGACAACCGCATGGCGCGGGGGGCGGTCACGCCAAAAGTGGATCGCGGACGGACGCCCCGAGAAACCGGGCCGTCTGAACGATCTGCTGCATATCATCTACCGCTCGGCAGACGACATGGACGACGCCATACCGTGGTCGCTGCAATTTCTGCGATGGGAAAGCATCTTGAAGGAGAACATCGACGGGGAAGCCGTTGAATGGGCGGCCGCCCGGCTTGACGCGCGGCCCGAACATCGCAAGCGTTTGATCGTTGTGTCGGACGGCGCGCCGGTCGATGATTCCACGTTGGTTGAAAATGAGAAGCTTTTTCTGTGGAATCATCTCATCACTGTTGTCGAGGACATTGAATCAAGAAATGAGATCGCGTTGGGCGGGATCGGCATGGCCTATAACGTAAGCCAAGTTTACGACCGCAATGTGGAGGTCCACTTGGAAGACGACCTGCTGAACCGGGCCATTCCGTTCATTCTGGAAATCGTCTGTGACGACGCTTAGAGAATCGCCTGTAGACCATGCCTCAGCACATCGGATATGTGGCCGTTCTCATCGAAGACTATGACGAGGCCATTGCGTTCTACACTGAAAAACTTGGTTTCGCACTAATTGAGGACACCGATCAGGGCAATGGAAAACGATGGGTACTGATGGCACCCCGTGGGGATGGGGGAACACAGATCCTTCTCGCAAAAGCGCGTGGGGCGAAACAGAACGCGGCCGTCGGGAATCAGACCGGGGGCCGTGTCTTCTTATTTCTTCATACGGATGACTTTGACCGGGACCACGCGGCCATGCTCGCTGCCGGGGTTACTTTTTTGGAAGCCCGGCGTGTGGAGATTTACGGCAAGGTGGCGGTTTTCGTGGATCTCTATGGCAATAAGTGGGATTTGCTGGAACCGGTTAGTTCCGCCGGTTCTTGAGTACGTCCTGGAAACCTTGTCGCATGCCCAATTTTGTTTTGAGATAAGCATCTTCGTCGAGCGCGGCAAACGCATCGACGGAGCGGGCCGCCGATCCTTGGGCATCGGTGCGATCCGGATGCAGGCTGTCAAAAAAGCCCGCCGCGAAGGCGTCGGGATAGGTCCTTAAACTGGCCAGGGCCGTTGTCGCGTATTGAGCAGGCGTATCGATCCGGTCCCGGACCAATTGTTGGGTCAGCTCCGGTACCGGCAGCCCAACCCGCACTTCAGAAAGGCCAACCTTGCCTTTGCTGTCGATGCCGAGACGCCTGTCCGCAACCAACAACAGCATGGCGCCCGCCGCCGTGGCGTGTCCTTCCGCAATCACGATGCTGCGCAGGCGCGAGAGGTAAAGCAGCTCCAGCACGGCGCCCATATCGGACAACAAAGCGTTGGCGGTAGCATCTTGTTTAAGGACCGTTTCCGTGTCGAGACCGACCGTCAGGGCATGGGCATTTCCCTGGAGAACGACGACCGAGATATCCGTGTCGGTGACGCAAGTCTGAAGGAAGTCTCGCAGCCCTTTAACAATCGGTGCTGTTAGGACATTCATCCCCCCGTCGTCCAGAGTAATATAGGCGGCCGGTGGTTTCTTTTCGAAGGTGAGCGCCGGGTCCGTCATCAGTAAATCGTCTTTTTCAAACGTTCCGGGTAGTTGTCATCATATGCCTTGCCGTCAAAGTCCTGCGCAAGAGCCTGAAGCATGGTACCGGTGCTTGGTAGCTCCGTGCGCTCAATCTGCACGGACGGATCCCATAATTTACTGCGCGCCAGTGCTTTTTGACACTGAAAGTAGACGCTCTGCACAGAAATCATAACGATGCAGCGCGGGCTTTTGCCTTGCATTTCGAAGGACGCACAAAGTTCTGCATTCTTAGACAAAGCCGCTGTGCCGATGACACGCAATGTTTCTCCCACACCCGGGATTAAGAATATCAGCGAAATACGGGGATCACGGACGATGTTCTTCAACGTGTCCAGGCGGTTATTGCCGCGGCGGTCAGGCAATAGAAGTGTTTTTTCGTCGACCACACGAACGAAGCCGGGCGGGTCTCCGCGGGGCGAACAGTCAAGCCCTTCCTCGGCAACGGTCGCGACCAACGCAAACGGCGATTTCTCGATGAAGGCCCGGTAATGGTCGGAGATATAGTCAATCTCCTTGAAGAGGGAGTTGGGATTGACCGGCCCATATAGGTGCTCCAGGTCTTCGACCGAACTGATCCGGTCATCGTCTTTGATCGGGGGCAGGTCCATCCTGTGCACTCCTAAAATACCAAGCGATTACAACCATTTGCGTCCTTAGGCCGAGAATTTCAACCCGGTACCGGCGCTTCTTGAAGGTTTTCGCCATCATGCGGGCCGTCATCTAACTGTCGCGAGCCCTTGGCTATTCTGGTGGGAGGTTTCATACTTCGCAGGTGTAAGAGCGGGCGGTTTGCCCGATAAGAATGGAGGCGTAATGTCTGATCTAACTGAAGATCGGTCGACAATGGCTGTTGCGATCGCCGCAGCCGTTGGTGGGGTGATCGCCGTTTTGGCCGATCTTGTTCAAAAGGAAGAAGCATCGGCCATCGTGCAGCTCACGACGGTGGTCAATCAATTCAATGAAGGCTTTGCGGTGCCGGTGGGCGGTATGGGGCTGTTGCTGGTGGTGTTGGCGGTGGGCATGAACTTTGTCCTGCAGCCGCGAAACCGCTTGGCCGGTTTTTATACCGGTGCCAGCATCATCACGGTTGTCATGACCGGGGTGCCCTATGACCGACCGCCGCCGATCGAGGTGATTGAGAATCTCGCCGGTGGTGAAGTGGCGGAACCGGCAGCATACCAAACCTATCCTTTAGGTATTCGCAAACCGGTCTACCCGGTGCAGGAGGTGCAACAAGACGGCCGTATCCCGGTCATCGTGAAAGTCAGCGGGTTAGCACAAGATTGGGGACCGGATGCCGTCTTGTCCGGCAAGCTGCATGACAAGGTTTCCGGCCGCACCTGGGAACTCAATCAAAGTGCGGCCAAGCAGTCGCAACAAGGCGGTCGCATTGTCTTCACGTACCGCTTTTATGTGGACGCGAACGAACGCGTAGATGGCGCTTATGCGTATTTGTATGTGCGGGTCGAAGTACCCGGATATGCCATTGGCAAGGCAAAGCAAGAAGTGCGGCAGTTGGGGCAAATGGTCGAGTTGAATATCGATCTTCAACCGTCAGAATTGCCCATATGGCTTCAGCGAACCATGGACTCGCCGGACTTCTAATCCAATCAACATATGCACAAGGAAAGGGGCTGCCCGGCACGGGTGGCCCTTTTGCCTTGATGGTCGGGACTCCAGAATCACGCGGTCCGTGATAGACAGGCATGAAGTGGCATCGCGGAGAGAGCCCGGCATTTCATGAAAAACGGACAGATAGACGATATAGACGCTAAGATTTTGGAGATCCTTCAAGAAGACGGTCGTGTCACCAATCAACGCCTGTCAGAACTCGTCGGACTGTCAGCAAGCGCCTGCTTGGAACGGGTGAGGGCACTTGAAAAAGCGAAGATCATCAGGGGGTATCGCGCCGATATCGATTTACAGAAGCTGCGTCCGCAAGTGGTGGTGATCGCCGAGGTCACGCTCGAAAAACACGGCGCCCAACAACAGCGAGGTTTTGAGCAGCATCTCAAATCCATGACGGAAGTGATTGAGGCCTATGAGGTCAGCGGCCAGTGCGACTATGTGATCAAAGTGCTCTGCCGCGATGTCGAGGAATATCGCGCCCTCACCGCGAACATTCTGGACGACCCGAAATATGGTGTCGCGACCATCAAAAGCCGCATCACCCTTCGGCCGGTGCGTGCCTTTGATGGCTATTCCAAACGCGATCTTCTGCCTCCCGAGTCTTAGGTTTGGTTACCGAAGAATCTTCGGCCCAGCAAAGAATTTTCATAGGTAATCTACGGCGGCCGCCCTCCAGAACCGGCCCAAATCCTGCAAAAACTCTCCATATTGTGTGCTGTGAAGACGGCATGTCCCATTCTGAGCAGGATTGACCCAAAATGAACCATCTCGTGACGGAAAATCAGTACTGCGCACAAAACTACAAGCCGCTGCCGGTGGTGTTGACCCGTGGCGAGGGCGTGTGGTTATGGGACGACAAAGGCAACAAATATCTGGACATGATGAGCGCCTATTCGGCGGTCAGTCACGGTCACAGCCATCCCAAACTCGTTAGTGTCTTGACCCAGCAGGCCTCGCGGTTGGCAATCACGTCGCGGGCATTTCACAACGATCAACTGGGCAAGTTCCTAGAG
This sequence comes from Alphaproteobacteria bacterium, assembly GCA_028279895.1. GTDB lineage: Bacteria > Pseudomonadota > Alphaproteobacteria > JANQMY01 > JANQMY01 > JANQMY01. Next base: position 5,096 of record JANQMY010000302.1, read on the forward strand.
AAACTCTGCACCGTGTCCGGCATGGACAAAGCCTTGCCGATGAACACGGGCGCTGAAGCCGTGGAAACGGCGATCAAGGCCGCACGCCGTTGGGGCTACCGGGTCAAAGGCATTCCTGCGGATCAGGCCGAGATCATCGTTGCCGATCAAAACTTTCACGGCCGCACCACCACCATTGTCAGCTTTTCGTCAGAAGAGTCCTACAAGGCCGATTTCGGGCCGCTGACACCGGGCTTTAGAATTGTGCCGTTCGGCGATGCCGAGGCCCTTGAACAAGCGGTTACCGCAAACACCTGCGCGGTCCTTGTGGAGCCCATTCAAGGGGAGGCCGGCATTCGGGTGCCCCCGGCCGGATGGTTGCGCCGGGTCAAGGAAATCTGCACACGCAACAATATCCTTTTGATCTTGGATGAAATCCAATCGGGCCTCGGCCGTACCGGAATGATGTTTGCTTTCGAACATGAAGGCATTCGGCCCGATGCCCTGACCGTCGGCAAAGCCCTTGGCGGCGGGTTGCTTCCGGTGTCGGCCTTTTTGGCCCGGAAAGAGGTGATGGATGTGTTTACCGCGGGCAGCCATGGGTCGACCTTTGGCGGCAATCCACTGGCGGCCGCTGTCGGGTATGAAGCGCTCTGGCTGCTGGAAGAAGGACGTTTGATCGAACGCTCCGCGGAATTGGGCGCCTATCTTATGGACGGTTTGAAGCGCGTAGGCGACGGCATCTTCACGGATGTACGCGGGCGCGGCCTTTGGATCGGTGTGGATTTGGACCCGAATGTGGTGTCGGCTAGGGCCTTGTGTCATGACTTGATGGGGCAGGGAATCCTCACCAAGGAAACCCATGACAAAACGATCCGCTTTGCGCCGCCCCTGATCATCCGCGCGGATGAAATCGATTGGG